>JANXUJ010000132.1 GCA_025356295.1 Cyanobacteriota bacterium
GAAATGGCACAAAGGCAATACAGTGGCAACGAGCATGGGGTTGTACAAGGAATAGGATTAGTTAACTGTATCTATGTCAACTTCAAACGTCATGAGTTTTGGGTGGTAGACTATCGGACTTATGACCCTAACGGTGATGGCAAGAGCAAGTTAGACCATGTGTCTGACATGCTTAAGGGATTAGTGCATAGCAAACAATTACCATTTCAGACTGTGTTGATGGATAGTTGGTATGCGACTCAAAGCCTGATGGCAGAGGTTGATAACAACTTCGGCAAGATTTATTACTGTCCACTCAAGTCTAACCGTCTAGTTGATGATAGTGGTGGAGTCGAGAAATATAAACGGATTGACCAGTTATCTTGGTCTGAGAAAGAATTATTGCAAGGAAAACTGATCAAGAGTCATTCTTTCAGGCATATACAATCTTGTGGCTACACCACCGACAACAACAGGAGCTTGTTTAATAATATTATTTAAGATTTGTCACGGGATTAGTCCAAGTCCGTTTGTTTAAAAATTCTATGCTGCTTCACGATCCTTTTTTACATATTTCAAGACCAGATTAATAAATTGTTTACGCTTTTGCGAATGAGGATCGGCTATTAATGTCATGAGGTTTTAGACAGGTAAATGATCGGGATCGATGCCTTGCGATCGCAAATATGCGGCTAATTTATTAGCACGCTGACGCTCAGACTCAGCCTGCTCTGCTAGAGTTGCTAGCCAACCTCTGTGGTCATACCAGCGCAACCACAAACCCTCAGCGCCTTGATATACTCCTTGCCATAAGCCTAATCCCATTGCTAATTCTTCTAGCCAAAAACGATTTTCAGCAATGGCAATTGACTCATAACGTATACCAGAAATCTTAAAAGCACGCAAATTATTTTCGTAGCGATCGTAGACAACATAGTAAGGAACTCGCAAAATCCGCTCATACACTTCCCATTTAGTCGGTGGTTGGTTAATTTCTCTAAGCCTTTGTCCTAAATCGTCATCTTCAGTCCCTGGGGACAATAATTCCACGATTAAAAAGGGAGTAACGCCCTCTTGCCATATTAAGTAACTAAGTCTCAACTCTCGCTGTTGACTAGCTCTCGGTACACCAAGAACCATATACCAGTCAGGGCGTTTGTACCATTGCGTATGTCTAGGATCGTAATATAGATTTAGATCACTAGCTAATAATATTTCTTCAGGTGGATAGCTACTAGGTTGGCAGGTTTCGCTGAGCAAATCTGCCTGCATACAATGAAATTCGTCAGGCAAACCAGACTCTTCTATTAATTCACTAGGTAAATCGTACATTGTGGGCATGGTTTCAAGAGGCGATCGCGGTGGGATTGGTTGGTACATATTATTGAGGTTTAATACCGAGTTCCACTAATATTTTAAGTGTTATTTTAACTGTTCTTTATGAGACAAAAATATTTCTAGTTGAACTAATCCAAAACTTTCTTCTTAGTCTAGCGATGAATCTGCGGCTAAATATTAGATTTTGGGTGGAGTTGTCGGCTTGTTGATCGCGGATCATGACAATTGGATGTTTTAAAGGAAATTGCATTGGTTGCAGGGGTAAATCAGCAAACAGATTTTTGCGAAATGTATGCGTGGCTTCTTTACTAAAACCGATATTAGAGATGAGATTCTCATTGGGTAAAATGCTTAAACCGCTCTGTAACCAACAGGCAAAAGTCCATTGATAATCCCAAGAATCAGTAGTTAGATCATAAATTTTTTGGAAATTGTGATTCCATTCTCTAACCGATTTTCTATCTTGGAGAATGTCTTGCAACCAATCGCCATCTTTAATTAAATTCCATAACTTCATGTCTACATCATAATGCTGCCAAGCTCGCCCCCAGCTTGCCCAGCCCCAGCAATGATTGTAGCGAGAGAAGTAGTAACTATCATTAGTACGACTCTTTTGCATTTGAAAGTTATTACCGCCAATGTGCATAATTCGATTGTCATTACGATATTTTAATAACATCTCTTCGCAAAATCGAAAAAAGCTGGAATGGGGTAAACAATCGTCTTCTAAGATAATCGCTTCGGGAACTTGCTCAAATACCCAGTTTAGTCCTGAGGCAAGGCGATCGCGACAGCCTAAGTTACGATCGCTATAATTTGTTGTTACTTCACAATCCCAGTCAACTTCGGCGATTATTCCTTTCGCCGCTGCACAATTTTGGCGATCGCTAGGATGATTTTCGCGCGCTCCATCGGCGATAACTAGCAGTTTAGGCGGTTGAGCTTGACGGATCATCTCAAACACGCGGCGAGTTGTATCAGGTCGATTAAAAATGATGAAGGCGACTGGAGTGTTTAACTGCCAAGTGGTCATGCGGCACTCTTTGTGAATGACTTTGTAAACAATTTAACCAATCCATTTATCCAGACTCGTCCTAGATTGATTAATATTTTGTCTTTGGGACAAGTTAATAAGACAAACATTGTCCAATCAATTTTATTCGATGAAGAGCGCCGAGAGAAGTATCTTTTTAATATAGATGTAAAATGAAATTTTCCATTGGGATGAAAGCCAGTGGTCTCCTCGTTTAGCCAGAGTTTTAGCTCTGGATGAGTGCTGAGAGTTAATCCTTTGCGGTGCGATCGCATTGTAAACTCATAGTCTGAGAGGTAATGCGGCAGTAGCTTTGGATAAAAGTCTCCTGTTTTTTGTAAATCTTGCCAACGCATAAATAAGCCGCGTGTAGATAGACAATTAATTTCTGGAGATGATTTAGCTTCATTAAAAGTAAAAATATTAAAATTAACGTTTAAGCCGATATCTAGACAGTCATCAGTTTGGAGGCTATAGCCTTGAGCTTGTAGTAGTGTGTTGGGCATTTTTTGCAGAAGTGCGATCGCGATCGCTAAAAAATCTGGCTTCAGGAATACATCATCATTGATCATCAAAATCACGTCATTTGGATCGAGAGAATTAGCTTTGAGCCAGTTAATTCCCTGCTGCAAGCCACCTGCCCACCACCAATTCCCTTTTCCCGTAATTATCTCTAAATTAGATATTTGATTAGATATTTGATTCTGTACCATCTGTGCAGTTCCATCTGTGGAGCCATCATCGATCAAGATTAATTTATAGTTTTGATAAGTTTGAGAGTTAAGACATTCTATAAATTTTTGAGTGATTTCGCGGCGATTGTGAACAGGCAGAAGAATGTAGCATGGAGTTATTTTTGTCATTTTTAATCGGGTCTATCCTCACTAAATTGATTGATCGCTTCCACCAAACCCTCAGAATAAGGCTCAATCACAGTTGCACAAACATGAAGGTCAGCAAGCGCTTGAGAAAATTCATCAGAAGCCGAGTCAGATTTTTTGCTTACCTCAATTGCGGTAAGCGCCTCTTCTAACCTAGATTGATATTCATTTAGGAATATATTTAAACGATCAGACGGATGCTTATATACAGAAATCATTGATTTAACCTTTAAGGTAAATTATCAGGATCGATACCTTGCGATCGCAAATATGCAGCCAACTTATCAGCACGTTGACTTTCAGCCTCAGCCCTCTGGCTCTCAGTCTCAGCCCTCTGGCTCTCAGTCTCAGCTTTTTCCGCTAAAGTTGGTATCCAACCTGTTCGATCATACCAACGCAACCATAAACTCGAAAAATTGCGATAAGTACCCTGCCATAAACTTAAGCCTAGCCCTAAATTTTCGATCCACAAGCGATTTTCTGATAACGCGATCGCTTCATAACGATTTCCTGAGATTTTAAAAACTCGAAGATTATTTTCGTAGCGATCGTAAACAACATAATAGGGAATCCGCAAAATCCGTTCGTAAACGTCCCACTTAGTCGGTGGTTGATTGATCTCTCGCAATCTTCGCCCTAAATCTTCTGATTCTGTACCAGGTGATAACAATTCGACCGCTAAAAAAGGGGCAATCCCTTCCTGCCATACTAAATAACTAAGTCTCATTTCTGGTTGTGACGTAGCTTTTGGCAAGTCCAAAACCATATACCAATCAGGTCGCTTATACCATTGAGTATGACTAGGATCGTAATAGAGATTTAGATCGCTTGCCAGTAAAATTTCTTCTGGCAAATAATCAACAGGCTGACAGGTCTCTGTTAGTAAAGCCGCCTGTATAAGATGAAATTCGTCAGGCAACCCAGACTCTCCTACTAGCTCACTAGGTAAATCGTACATCGTTGGCATCGTCTCTAAGGGCGATCGCGGTGGGATTGGTTGATACATAATGTTTTACTGCAAATTTTAAATTGGTAAATTATCAGGATCGATGCCTTGCGATCGCAAATATGCTTCCAACCTATCTGCGCGTTCTACTGAAGTTGGAACCCAACCTGATTTGTCATACCAGCGTAGCCACAGTCCCTCTGTTCCTTGATAACTCCCTTGCCATAGTCCTAAACCTAATCCTAAACTTGGTATCCAGAAACGCTGCTCAACTAGAGGAATCGGCTTGTAAACGTTAGCAGAAACTTCAAAGGCTCTGAGATTATTTTCGTAGCGATCATAGACGACATAGTAAGGAACTCGCAAAATCCGCTCATACACCTCCCACTTAGTCGGTGGCTGATTAACTTCTCTAAGCCGTTGTCCTAAATCATCATCTTCAGTCCCTGGGGACAATAACTCTACGATCAAAAAAGGCGTTACCCCTTCTTGCCAGATTAGATAACTAAGTCTTAGTTCTTGCTGTTGAGTCGCTCTGGGTACACCCAAGATCATGTACCAATCAGGACGCTTGTACCAATTGGTATGCCTAGGATCGTAATAAAGATTGAGATCACTTGCCAGTAAAATATCATCTGGCAAATAATCAACAGGTTTACAAGTTTCGGTCAGTAAATCCGCTTGGATACAATGAAATTCGTCAGGCAACCCAGATTCTCCTACCAATTCACTGGGTAGATCGTACATCGTAGGCATCGTTTCGAGAGGCGATCGCGGCGGGATTGGTTGATACATAGATTTGGTTATCTCCAGTCTCGATTTTACGATATTATCAAAAATTATGGCTCAAAATAACGAACTTGATAGGCTGAGCGCGATCGCCCAAAAATTTACTCAGCAATTCTCTTCTCAAAAGCAAATTGCCGATGTGAGATCATTTGGTAGCGGCAATATAAATGATACTTTTTTGGTGTCTTTGTCAGCAATAGAACAAGAGATAGAAGCTAAGCCGTTTATCTTGCAACGCATAAATACGCAGGTATTTCGTGAGCCGAAACTGGTGATGCAGAATATGCGGATTTATGGTGATCATGTGCGCGATCGCTTGCAAAAGCATCCACTTGAACGGCGCTGGGAAGTGCCGCAAGTATTACTGACTGAGCAAGGACTAGACTATTGGCAAACTGAGAATGGTGAATTTTGGCGATCGCTTAGTTTTATTGAGGGTTCGCAATCTATTGATGCGATCGCAAATACTGCACAGGCGCGCGAAGTTGGCTATGCTTTGGGGACATTCCATTGTTTGGTTAGTGATTTAGCGCCAGCGCGATTGGCTGATACATTGGCAGGTTTTCACATTACACCGCGATATTTGCAGCAATATCAGGAGGTTTTGGCTAAGTGCGAGATGAGGCGATCGCCTGAATTAGATTATTGTTTAAAATTTGTCCGCGATCGCCATGAGTTAGCGCATATTTTAGAAGATGCTAAAGCTAGAGGAAAGCTAGCATTGCGAGTTATGCATGGTGATC
This sequence comes from Cyanobacteriota bacterium, assembly GCA_025356295.1. GTDB lineage: Bacteria > Cyanobacteriota > Cyanobacteriia > Pseudanabaenales > Pseudanabaenaceae > Pseudanabaena. The sequence continues at coordinate 5,710 of JANXUJ010000132.1, forward strand.
CGAAGGTAAATAATATTTTGTTTGATCAGCAGACTAATCTCGCGGTGAGTGTGATCGATCTCGATACTGTTAAGTCAGGTTTGGTGCATTATGATATCGGTGATTGTTTGCGATCGGGATGCAATCTGGCGGGTGAAGAGACAGAGCAATGGGAAGATGTAAGATTTGAGATAGAGTTCTATCAACAAATTTTAGAGGGCTATTTTTCGACAGCGCGATCATTTTTGACAGAACATGACTATGCTTATATTTATGATGCGGTCAGAGTGATTACATTTGAGTTGGGATTGCGGTTTCTTACTGATTATTTAGCAGGAAATACATACTTTCATGTCAAATATCCTGAACATAATTTATTGCGATCGCTGGTGCAGTTTCGTCTAGTCGAGAGCATTGAGGCTCAAGAATTAGTTGTTAAGAGGATTATTAAAGATATGTGTTAGATCGAATTTGGTTGATTTAGCCTAAAAAAAAGAGGGGAAACTCCTCTTTTTTTTAGGGCGATTTAGGGCGATTTAGGGCGATTTAGATTAACATCATATTCTAGAAAATTCTTAACATTTTTTTCTAAAACATGATGTTAACCTCAAAATCAGTCTATAAAAAAGAGAAGTTGATGACTTCTAAGTCACACTCCAACCCCAAAAAAACTTCTGATCTGTCGTCAGAATCTGGGCAACATCCATTAGAAAGCTTCATAATCGTAGGGATTGGCGCATCCGCAGGCGGATTAGAGGCGTTTACGCAGTTGCTACAAAACTTAGGGTCTGATACGGGTATGGGCTTTGTGCTGATTCAACATTTAGCTCCTGATCATGATAGCCAGTTAAGCGAGATACTTCAGCACTCAACGCAAATGCCTGTCAATGAGGCGAGTGATGGTATGAAGATTGCTCCTAACGCAGTATATGTGATTCCGCCCAATACTTTAATGACTTTAGAGCAAGGAATTTTGAAGTTGCAATCGCGTCAACTTGTTAAGGGTCGATATATGGCGATCAATGGATTTTTTAGTTCATTAGCAGCCGATCGCGGTAATCTGGCGATCGCGATCGTGTTATCGGGAAGTAATGAAGATGGCGCAGAAGGGCTGGGTGTAATCAAGTCAGCAGGAGGGATTACTTTTGCTCAAGACTTAACGACAGCTGAATTTCCCACGATGCCCAGAATTGCGATCGCTTCGGAAAATGTAGACTTTGTGCTATCACCTGCGGGAATCGGAGCCAAACTGATCAACATCAGTCTGGGCAAACATCCACAGCATCCACTTATCAATGCAGCCAACAATGCAGCCAACAATTCAGATATCTATCTTAATGAACCTGATGATCAATCTGCAACAATTTCTATCGAAAGTGAAGAACTTCTAACGATTATCTTTACGCTATTGCATGATTTGATGGGAGTGGACTTTAGTCATTATAAAAAAGGCACAATCAAGCGGCGAATTGCGCGGCGAATGGGGCTGCTAAATCTGCAAGAGTTAGATGTCTACACCCAATATTTGCGAGATCATCCTGATGAAGTGGAGAAGCTTTACCACGATATTTTAATAAATGTGACCAGCTTCTTTCGAGAGCCAGAGTCTTTTAGCGCGCTTCAGCAAATTGTATTTCCTGCGATTTGTGAAAATAAAGCGCAGGATGTACCAATCCGTATCTGGGTAGTCGGTTGCTCGAGTGGTGAAGAAGTTTACTCGATCGCCATCAGTTTACTAGAGTTTTTTGATGATTACGATGTCAAACATCCAATTCAGATTTTTGCCACTGACATTAGTGAAATCGTAATTGCCAAAGCAAGGCTAGGTGTCTATACAGAGAGTTCACTGGCTGGAGTTTCCCCCGCACGTTTACAGCGATTCTTTAATCCTGTTAAAGGCGGTTATCAGATTGGTAAATTGGTAAGAGAATCATGTATATTTGCCCATCAAAACTTGACTAACGATCCACCATTTTCACGACTGGATATGATTAGTTGTCGGAATATGTTAATTTACTTGGAGCCAGTGCTTCAGAAGAAGGTGATGCCGATTTTTCACTATGCACTTAACTCCAATGGATTTTTGATATTAGGAAATTCAGAGGGCATTGGCAAAGCGGGTGACTTGTTTACGATCGCTGATAAGAAAAACCGAATTTTTAAGCGCACGCTTACGCCACCACGAATGAACTTCAACTTTGTCAGGAGTACCTATGTGAGAGAATCCCTCAACCCTGCAAACTACAACCAACCTTCCGAAGAAATGAATTTAGAAGAGATCGCCGATCAGATTGTACTGAGTCAGTATGCACCTGTGGGAGTATTGATCGACTCTGATCTAGAAATTTTACAGTTTCGTGGACAAACCAGCTTCTATTTAGAGCCATCTCCTGGCAAGGCAAGTCTAAATCTACTTAAAATGGCACGTTCAGATTTGAAACTAGAATTGCGATCGGCGATTCATGATGCTCAGCAACAAAATATACCGATCGCTAAAGACAATATCAAGATGCAGCAGAATACGCTGGTTAAGATAGATGTGATTCCGTTACATGACCCTAATAATGACCATAGCGATCGCTACTTTTTAGTCCTATTTGAAAATCGCCCAAATCCCACCTTACCAACTCCTGTCGCAAGTTCTATTACCAAGACTCGCAAAGTTCGCCAAACTGAAGCCGAAATGCAAGTGATTCAACTCACCCACGAATTACAAAAAAACAAAGAATATCTGCGATCAATCATTGAGACCCAAGAAGCGTCTAATCAAGACCTTAAAGTGTCTGGTGAAGAGCTTTTGTCTAGTAACGAAGAATTGCAAAGTGCCAATGAAGAACTAGAAACTGCTAAAGAAGAAATCCAAGCCACTAACGAAGAGTTAAACACAGTTAATGATGAGATGCGCGATCGCAATGTGCAGTTAACTGATATCAATAATGATCTCCAAAATCTGCTCAGCAGCATAAATATTCCGATCTTAATGCTGTCAGGTGATTTGCGAATCAGACGGTTTACGCCGATGGCAGAGCAGTCCTTTAACCTGATTGCCAGTGATGTGGGACGACCATTTAGTGATATTCAAACTAATATCGATGTTGTCCATATCAGAACATTAGTCACTTCTGTAATCGATACGCTGATTCCATATGAGCAGGATGTGCAAGATCGCTCAGGAGATTGGTATAGTCTCAGAATCCGTCCTTATAGAACCATCGAAAATAAAATTGATGGTGTGATAATTAGCTTAATTGATATCGATTTGCTCAAACGTAATGCAATCCAATTAGAAGCATCGGGTCAATATGTAACCACGATCATTGAGACCTTGCGTCAGCCTATAGTGGTGCTAAATTCTAACCTGCAAGTGATGATGGCAAACAAGGCTTTTTATCAAATTTTCCAATTGAAACCTAATCAAACTAATCAGCAGTCGATCTTTGCACTTGGACAAGACAAAGGAAAAGCAGATTGGAATATTCCCGCCCTGCGATCGCTACTAAACGACATCTTGATCCATGATATTACCGTCCAAAATTATGAAGTAAGTCAAAAATTTAGCTTGCTTGGCGATCGCACCTTATTGTTAAATGCCTGTCAAATCGAGCAAGTTAATACTGGCAAGATGATTTTGCTGGCGATAGACGATATTACTGAACGCAAACTCCAAAAGCAACAACTGATTACCAAAAATCAAGACTTATCCGAAGCAATTATTGCTTCGGAATCGGCTAATCGTTCTAAGAGTAAATTTTTAGGCAACATGAGTCATGAGCTTCGCACTCCATTAAATTCAATTATGGGTTTTTCGCAACTTCTGAAATCTGTTCCTAACTTAGATGATGAAGCTCGACAATATTTAGAAATTATTTATCAGTCTGGCAAACATCTTCTCTCGCTGATCCAAGATTTACTCGACATTTCTCGGATCGAAGCTGAGAAGATGGCAATCGAGCCAAATATTTTATGTTTACCTAACTTCTTACAATTAACCGTAGAGATATTGCAGAGCAAGGTTTTAGATAAAAAACTCACCTTTACAACGCAGTTTGCCACAGATTTACCACCCAGCATCTACGCAGACGAAAAACGCTTAAGACAAATCTTACTAAATTTGCTTAACAATGCGCTCAAGTTTACATCTGCGGGCGAGATTACCTTAACCGTTAGCAAAAATCTCGATGGGCTAATTCGATTTGAGGTTGCTGATACAGGCGTAGGTATCCTCGCTGCTGAAATTGAAAAGATATTTTTGCCGTTTGAACAGGTTGGTGAAGCAAATATAAAAACTGAAGGTACAGGCTTAGGTTTAGCAATTAGCCAAAATCTAGTTGAGATGATGGGCGGTGAAATCAAAGTTGTCAGCGAGATTGGTGTGGGTAGTACTTTTAGCTTTGAGTTAAATTTATCTATCCCGTCAGACTAACAGCGATGCGAAAACCTGTACTGCGATCGCCCTGATTAACAGCATTCTTAGATCGCTTTGCTGAACGACAATAATCAGCAGGATCATGCCACGAGCCGCCGCGCACAACTCGACAACTGCGATCGCCGCCTTGAGTCCATGCAGTCCCATCGGTTGGCAACAGGTCATAATCATCATGCCAACTATCCTCACACCATTCCCACAAGTTGCCATGCATGTCATGCAGTCCAAAGGCATTCGCAGGATAACTACCAACTTCAGTTGTGGCAGTGTTACTAATCCCTGCGGGTGCATATCTATAAGGAATCGCCGCATTGTAGTTACCCAGATTTGCGGCGATCGTTTCACCAAAATAAAAAGGCGTAGTTGTTCCCGCTCGACAAGCATATTCCCACTCCGATTCACTTGGTAGTCGATAGGGTTTATGGGTGCGATCGCTTAATTTCTGACAGAAGCTCTGCACGTCATCCCATGAGACTGACTCCACAGGGCGATCGCTATTGCCAATAAAAATCGCAGGATTATTATTCATTAACACTTTCCATTGTCTTTGAGTAATCGGAAAGCGCGAAATAAAAAAAGATGGAATATCAACAATATGCCGAGGACTCTCTTCCGCCCTATGCCCTATTTCGCCAATCGGCGAACCGATATAAAACTTACCTGCGGGAATATATACCATTTCTAAACCAATCGATTTACCTTGCAGATTTCCCAAAGCCTCAATGTATGAGTTTCCTCGCCTTTGACGATTGTTAATTTGCAATTGAACTTTACTAAAGAGTCCAAGCCCGATGCGATTAATCGTAACGTGTGCTGTCTCAAAAGAGAATTGGGATAATGCAGGAGCGATCGCTTGATTTAGTTTTGCGGTACTAGATCGCGGTACTACATATGCTCGATAGACTGAAGAAGTCACGTTCTTGAGATCATCTAAAACAGCTTGCGCCGTCTGATAGCGCTGACTTGGCGCTGATGCAATCAAGCGATCAAGTATCTGACCCAGAGAAGGACTAATCGAGTTGTCAACCAAAAAATCTCGCCATATCCATGTTCCATCCATATCCATTAAGTCAAAAGGAGAAACATCAGTCAGCAAATGCAGACAAGTCACGCCCAAACTATAAAGATCGCTGGCAAATATCGCTTTGCCACGAGCTTGCTCTGGCGCAACATACACAGCACTGCCGATACCTGTCCCTGTCTGCATCAACGCGCTTGTAGTCACAAATTTCGCCGCCCCAAAATCGACCAATACATGACTACCCGAAGTCATAGAGTCACTCGAAGTCATAGAGTCACTCGAAAACCGTCGCCGAATGATATTTTCAGGCTTGATGTCGCGATGGATCACATGGCGATCGTGAATGAATTGCAGAATAGGAAGTAAATCTGTTAACAGCACTCTAATTTTGGCTTCGTTAAAAGCTCCCTGCGATCGCAGTTCTTGCAACAGGTCTTGTCCATCAATAAATTCTTGAATCAAATATTGCCGACCATCATGCTCAAGATGAGCAAATAATGTCGGTATTTGCGGATATTTGCCTAGATCATCTAGCCTGATCGCTTCTTGCTGAAAGAGTTCAGCCGCCTTAACCGCAGTGCCAATATCGGCTGGAAAAAATTGCTTAATTACACAAATAGGATGAGAAGGAAGTGCTTCATCAATCCCAATAAAGGTTCTCCCAAAACCACCTTGACCAAGAATTTTAATTGCCCGATAGCGATCGCCTATTTTCAACCTTGAGCCGCATTGTTGACAAAAATTTAAATTTGGCGATCGCTCTGGATTTTGATAATTACAGCTAGGATCAAGACAGTGACTCATAGTTAAGTAGCTTAGCATAATTAAAAAACCAGAGCTAATGGTAAGTCCGCGTAGCGGACTTACCATTAGCTACTTGCACTAACTATTGATTAGGAATAGAGTCCATCTTGGCAAAACCAATTACTTGCATCTTCCCTTCCGTAAATTCTAGTTTTAGAACTCTCGCAGTAATACCTCTAGCCTCTAATTGCCGCAAGTCTAATACCTTATTCAGCCCCTGAGCAAAAGCACTGGCAATCTTATCAGGAATTGGCGTTCCTTCTAATTCAATCTTAGGATTAATAATCTGTAATTTAGTTCCACCAAGCGTCTTCAGTTCTGCTTTGACCGAAACATTTAGCTTGCTCGGTTCAGGTTTAGCGGTCGTTGGTTGTGACTGCAATGTCGCTGCTAGAAGAATGAGATCGCCTTCCAAAAAAGTCACCTCTGGATTGACTAAATCAAAAATTTCAGGCTTACCTTTACTTGTGCCAGTAATATCGATGCTGAGATTTTTAAAAGAAGACTGCACAATTGGCGATCGTAAAGCTACATTGATATCTTCTGACCGCAACACCACTCTAGCCGCAGCCTGCAAAGGACGGCGCAAGACGATTTTGCCCGCTTGCAACGCCGTAGGATCAATGCTGATCGGATCAGTCTCAAGGTCTATCTCATCAATTCGCAAAAACTCTAAAACATAAACGCCCCGACCCGCTACTCGAATGCGATCAACATTGCCTAACAGAATTTGATAGTTAGGAGCATTATCAACCCTCACTTCTAGAGTATCAGCACGAACAATCTGTCCACGCAAAAAATCTGTCGCAATCCGATCAATCGCGATTCCAGGCGCGCCCGCTACACCCAGAACCGTAGTCAATAACCCAGCAAAAAATTCCATAATACGCAGATGAGTATTTCTGTCATCATATATCAAGTCGAAGCTTCGCTTCGACTTGATATATTTTTAAAGACTAATGACTATGCAAATTCGATTAGCTGTAGAAGTCGATTTAGAGGCGATCGTGGAGATATATAATGCAGCTATTCCGACTCGTCTAGCTACTGCCGATCTCACTCCAGTTTCAGTCGAAAGCCGCCGCGATTGGTTTTATTCTCATAGCGATCGCTACCCTGTCTGGGTGATTACAGATCATGAGCAAATTATTGGCTGGCTGAGCTTACAAATGTTTTACGGTCGCATTGCCTATCACAAGACTGCCGAAGTGAGTATTTATATTGCCCCTACACATCAAGGTCAAGGTATTGGCACAAAGTTGCTTAGTTATGCGATCGCTACTTGTCCAAAGCTAGATATTCATCAACTTGTAGGCTTTGTCTTTGATCACAACGCCGCTAGTCGACATTTATTTGTTAGTTTTGGCTTTGAGCAATGGGGCTTTTTGCCAAAAATCGCCGAATTAGATGGTACAGAACAAAGTTTAATAATTCTCGGCAAGATTATTCATAACATAGATTCATAAATAGGCATTAGGTCATGCCCGCGCTTCGCGAGGGATATGATCATTTTTCTAGACAATATTGCCACAACCAAAATGAAAAACACTTCAAAATCAATCAAGTTTCTAGGATTACTTCTACTAATTAGCGCCCTCTACATCATCTCAATTAGAACAAATTTAGCTAGTTTAAATACGGGTGTAAATTCTACTCGTGTAAGTGCTGATTCAAACATAAGTGCTAACTCTATCTATCAATCCAAAATCCCACCTAGTACTGATGGAATCGGTAAAATCTATATGGGTCGAGAAATCGCCCAAGTTATGGGACATCAGGGCGCAGGTTGGCTAGAGCGCGATAGCCGTGAAGTTGAAGAGAACCCCAATCAACTTATTACAGAATTAGAACTAAAACCAACTGATATTGTCGCCGATATTGGTGCAGGAACAGGCTATTTTAGTTTTAAAATCGCAACCCTATTGCCATCTAGCAAGGTTGTCGCAGTCGATATTCAGCCCGAAATGATTGAGATTTTGGAACTTCTTAAACAAGAGAAAAAGATATTAAATGTGGAAACAAGATTAGGAACTGTTAGCAATCCCAATCTACCCGAATCCAGTATTGACATGGCTTTGATGGTTGATGCTTATCACGAGTTCGATCATCCAAGAGAAATGCTCCAGAACATCGTCAAAGCACTTAAGCCCAATGGTCGAGTTGTTTTAGCAGAATACAAAGGTGAAAATCCATTTGTGGCGATTAAGCCCTTACATAAGATGACCCAAAAGCAGGTCAAAAAAGAGATGACTGCTGTCGGGCTGAGTTGGCAGAAGACCAAAGATAATCTGCCGCAACAGCATTTGATGATATTCCAGAAGTTATCTACTTAATTACAGCGCTTTGCGCTGACCTAAAACCCAAAAAGATTTTTGAAAGCGGCACTTCGCGCCGCTTTCAAAAATCTTTTTGTAATACTTACGCAAATAAACCAAGAAATTTAGTGCGACTACTTCTCTTTAGGTTTGATTAGAGCGCAAGGCGGTATAGTATTCACAAGTTTTTATAAAAACAGCTATGCCCAGAGAACTAAAGAACGCTAACAAAGAAGAAGATAGCAGCGATGTCTCACCCAACGTGTTGCGCGTTGTTTTAGCATTTCGGCGCTGGGGCTGGGTGTCTTTTTGGACACAAGTAGTTTTGTGCGTAGTTTCAGCACTGGTCTTGTTACAACTTATTCTATTAAAAGCGCCTTCCACAGCCACACCAACAGGAGCCGATAGCAATCCTGCCACATTGCCCGGACTTAGCTTTGCATGGGCAGGCATCGCCGTCCTCGGTGCAAGTATCTTCTGGAATTTTCGTTATACCCAGATGGCAAAAAAACTGCGATCGCCCGATCGCCCAACCAAGACCCAAACTATATTCCAAATCAAAATTGGATTGATCATTAATTTGGTCGGTATGTTGATCACTCTAGTCGGGGCTGCCTCGATTGTCGGCGCGTTGACTCTGCGATCGCAACAAGGCGTATTTGCAGGCGCAGGTAACTTCAACCTCACCATTCAGCCCCTAGACTTCCAGATTATCCAAGCTAGTTTTAATATCATCTTTGCCCATTTTGTCGGCTTAGTCGGCTCACTTTTCCTCCTTAACCGCGCCACTGACAAGCCTAATCGAGAATGACCATTAGTAATCAAAGGGGGGATGCTTCGCATCCCCCCTTTGATTTTTTTTAGCGATAGAATATAAAGAAATGTGAATAGTGGCAAAAACGATGCAGTGGAAGCAGATCGAAGAGAATTGGGTGCTAACACCGCCCAAACCCAAAGGCGTGATTCACTTTCTCGGTGGTGCATTTTTTGCCGCCGCGCCCCATGTCGCCTATGGTCGAGTTTTAGAGCAGCTTGCCAAAAATGATTATGCGATCGTTGCCACCCCATTCTTAAACAACACCTTCGATCATCGTCAGATTGCCAGCCAAGTTCATACCTCATTTCGCAAAGCGCGTAGCAAACTATTTCTCGATTATTTCCCCGTATTTGGGATGGGACATAGCATGGGTTGTAAAATTCATCTATTAATGAACTGTCTCTACAACCCCACCCGCGCTGGCAACATCTTCATCGCTTACAACAACTACAGCGCTGATCGCTCGATTCCTTTTTTTAAAGAATTAGCTGGCACAATCCCCGAAATGTCGTCTATGGACTTCACGCCCACCCCCAAAGAAACCGAGCAACTGGTCACTGCCAATTATCAAACCACACATAACCTATTAGTCAAATTCGTGGACGATGGCATTGATGAAATTTCGATCCTCGCCAAGCTGCTCCAGCACAAATTTTCTCAAACCGTAACTGTGCAAACTCTAGAAGGCACTCACCTCACCTCAATGGGGCTAGATATGAAATGGCAAGCAGGTTCTAGTTTCTCGGCGATCGATGCGATCGCGCAATGGGTCAAGCAAGAAATGCACAAAAACAATCAGAGTTTAGAGCTAGTTTTATTAGACTGGCTCGCTAAACAAGTCAAGCAATGAGTAAAAATACTCTATCAAAATCAGCCATGAACTACAATAAAGCTAGGTTAAAATTGATTGATTTTGTGTTTGTATAGAAGTGATTAGAATTTCTAATACTATTAAAGTTAGTGATTATTCACATTAGTTTTAGGATTAGTTTTAGGATAAGTATGTGTCAGGCGATCATCAAAATAGACTAATACATAATTAGTTTTCCTAACATAAATCCACAACCAAATTTTTCAATTAATCCTCACTCTCAGAAGCTTTAAGCCTCTAAAAAAAAGAAATTTTTCATAAACAACTGTCAGAAGATATATCTAGCTTATTAAAGTTATATAAATTTTTTATATAACTTTGTTCCTAAACATCTCTAGATATCGCTAAATATAGAGAATCACAAAAAGTTTCTTCTAAAAAAAAGTAAACGTGGCTACGCAATTTATGTTTAAATTGTAAACATCGTTCAAGAACTTCACAAGAAGAATTCCTGATAAGATTAACTTATACAAAGCAAAAAATATTCCACCACTCACGGGACTAAAAAGCCCCTAAAAAGCTCTAGAGCAACTGGTGGAAATTCGATTGATTCTCATTTAACATTAGTAAGGAGATATTAATGTCTTACTCAAAAACACAGTCTAAGCCCAAAGCTGGCTACGACGCAGGTGTTCAGGACTATAAACTAAAGTACTATACCCCTGATTACACCCCTAGAGATACCGACCTTCTCGCTGCATTCCGCTTCGTGCCTCAACCCGGCGTACCTCCAGAAGAAGCTGCTGCTGCGGTAGCTGCTGAATCTTCGACAGGTACATGGACAACTGTATGGACAGACTTGTTGACCGACCTCGATCGCTACAAAGGTCGTTGCTATGATGTCGAGCCAGTAGCTAACGAAGACAATCAATACATTGCTTACATCGCTTATCCTCTTGACTTGTTCGAGGAAGGTTCTGTAACCAACTTGCTAACCTCATTGGTTGGTAACGTATTTGGTTTCAAAGCTCTTCGCGCACTTCGTCTAGAAGACATCCGTGTGCCGATCGCTTACCTAAAAACATTCCAAGGACCACCTCACGGTATCCAAGTAGAACGCGACAAACTCAACAAGTACGGTCGTCCTTTGCTCGGTTGTACCATCAAGCCTAAATTGGGATTATCGGCTAAGAACTATGGTCGTGCCGTATACGAGTGTCTTCGCGGCGGTTTGGACTTCACCAAAGACGACGAAAACATCAACTCTCAGCCTTTCATGCGTTGGCGCGATCGCTTCCTGTTCGTTCAAGAAGCAATCGAAAAAGCTCAAGCTGAAAGCGGCGAAATCAAGGGTCACTACTTGAACGTCACCGCTCCAACTTGTGAGCAAATGATGGAACGTGCAGCTTTCGCAAAAGAAATCGGCACACCGATCATCATGCATGACTTCTTGACTGGTGGCTTCACAGCTAACACCACTCTTGCTAAGTATTGCCGCGACAATGGCTTGCTCCTGCACATTCACCGCGCTATGCACGCCGTTATTGACCGTCAAAAGACTCACGGTATTCACTTCCGCGTTTTGGCTAAGTGTTTGCGTATGTCTGGTGGTGATCACCTCCATTCGGGAACCGTTGTCGGTAAGCTCGAAGGCGAAAAAGGCATCACCATGGGCTTTGTTGACCTAATGCGTGAAGACCACATCGAACTCGATCGCGAACGTGGTATCTACTTCACTCAAGATTGGGCTTCTATGCCAGGTGTACTTCCTGTTGCATCAGGTGGTATCCATGTATGGCACATGCCAGCGCTCGTGGAAATCTTCGGCGATGACTCTTGCCTCCAGTTTGGTGGTGGTACTTTGGGACATCCTTGGGGTGCGGCTCCTGGTGCAACTGCTAACCGCGTTGCGCTCGAAGCTTGCGTACAAGCTCGTAACGAAGGTCGCGACATGATGCGTGAAGGTGGCGACATCCTTCGTGAAGCTGGTCGTTGGTCTCCTGAATTGAACGTTGCTCTTGAACTCTGGAAAGAAATCAAGTTTGAATTTGAAGCAATGGATACCGTCTAATTGATTAGCTCTATTACGATAAGTTTTTGCAAAGCAAAAACTTATCGTAATTAATCTTGGTTAAGTTCAGCCTATGGATATTAAGCGCAGTACTAAGTCCACAGCCAATATGTTGATCAATTTTTTGACCTTCGAGGCTGTCAAGACCATTGCCGAGCAACTGCAAGAAACCGATAAGTTAAAAGCTCTTTGGTTTAATCAATTCTCGACGCGCGAAAGACTCCAAAATGGCGAACTTTATATCAAAGACCTATTCGCGGTCAACCAAGAAATGGCTTTTCGGGTAATGACAGTGCGAGAGCATCTAGCAAATGAAATTTTAGAATTTTTGCCAGAGATGACTCGAACTGGAATCCAACAATCAAATATGCAACTTCGCCGTCAACATTTTGAACACATCATGAGTGTTCAGGCTTCTGAGGGATATGCAGAATGCGAGAAGTTAGATAATAAATTAGATACTGAGATTGATGAGAAAAGCAATCTCAGTATCTAATTTAAAAGCTAATCTCGAAAATCTCTTAGAAGAACCTTTAAAAGCAGTTGTGGATTCAGATGTTGATAGCGATCGCGCTTTTGTCTAAACCAATCGAAATATAATTATAATCGCGAGAAAATAATGCAAACTTTACCAAAAGAGCGTCATTACGAAACTCTTTCCTATCTTCCACCTTTGAGCGATGCTCAAATTACTCGTCAAATCGAGTACACCCTTCAACAAGGTTTCTACCCTGCGATCGAATTCAACGAAGATTCCGATCCAGCAATCCATTACTGGACTCTTTGGAAGTTGCCTTTGTTCAATGCCAGAACTCCTCAAGAAGTTTTGACTGAAGTTCAAGCTTGTCGCTCTAGCTATCCTGGTAGCTTCATCCGCGTTGTTGCTTTCGACAACATCAAGCAGTGCCAAGTCCAAAGCTTCATCGTACACAAGCCTAACGCTGCTCGTTACTAAGCTTTAACAACCAAAAAAGCCCCGCAATGCGGGGCTTTTTTGTTTTGATATACTAGGTATCAGGTGATATAAGATCATAAAAACTTACGGTAAATTAATGCTTGATATCCCAAAGCAATATGTTTTTGATGAGCAGCACCGTCCCCTTGCGGTGCAAATTCCCATAGCTATATATAATCAAATCGAAGAAATCTTAGAAAACTTTGGCTTGGCTAAATTGATGCAAGAAGTAGAAGATGATGAGCTACTTTCTGGTGATGATGCTTATTCGTACTATCAATCATTAAAACTACAAAATGTGGAAAGTTGATTACACGAAACGATTCCTGAAAGAGCTTGCTCAGCTTCCTGATAATGTGCAAGGACGAATTGAAAATATCATTTTTGACAAACTAAAGTCAGAAAATCCGTTTGATCTCGGTTATATCGAAAAGATGAAGGGGCATCCTGACAAATACAAAATTCGTGTGGGTGATTACAGGATTGGTATTTCTATAGATGTATCTCTCAAGCAAATAGTTTGTCAGAGAGTAGCGCATCGCCGAGAAATATATCGAATTTTCCCGTAAGATGAAATATGAAATATCTTGTAGTAATAGAAAAAACGCAAACAGGTTATTCGGCGTATTCGCCAGATGTTTTAGGTTGTGTTTCTATAGGTGCAACTCTGGAAGAAGTTGATGAAAATATGCAAGAGGCGATCTCGTTTCATATCGATGGTCTTATCGAAGAAGGGCTAGAAATTCCTAAGCCTTCTACTTATTCCGCTTATGTTGAAGTTGCCGCATAATGCTATGACAATTACTTTAGATTTACCTCAAGAATTGGAACAAGAGCTATCGGTGGAAGCAGGAAAAATTAGTTTGTCCTTACCAGAATATATCTTGCAACCTCTAGCTGTTAGAAAATCCTTTGAAAATTTACCTAGAATTGGAGAGAACTTAGTGAGTTATTGGCAAAGTGAAGGACTAATTAACTCGCGTCCTGAGATTAAGGATAGTCAAGAATATGCTCGGCAAATTCGTCATGCAGCAGAACATCGTCAGCATTTATAAAGTAATTTTATGTATGTTTTAGATACTGATATGTTGTATTTCTAAGCAAAATTTATAAATAGATATGTTTTTAAAGCAAATAATCTCGATTGCGCTTTCTGTAACGCTTTTTCTCGCTCAGTCATCGCCAGTCTATGCAATTAATACATTTGGGTTGAATATTCCAGAAATCAATATTCAGACTAAAATTGATGATGCAGGTAAGTTTATTGATAAGACTAAAGAGCAAATCTCAAAAACTACTGGCAATATGCACTTGCCTGATATAAACCTTCCTAGTTTTTCTAGTTTTTTGGAAGAAATTAAGAGTATTGAACTGCCAGATATAACAATCTCTCAAGTAGATGTAGCTGATTTGTATAGTAGTCTGACATCAGTTCTCAGCAATGCCAGTATAGCAACTCAGCAAGCTTATCAACAGTCAGTCAATACTTTTGATAAGGTTGATCTGTATAGTTTAGTGATTGGTGGGGCAGCTACATATGGCACAGTCGGCAATTCCCTTCAAAAAATTCCACAAGACTTTAAGCAACTTTTGAAAGAAATGCGTAAAGTTGGAGAGAGAATGAAAACAGCAGGCGTGAGAGAAGGTAGTCGCTCTTATGAAGAAGCATTTAAAATGTTTAGAAAAATACCAGGTACAACCTTATTAGAAAATAGCGAAAGGCAAGTTCGTATTTGGTTAGCTGCTGGCAGAAAAGAAGGTAGTCATATTGAAAGCCATGCTAATGGAGGCAATTCTAAACCTGATAATATTTTCTGGGAAATACGAAAAGACAATCGTTCTCGTCTTAGTGCTGACGCAAAACAGTCTGAGGTTATCTATAGTATGTTTCGTAATGGAGGAGAAGCTATAGTTCAGAACTATAAAACTATCCTTAAACTTGGTGCTAAAACTGGTGTTGCAGCAATCTTGGTCGATGAAATCGCAGAAAATGGAGTCCATGCACTTGAGTTAGCAAGAGGAGAAATTACAGTTGATCAATTTATTGGGTATATTCAGGAGTCAGCTATCAAAACTGCTATAAGTACAGCAGCATTTTATACGCTCACTATATTAGCTATTTCAATTTTTCCTGCAATATCAGTCCCTCTATTCTCATCTCCTTTAATAGTCACAGCATCACAAATAATCCTCGGTACTCGTTTGGCAGTACCACTAATCTACAAACTAGCTAATTCGTAATTATTTATCAAGAAAAAATGGACGCTCTCTTTGTGGTGGGGAGATGAATGGGCAATCGCTATTTGTTGATATTGATTAGAGGGGATCGCTTTTTTGTGGGAAGACGAATTTGCGATCGCTGTTTTTGATTAGAGGCGATCCAGTATAATTTTAAGAATAATGTTGAAAAATTAACCCATGCTGTTTGATTGGGACAAAACCAAAGCTAAAAGTAACCTCGCTAAACATGGAGTATCCTTTGATGAAGCAACCTCTATATTTGACGATCCTTTATTTTTAACTTTTGCCGATCCGACACATTCCATTCAAGAACAACGTTTTATTATCATGGGAGAATCGGCTAGAGGTAGACTACTAGTCGTATCTTATACAGAAAGACAAAATACAACCCGTCTAATTAGCGTCCGTCCAGCTACTCGTAGAGAACGTAAAGCATATGAATCCGAACTTTGAGATTGACATGGAAGATGATTTACTTCCTGAATATGATTTTACTCAAATGACCGTTGTTGCTCGTGGTCAGGGAAGAAAGAAAAGTGCTGTCACCGTGACCCTAGATCCTGATGTTGCCAAATTATTCCCAAATTCAGGATCAGTCAATGAAGGGCTAAGATTGCTAATGCGATTAATTAAGCAAAACTCATCACAATTAGACGCTCAGTTGTTAATGAAATCTGAAAATCTGTAAATCTCGAGCTACTGAGCCTCCATACAATGTCCAAATCCCAATGGAGTAATAAATTTATGCAAGTAGAAGTTTTAGAGCGAATCTCATCCAAAGATGCAGATATTATTTTAAAGTTTTTGCCTGAGAGGATTCGAGCAGCAATTATTGCTCGATCCAAAAAAATAGATTATCCAATTGAAGCAACCCTTGAAATAGCGATCGCAAGTTTTTTGGATACAGAGGCAATAAGTTTTGCCGACTGTAAGCCAAATCGTGGATATTAACCCAGAAATCTGGCGATCTCTGTTTGTTGATTTTGATTAGGGGCGATCGCTTTGTGGTGCAGAGATAAATGGGCGATCGCTGTTTGTTGAATTTGGTTAGGGCGATTCGTGATATTGTTCAAAATCTAATGTTCATAACTATTTGCAGATGAACTTTGAGTATGATGAAAATAAAAGTCAATCTAACCTTGCTAAACATAGAATCGACTTTGTTGAGGCTCAAAAATTATGGAATGATCCAAATTTACTAGAGATTCCCAGCAGAATTCAAGATGAGCCAAGATTTGTAGTTATTGGTAAAATAAATAGCAGACATTGGTCTGGAGTTATCACCTACCGAGATCAAAATATTCGGATCATATCTGTACGCCGATCACGCACACAAGAGGTTGCCCTGTATGAACGCTAAAGAATTTGACCAGAAATTTGATGATGGAGAAGAAGATATCATCGAAATTCTTGACCTATCTCAAGCTAAACGTCCGATGGCTACTCAAAAAAGGCTTAGCATCGAGTTACCTATATGGATGATTGAGCTAATTGATCAAGAAGCCAAGCGTTTAGGAGTAACACCACAAACAGTTGTTAAAACGTCTCTTTCGGAACATCTAGCAGTTAGTGAATCGTCCCTAGTTCAACATCAACTTCAAAATGTTGAAACAAGACCAAATCTTGTCAAGGTTGAAAAACTTTACCCTTCAAGCTATTAGATAAATCGACAATTCCTTTACGACCATCATTAAATTGAATTTCAATATTATAGTGCTCGATATAGCGAGCAGAAATGATATGTAAAAACATAACTTTACTCCAAAGGAAAAATAGATTTTGGTTCTTCTTGCTGACGACAAAGTTCCCAATCAGTCATCAGCTCGGATTGATGTAAATCATGCCATTCCAAAATATGACGTAATGCACGTTTTGGAAATGAACCATTTACTACACCAGCCTCAATCTCAATGATGATCTCATACTCACCATACTTTGCATGATAGTGAGCAGGCAGATGATCGTTCCAATACATACTGATCGAAATCCCCAAAAAACGACTTGCTAATTATCAATACAAATTAATACAAACGATCTAAAACATAATTGGTTAAGCCAATTAGAGACTGTTTCGGTGCAGAAGATGGTAGCCACTCGATCGCAACTAATGCAGACTTGACATGGCTCTTTGCTAAATCACGCGATCGCGAAATCCCTTCACTACTATGCACAAGCTCAAGAGCCTTCTCTAAGTCACCCACTTCACTAAACTCACGCTCTATCAAACCGCGTAGCTGAGGATGCTCATCCATCGCAAATAGTACTGGTGCAGTCAAGTTACCTTGCTTAAGATCAGAGCCAGCAGGTTTACCCAAAGTTTCAGTTGAGCTAGTGAAATCAAGAATGTCATCGACCACTTGGAAGGCGATACCAAAATGCTTGCCAAAGTTGAATAACTGCTCAGCTTGTACTTGACTGACACCGCTCAGGACACCAGCCGCCTTAGAACTACCCGCCATTAGTGAGGCAGTTTTATAAAAACTCTTTTCTAGGTAAGCTTCCATCGTCAAGCTATTATCAAACGCCGTGAGACTCTGACGGATTTCACCTTCAGCAAAATCGGTGATCACTTTCGACAAAAGTTTGACAACTTCAAGGTCATCTAAGTTGGCAAGATACCAAGATGCTTGCGCGAACAAAAAATCTCCTGCCAATACAGCAATGCGATTGCCAAAACTGTTGTTTACGGTTGGCATACCCCGCCTCAAGTCTGCGGAGTCAATCACATCGTCATGTACCAAGCTAGCTGTGTGGATCATCTCTGTGATCTCGGCAAGACGGCGATGGCGTGAAGTGATATCGCGATCGCTCATGGTTGCACGAGACACGAGCAGCACCAGTGCAGGACGCATACTTTTGCCTTTCGCCTCAAATAAATGCTCAGCAGCGGCGTATAAAATCGGATGTCTTGCTCCTACTAACTGCTTCAAATTATCCGTGAGAGTACGCAAGTCATCTTTGACTGGTGCAAAAAATTCGGTGACAGAAGCAGTTGGAAGGCTCATACAAATAAACCAGTTTTTATAACAATTTTTACATATCTTCATATATTGTATGAGAATCTTGTCCGAGTTGAATGATGACTCGACTTGTTTTCGCTATTCGCGGTCAAACAGATGACTGTGAATAGCTGGAATGGTTCAGCTACTACTCCTTTAGCCAAAACTTTTGAGTAATTATAAAAGCTATCCTAAAATTTTTATGACAAAACCATTAAAGAAAACTTTTTGCCACCCATGTACGCTATATACTGAGTACTAGATTGCATTAATCTAATCGTATAGATGGAACATTGACCAATGATGCCTAGGCTACTTCTAATCGACGATGATCCAATAATTTCTGAAATGGTAACCCTGAATCTTGAATGCGCTGGATATCAAGTCAGTCAAGCGAGTGATGGCATTAAAGGGCAAGCACTTGCCATACAGCTGATTCCAGACATGATCATTCTTGACTTGATGCTGCCAAGAGTTGATGGATTTACAGTTTGCCAAAGATTACGACGTGACGAGCGTACCAAAGAAATTCCCGTGATGATGCTCACGGCGATGGGGCAGACTCAAGATAAAGTTGAGGGTTTCAATGCAGGCGCAGATGACTATCTGACCAAACCCTTTGAACTCGAAGAGATGCTAGCAAGAGTTCGGGCTTTATTAAGACGCACCAATCGTACGATCGATACATCAAAGCATGGCGAGATTTTAATCTACGGCTCACTAACACTTGTGCCTGAGCGTTTTGAAGCGATATGGTTTAATCGCACTGTCAAGCTTACTCATTTGGAATTTGAATTACTACATTGTCTTTTGCAGCGTCACGGTCAAACCGTATCGCCGAGCGAAATTCTCAAAGAAGTTTGGGGCTATGAACCTGATGACGACATCGAGACTATTCGCGTACATATCCGCCACTTGCGAACAAAACTAGAACCCGATCCTCGTCATCCTAAGTACATTAAGACAGTCTATGGTGCAGGTTACTGCTTAGAGCTGCCCAATGGTAACAACGAAGACGAAGCATCTAGCTCCAACTAACTCCTAAATTACTACTCAAAAAAGAACTCGCTTTGCGAGTTCTTTTTTGTATTTACTTTTATAGGCTGGGTGTCAGGTAATAGATGGCATTTGCCGCTATACATCTGAAAGCTATACATCTGAAAATAGGGGAATATGGATTTTCCTGTTTTAAAAGAGTTTAAAAGAGATTGTAAGGGTTATGCGTCAAATACCAGTATTTAGCCGCTTGCGGCGCAACTGCTACGGCTACTGTAAGTATTATGGGTAATACAATCAGAAATATTACAGGTGCTGCGGATGGAGCGGATGGTATTGATATTAATCTTGGTAATCGGTCTAATGCCACGCTGACAATTAGCAACAACACGATTGACAACGTTATTAACAAAGGGATTAGTTTTGGTGCGGTCGATGGTTCTGTTGGGACGACCACAATTTCTAAGAACAACATTAGTAATGTCGGTGGGGCAGGAATTCAGGTACGTGTAGGCGAAACGGCGGCGGGTGGGCAGTCTTCTATTCGGGCGGCGGTGCTGAATAATACACTCACGAACACTGAGACAGGCTCCGCTGATGATGCATCGATCATCTTGCGATCGCAAAATGCAGCTACGCTCTGCGTCAGATTTGAGGGAAATATCTTAAACAATCCCACATCAACCCTCGATTATTTGTTCCGCCGACAAAGTACATCAGCATCAGGATTGCAATTAGCAGGTTTAACCACAGCGATCGCCGTTCTAAATCCTAGTCCTATACTTGTGACTGAACTTACCGCCAGAGGCAACACAGGTACTGCAAGCAAGTACAGGGTACAAAATAATTCTGTCCAAGTTCTGACTGCGGATTGCACATTTCCTTAAGACTGTTTGCATATCAAAAAGAGACCCACAAAGCGGGTTTCTTTTTGATATGCAAACGTACTCGTAAAAATTGCTGCTGTAGCGATCGCTATATGCCTGAAAATAACTAGATAGCCTCAAATCCTAGAATAAAATACGAGTACTGATCAATAAATGAAAATTTTATTTGCGGCAGCCGAAGTTGCGCCTCTAGCCAAAGTTGGTGGTATGGCAGATGTAGTGGGTGCGCTTCCGCCTATTCTCAAAAAGATGGGACATGATGTCAGGATTATCATGCCTTACTACGGCGTGATTCCTGACAAGCTCAAGGAACAGCCTGAATGGAAATGGAAAGGCTATGCCATGTTTCAGGAATTTGATATTTTTGAGACCGTATTGCCTGGAACCGATGTGCCTTTGTACTTAGTGGGGCATGGATCATTTATTCCCGCCCGTGTTTATGGCGGTGAAGATGAAAACTGGCGATTCACAATGTTTTCTAATGCAGTTGCTGAGTTTACATGGAACTATTGGAAACCGAATATAATTCATTGCCATGACTGGCATACAGGGATGATCCCTGTATGGATGCACCAGATTTCTGATATTGGCACTGTATTCACGATTCATAACCTTGCCTATCAGGGACCTTGGAAATGGTTTTTAGAGAAAATAACTTGGACTCCTTGGTACATGGAAGCGCATAACACGATGGCAGCAGGCATCAAATATGCCGATCGCGTTAACACAGTGTCGCCCACCTATGCTCAGCAGATTTGTACCCCGACCTATGGTGAAGGTTTAGAAGATTTACTCGCCTTGCTTAAGCCCTGGGGGATATTAAATGGTGTTGATCCAGAACTAGAAAATCCTGAGACTGATCTGGCACTGGCTCAAACTTATAATGTGAATACGCTTGACGATCGCATGGCAAACAAGATCGCCTTGCAAAAAGAGTTAGGACTGGTCGTAAATCCTGGCACTTTTTTGATCGGTATGGTCGGACGTTTGGTAGAACAAAAAGGGCTTGATTTATTACTCCAAACTCTAGAGCGATTCTTGGCTTATACCGATGCTCAGTTTGTGGTGTTAGGTACAGGCGATCGCTATTATGAGTCCCAGCTATGGCAGATTGCCGCTCGTTATCCTGGGCGGATGTCGGCGCAAATTTTGTTTAACTCTGCGCTCTCTCATCGGGTTTATGCTGGCTCAGATGCATTCTTGATGCCAAGTCGATTTGAGCCTTGTGGGATTAGCCAGCTAATTGCTTTGCGCTATGGTTGTGTGCCGATTGTCCGCCGTACAGGTGGGTTAGTTGATACCGTGTCATTTCATGATCCAATTACTCAGACGGGTACGGGCTTTAGCTTTGATCGCTATGAGCCATTAGATTTGTATACCTGCATGGTGCGTGCATGGGAGAGTTATCGCTATACCGATGCATGGCGATCGCTACAACAGCGCGGCATGAATAGTAACTTCAGTTGGCAAGCCTCTGCTGACAAATATATGCAGCTATACCGCTCAATTCCAGGGTTAGAGAACGCTTAAAATCTCAACCTGCTTAAACAACCTAAAGAGCCATAAATAACAAGAGCGCTAAGCGCTCTTGTTGTTTATGGCTTGTAAAATAGCTAAAATTACTGTAAAAATTAGATTTAATCGACCATTCAGGCTACTTACCACTCAGGCTATTTATTGATGCGCCAGTTTCCCGTTATTCTTATTCCGCCAGAAGTGCAACGAATCGCTCAGTCTATGCCCGTTGCACCTGAGTTTAAGATCGAGTTGCCAAGCGTACCTGCTTATCGTCAGCCTAAGCCCGTTCATATTAAAGAGGCGCTCTTTCTGACGAGCGGTCTAGTTGTAATCGTGGCTCTAGTCGCTTTAGCGGCTAAGGAGTTAGGAATAATTTTGCTGATCGTGGGCGCGATCGCCATTGTGTTTCGGGTCAGGTTTCAATTTCAGTCTTATAATCGACGGTGTAAAAAACATCAGGACACTCTAGAGCGATATTTAGGTAAATTAAAGGCTTATTCTTTAGAAGAAGTTGGGTATCAGCGTCAATTAGCGATCGCCCATGCGCCAGAGAGAGTACTTGAGTTTCGGCATCAGCAGTTTCGTGATTTTTTCAAAAGGCTGCCTTATTACGAAAATGCGATCGCCTTAAACCAAGTCCGAAATAATTTTGGCAATGTTCAATCAACAGATGAACAATCCATTGAAGGAGTTATTTACTATTTTGGGATTACTCTACAACAGCATTTATCGGGAACCCTCTATCAAAGAATGAAGTTACCAATCCCCAGTATTGACTATGATTGGGAACCCGCATTAGCTTATATCGATCCTGCGTTTAACTTACACATCGCGATCGACATGAGTTTGGATTCGGAAAATGCCGCAATCGTCATGCGGAATGATTTAGCAGAACGTTTTTTGGTTGATTTAGGTTGGATTATTATCAAATTTTCTCAGGAACAGATTTTACAAAACTCAATTGAATGTTGTAAAGAATTTGCCAAGTTACTTGATCGACTAAGCATCGATAAGACTGTATTACCAAACTTTATCGATACTCCTGATCTCTTGCCAGTAAAGCGCTAATTTGCTAATACGCTATATTATCTATTGAGGCATAAAAGTTTTTGAAAGCGCAAAGCGCTATATTATCTAATCAGGTCAATGGATAAGAGTACTTGCCCATGAATGCAGTCGAACAAGCTAAAACTGTTGAAGTAACCACAAAAATCGCCACTATTGTCAACTTATTTAAAGCCAAGTATCCAGCTGCACGTTCTGACCTAAAACCTTGGCTAAATAACCCAGATACACGCAAATTACTTGATCCTGATTCCATTGATGTAAGCTTCCATTTCCCTGGGGTAAGCTGGCGGCTTAAAGTTCGCAGCATTCTATTTCAAATTCGATTATACGAAGACCCCGTTGATGGAGATTTGCGAGCGATCGGGATTGAAGCTAGCGGACATGACTATCGAGGCGAACGCTGGCGATTTTCGACAGTAGACAACTGGCAGTTCTTAGGCGATACCATGCCAATGGATGACGGAGTCGAAAACTTACGCGAGTTTAGTCGTCAAACCCTAGATGTGTTTAATCACAAGTAGCTTTCACAACATGGCTGAATCAGCGATCGCTAATTTAGGCTATTTCTCCATTTTGCTAATTGAGCTTTAGTCGCACTATCGATTCGATTTCCCAAGAGATTATTAGTATTTGCCTTTTGATTCTTTTGACGGCTCTGCACTGATCGCATAGTTGCTTCCACTTCTTGTTCAAATGCTGAGGCAGATAGCCACTCGGCTCCAAAGCCGACTGCGGTTAGCTGCTGGGCGCGATCGGAAGTCACCACAATAATTCTTTTTAAATGCCTGAGCGGATCGCGCCTATATTTGCCACATTGACGTTCGATATAAGTATCCGCAGTCTCGTTGTGATCGGTGAAGTATAACCGCAGATTTTTGGTGATTTTTTCGACTTTGGCAGGTGTTGCTTGCACATAGGCATCAAATACTAATGTCGTCTTATAGCCGTGATAAGCGCTAAAGTTAACCATCGCCTCGGTTAAATGCGATCGCGCAATGTCAAACCCTTGCAAATCTCGAATTTCTTGCAAGTGCCTCCAAAAGCCAATCACGTTATAACCGTCCACCAACATAACTGGTGGATATTCCGCAGACATAATAATAGACCTTAGATAAAATTAGATAAAACTACTCACATTAATTTTGACACTAGAATTCGCAAATGTTGCGTTTCTTTCAGATAAAACAAGAAAATATAGTCTGCGCGGCGCGGTCTCCTTTCTCGGTTTGTTAGTGCGATAATAAGGCAGAAGTATTAGACGAAAACTCGAACGGTAATGGCGAAAAATTCCTCTACGACAGCGCAAGTTGATAAGACAGCCTCAACCACACAAGCCTCAAAATCTAACATCAGTCCTGAGAAAAAGAAGGCACTCGATGCAATCATGCAAAAAATCGAGAAGGATCATGGCAAAGGCGCGATCATGCGTCTGGGTGATGCCACGAATATGCGCGTTGAGACTGTCCCTAGCGGCGCATTACCCCTCGATTTAGCCCTCGGTGGTGGTCTACCCAAAGGACGCGTAATCGAAGTATATGGTCCCGAAAGCTCAGGTAAAACCACTTTAGTGCTTCATGCGATCGCCGAAGTCCAAAAGCGCGGCGGTATTGCCGCATTTGTTGACGCTGAACATGCCCTTGACCCCACTTATGCGGCGGCTGTCGGTGTTGATATTGATAACTTGCTGATTTCACAGCCAGACTCGGGCGAAATGGCGTTAGAAATTGTCGATAACCTCGTGAGATCGATGGCAGTCGATATTATCGCGATCGACTCAGTGGCGGCTCTTGTACCTCGCGCCGAAATCGAGGGTGAAATGGGAGCGACTCACGTTGGTTTACAAGCGCGATTGATGAGTCAAGCCCTCCGCAAAATCACCGCCAATGTCGGTAGATCAAACTGCATCGTCATTTTCTTAAACCAATTGCGTCAAAAAATCGGCGTAACCTATGGCAGCCCTGAAGTAACCACAGGCGGAACAGCCCTCAAATTTTATGCCTCAGTACGGCTAGATATTCGCCGTATTCAGACTCTCAAAAAAGGCACAGAAGAGTATGGTATTCGCGCCAAAGTCAAAGTTGCGAAGAACAAAGTCGCGCCACCTTTTCGGATTGCCGAATTTGATATCATTTTCGGTAAAGGCATCTCTACAGTTGGTTGTCTTGTCGATCTTGCCGAAGAAATGAGCATCATCGTCCGCAAGGGTGCTTGGTATAGCTACAAAGGCGACAACATCGGGCAAGGTCGAGACAACACAATCAAATACATGGAAGACAAGCCAGAATTTGCTCAAGACATCGAAAAGCAGATTCGTGAAAAGTTAGCCGAAGGTGTGGCAGTTTCAGCGACTAAGGTCGTGCCTGAGGAGATTGAGCCTGAAGATGATGAACTAACACCTGAAGATTTCTAAAAAAAGGGCGCTTCGCGCCCTTTTTTTTGTAAAGAGCAAGAGTCTCCTTACCTACGCAGCGATTAAAAAACTAACATTTCACGGATTAGCCATTGATTATCTTTTCGTACTAAGTCGTACTCGACTGTGTAGCTAGCATCGGCTTTTGACGCGCCACGGTCAAGTTCGCCATTGTTAAAGTAATTACGAGATTCAGAAATTTTGGCTGTTACTTTAGCCTTGCTATCACCGTCAGGAACAACTTTATCAATCTCACTTGATTTTATTTGATACTGCAAATAAGAGTTACTGGTTTTAAGTTCTTTAGCGCGAGCTTTCCAGTCG
Source organism: Cyanobacteriota bacterium (assembly GCA_025356295.1). GTDB lineage: Bacteria > Cyanobacteriota > Cyanobacteriia > Pseudanabaenales > Pseudanabaenaceae > Pseudanabaena. The sequence goes on from JANXUJ010000132.1 coordinate 31,352, forward strand.
CTCAGAGCTGGCTCAGCCAAAATTTCCTCTAAGGTATTATCTTCATACTTGCTGCCAAGTGCTTTTGATTTGGTTGCTTGCCATGTTTCGATTAGCTTAGTGGCAGTTTCTTTGTCTAAGGGTCCTGCAATCGCGATCGCAACTGAAGCATTAGTTTTGAACGATTCTACTAAAGGTGCAATCGGTTTTTCTAGGGTGACGAAAGCTTCTGAGCGCGGTGAGCTAGTTAAAGAGCGAAAAGCCCAAACAACCAGCCATAGAGAGCCACTGACTAATGCGATCGCGATCGCAATTACGGCGACTAAACGACCGATATTAAATTTGCGTTTTGGCGATGAGGAATTAACTGGACGGTTAATTTCTCGGACAGCTTCATTAATATTTTTGACAATATTTCTCTCAGGAGAAGTATTACTGAGGCGGCGGGACTTAGGTAAATCTCGCGAAATCTTATTATTGCTATGAGAATTACTATGAGATGCAGCAGAACGATCAATAACAGGAGTAGTGTATCTCTGAAATCGATTGGGAGGTTCAGGCGCATAAGTAGAAAGCTTTGGCTCAGTAACGGTTCTACTCGCAGGATCAAGATCATTACTTACGGCGGTGAGATCATCTAAAGAAGCGCTACCTCCCACAGGTGAACTCCATTCTGAAGACATCGCACCAGTATTTGGTAACTCTTCCAGATATGCTTGCACTTGCTCATCCGCAAAGTAATCCTTGAGCGAGACAATTTGATGCATCAGATCGCGAAAGTGCGGATAGACCTCTTCTTGCAACCAACTTTCGCTGTAAAGACACAATCCGGGTAATAGATCGGGAGCGCCTTCAGAATTTTGACGAATGAACGCGATTTGATCTTCTTCAGCACTGCTATTGATCGCCGCACTTGCCTCTTCAGTTTGTCCGAGCAGCAAAGCACATACGGCTTTTTCTAAGTAAATATCTTGCTTGGCACTGAGCTTAACTAGAAGCCCCTTCGCACGGCGAATCAAAGCTGGCTGGCGCTGTGAAAAGCCACGCGCAATCAAGGCATAAACAGCTAAATAAGTAGCAACTGAAGATGGACGGCGGGCTTCTTCTTCAAACAAAGTTTGCTGTTCGAGTGCGGTCATGTAGCTGCGTAGTTGCTGCATAAATCGCAAAAAGTCATCAATACCAAGACTAGAATAGTCGTTGCCTGAGCCATCAATTCCCCGTCTCGCATCAAGCATCTCTTGCAACAGCAACATACCTTTGCGCTGTTCATTAGTTTGGTTGTCAGGAGATGCTAATAATTCAAGAATGCGATAGGGACGTAGTCGAAATAGATCGGCTTGAATTTCGCTACGAATGCTCAGAAATAAGCCTTCTCGCAATAAAATTTCTTGGGCAGATTCCAGAGACATTGCTGCCGATTCATATTGTCCTTGTTTCCAATATTCGCGACCCAGCTCTAAATAGGATAAAGACACTGAGAGTAGCAAGTCAGGATCGTGAGGAGATATCCTAGCGGACTGATACTCAGCTTCGTCAGGATCGTAATAGGGTTTGGCAAGAGCTAAGACTTTCTCGGATTCACCGAGTTCATACAAAATCAGCAATAGTCCTGCAAAATCTTTTTCGTCAGCTTCAACTTGAGGTGGTAGCTTGGCAACTGGTTTGTCGAGAGATGGATCGCTAGTTTGATCATCTAAAGCAATGGTAGGTGTAATAGCGGCGCGATCGCCTTCAACCAAAATTTCATAAGCTTTATCAACAATGCGCTTGCGAGAGGCGATCGCGGCATCAGAATATTCACGCCTCGGCATAGAGAGCAGGCGATCGCGATGGGCTTGATGGATTTTATCTAGCCCTGACAGGTGTGTTAAACCAAGGATGCGATAACAGTCTAGGGGAACTCTCACTTTACTTTTCTACCCAAAACTTTAATTGCCAAAACTTTAATTGGAAGTGCCGATCTGAACACCGATAATGCCAACCTGTTTGCCTCTCAAAAAAGATGCCTAACATATCAATATTTGATTTAATGCACTCAAAAAATTGAGTACATTAAACGCCAGAATTATACACTAAGATGCTTAATCTAGTGAAAAGAACTTAAGTTAAAAGTGGGCTTTATTATTTAAGAATCAAGCGCGATCGCTTGATCAATTGCGAGTTTTTGATTAAGACGAATTTGATAAGCCTGTAACTCTTTTGCTTTGAGTCCGCTAATAATACAAAAACTATCAACATCGATCCCACGCGCTAGCATCTCGATACACCAAGTATGTCGGGCTTGATCGATCGCGAGTGGTGAGCCGTCAACATTCCGATAGGGACTTGTCCAACGCGTCCAGAATTGCTCGATTTCTTCTAAAGATAAAGACTCAAACATTGACTCAATGAGATGATTTTGCTGGTCATTTTGCTGGTCAATTTTTAAATCTTTTTTACGCGTTTTAAGATAGGCACTGAGGGGATTGTTAGTTGCCGATCCATAACGATGACCGAGAATTTTTTGGTTAAGTGGAACTGACCGCCCAGAGTTTCCAGTCGCGTCATTGGTAAATAAAATCCCATGATTAGCCTGCTGCTGGTAGTCTTGGAGACGCAACTGAGTGATATCAATCGCCGCAATCCCTGCACCAAACAATAAATAAGCGATCGCATAGTCTTTCACCCCAGATTTTTTAGCTTGCAAAATAATTTCGCGGACTGTCTCGGTGGGAATATCCATAATCGGACGCAATGGGATTGAGCGCACTTGGCTGATGGGATTAACCTCCTGCACAAACATATCGACCAAAGTACTCACAAACTCATCGCGATCGCGCCAAATCGTCTGCACATCACTGGTCAAAGTGATCACCGCATAACCCAAGATGCAAGTATTTAACAAATTAGCCAACTTGAGTGGCGGTAAAGCATATTGCAGTCGCGAATTTGCGAGTACATCATGCATTGCTGTAGCGATCGTTTGATTGACCTGATTAATCCCTTGCGCTAGAGCCTGACGGCTTTCGAGCGGATATTGTCCTGCCTCACCGACTAGCGATCGCACTAATTCAGGCACACTTTCAATCGCCCGCAAAGAACTCTGAATATAATATTTAAGAAATCTGCGTAAATCGCTCTGACTAGAAATATCTGACACCATTTCTGCCACCACAAATGACTCTCCCGCTTGAGCCAACACCAAATATTTTTGCAGACATTCTTGCAAAACCGCTAACAACAAACCATGTTTATTGCCAAAATGGCGAAATAAAGTTACTTCATTAACCTGAGCAAAATCAGCAATCTGGCGAGTAGTTGTCTCGGTAATCCCCTTGCTAGCAAACAACTCTAGCGCTGTATTCACGATGCGTTGTCGAGTCGGGATTCGAGATACAGACATGAGAGTATGTACCATTGAGATGATTTGCAAGTGATACTTGCATTATTACTTAAAAAGAGGTTAAACTTAATATAATTGTAAGTGATACTTGCATCCCCTCACCCTCCATTACCCTCTTAGTTATTCCATGACCGTCACCACTGAAGTCATCTCCACTGAGCAAAAACTGAACTGGACAAACGTTGCCTTCTTCAGCGCTTTTCATATTGCAGCCCTAGCTGCGCCTTTTTACTTTTCATGGCAAGCTGTAGTGCTTACAGTTTTCTTGCATTGGCTATTTGGCAGCATCGGCATTTGTCTCGCGTATCACCGTATGCTCAGCCATCGCAGCTTTCAAGTGCCAAGGTGGTTAGAATACATCCTTACCACTATCGGTGCATTGGCAATTCAGGGTGGACCTGTATTTTGGGTGGGTGGTCATCGTCAACATCATGGCTTTACTGAAGACAACCAAAAAGACCCTTACTCCGCAAATCGTGGCTTTTGGTTTAGCCACATCATGTGGATTATTCGGTCTAGACCAGAGCATTTTGAGCGTGAGAGCTATCAAAAGTTTGCCCCCGATCTTGCTGCTGACCCATACTATGCGTTTTTAGATCGCTTCTTTCTATTATTGCAAGTTCCTCTTGGTTTCTTGATTTACTGGGTGGGCGAGCATATTTTTTCTGGACTAGGTGCATCATTCTTGGTCTATGGCGTGGCTGTACGCTCCGTTGTTCTCTGGCATAGCACTTGGCTAATTAATTCCGCCTGTCACAAATGGGGTTACAAAAACTTTAGTGAGACTCCTGATCATTCCACAAATCTCTGGTGGGCGGCGATTTTGACCTATGGTGAGGGCTGGCACAACAATCATCATGCTTATCCTAAGTCGGCGCGGGCTGGTTTGAAATGGTGGGAGCTTGACCCAACTTGGGGCGTGATCAGTCTACTCCAAGCATTGGGACTAGCCAAAAAAGTCTATTTGCCTGAACCCTGGCAACCTAGCAAATAAGCGATCGCTTTACAAAATCAGCAAAATGAAAAGAGGGCGCTTTGCGCTCTCTTTTCATTTTTGAAGCCATATTGCAGCAAAAATAGATACATTGACAAAATTAGTAATGTGTCAACTTGATTAAATATTAATTAAATAAAAATTGATTAGATTAAAAGTCGGTTAATAAATTTGGACAGTCAAGCATATGGATCATCGCCAGATTCGATTTAGCGATCGCCACGAAGAAGTTGATTTAGGGCAGTTACAAAGATTATTAAGAATTGGGGCATTTTGGGCAAAGGAGCGAACCTTAGAAGGTTTAGCGATCGCGATCGCTAACTCTAATCCAGTTGTGACCGTATGGGATAGCGATCGCTTAATCGGACATGCTCGTGCCACGGGTGACGGCATCTATCGAGCGACAATTTGGGATGTGGTAATCGATCCCGATTATCGAGGCGCAGGTCTAGGGCGGAAGTTAGTCCAAATGGTTTTGGCACACTCAAATATTTGTAATGTCGAACGTGTTTATCTAATGACGACCCATCAGCAAGAATTTTACAAACACATTGGCTTTGACCAAAATAATTCGACTACTTTAGTTTTATCAAAGTCTTAAGCCTACTTGCAAGTAGGCTTAATATAGTATTTGCAAATACTTTTAAAAATCACAACACATGCAAACATGTAGAGTAAGTATCTAAAAGATACATCACCTTCTATATGTTCCATTTATTCCAAGTGATTTGATGGGAGTCCATGTTAGAAACTTCATATCAAAGTCAAAAACGCACCAGAAGCGAATTTGAACGTCAATTACATCGACTAGAGCAAGACACTTTACGAATGGGCGCACTTGTTGAAAACTCATGCTTACTTGCTCATGTTGCCTTATTCGAGCGAGATATTGAATCGGCTACTCGTATTGACGCTCAAGACAAACAAATCGATCAAATCTATCGTCAAATTGAAACTGATTGCATTAGTCTGATTACCCTGCAATCACCAGTCGCCCGCGATATCAGGCTATTGAGTGCTTTGACGCAGCTAATTCGCGATATCGAACGGATTGGCGACTATGCCGAAAATCTGGGCGAAATTGCCATTAAGCTTTTCTCATATCCACCATCGCCTTACTTAGCTCAATTGCAAGTTATGTCTAACCGTTGTCGAGCGATGCTTGCCATGAGTTTAGAAGCATTAGCTAATCTTGATGAAAATATTGGCTTGCAAGTCAAAGCTAAAGATGACGCAGTGGACGATGACTATAAGCAAATCTATGACCTGCTCGCCGCCCAAAGACTATTTGGCGAGCCGATGGAACCAGTAATGCTAATGGTATTGGCTATTCATCATTTAGAACGCATGGCAGATCATGCCACTAATGTCGGCATCCGCGTTGCTTATATCGTCACTGGTAAACTTGGCTAAAACTTAAAAAAGCATAGTGTACTTTTTTGGGTTTTAGTTTCGGGTTTTAGTGGAAGTGAGCCTGTAGCAAGGTAATCTAGAAGTCAAGTGCTAAGAAGCACATGTGAACTATGTGGGAAATTTTTAAGGATTGCAATGAAGTCATATTTGGCGGCTGCCGTACAAATGACCAGTGTCTCGAATGTAGACAAAAATCTGGCTCAAGCAGAAGATTTAATTCAACTTGCCGTGAATCGAGGTGCGGAATTAGTTTGTTTACCTGAAAATTTTTCATTTTTAGGTGATGAAAATGAAAAGATGCGAATTTCAACAGAAATTGCCGAAAAGAGCGAAAAGTTTTTGACCACGATCGCGCAACGCTATCAAATCTTGTTACTCGGTGGTGGCTTCCCAGTGCCAGTGGCTACACCCAGCAATTCATCGCCAATCAAGATGTATAACACGGCTTTGCTGATTGGTCGTGCTGGCGAAGAACTAGCGCGTTATCGCAAGATGCACTTATTTGATGTCAATCTCCCCGATGGTAATACCTATCAAGAGTCCTCGACTGTGCTAGCAGGGTCAGAAGCCCCGCCTGTATATATTTCTGAGAAGTATGGCAATCTAGGGTTGTCAGTTTGCTATGACGTAAGGTTTCCAGAGCTATATCGTCATTTATCAAAAAATGGTGCGAATGTTTTGTTTGTCCCAGCCGCCTTTACTGCTTTTACGGGTAAGGATCACTGGCAAGTTTTATTGCAAGCAAGGGCGATTGAAAACACAAGTTATGTGATTGCACCTGCTCAGGTGGGAATGCATACGCCGCGCCGCCAGTCGCATGGTCATGCGATGATCGTTGATCCTTGGGGGATTGTGCTTGCTGATGCGGGCGATCGCACGGGTGTAGCGATCGCGGAGATACAACCATCCCGCATTGAGCAAATTCGCCGCCAGATGCCATCTCTGCAACATCGCACTTTCTCTTGTTAATTGACTACGCACAAGTCTTAAAACCAGAGTGTGGGTTGCCCGCTACGCGGGCAACCCACACTCTGGTTTTGGTTTATAATTAGATAGCCGCAAAGTTTATTTCTAGCGCGAGCGCAGTTATGCAACCCTTTCCTGTTCTTGGTAATACGATCCGCCCGCTTCAACATCGTGATTTAGAATTCATTCAGCGATTTGCGTCACCCAGCGATCTCGCTCAAACTGCTGTCAGCGATCTCAGTGGTTGTCGCAGTCGCCAGAAAGTTAGTTTGCATCAACTTGCGAGTTGGTTGCCCGCACCCGTGCAGACATTGCTGAAACCCTATGTGCGTGCATATGTATCAGAATGCAATGGGATTATCCAAGGATTCATTAGAGTTTCGCCGTTTAACAACAACAGCAGTACTTGGCAAATTGATCGCGTTGTCGTTTTGCCCGAAGCCCAAAATGGTCAGCACAATGTCGGCACACAACTAATTCGTTATTGCCTAGAGTCTTGTCTAGAGGCGCGGACATGGGTGTTACAAGTTGATATCAATCAAAAAGATACGATCGCCCTCTATCGTCAGAATGGTTTTCAGCCCCTCGCCCAATTTACTGACTGGGAACTGGGTAGTGAGAGTCTGCACGAACTCGCTCAGCATTCTCCTGATTTACCGAATTTGATGCCCATCAGTAATGCTGATGCTAGCTTGCTCTATCAGCTGGATACAGCGGCGATGCCTCCTCACATTCGCCAAGTTTATGATCTCAATGTTGATGATTTTCGGGCTAAGGCGATTGACAAGTTAATTAATCATGGATCATTGCTAATTAACCACTTACAGGATGTATCGGGCTATGTATATGAGCCACAACGCAAAGCTGCAATCGGATATTTTTATATACTGTTACAGCGTCCTACGGTCAATCAGCAAGATAAAAAATTAGTTCATCATTGCCAACTTACCGTCCATCCTGCTTACACATGGCTTTATCCTGAACTGACTTCGCAAATTGCTCAGATTGTCACGAAGCAATCTCCTGAAGGGTCGAGCTTACAACTATCATCGGCTGACTATCAACCCGAACGCGAAGATTATTTAGAAGGTATTCAAGCTCAGCGTCAAGGGCATTCTTTGTTAATGGCGCGATCGGTGTGGCACAAAATCCGTGAGACTAAGCCTGTACTTGATGGCTTACAACTTTCACGGATGTTGTCTGGTTTACAACCTACTCAAAAACCGATCCCTGGCAGGATTGAATCTTTTCCGCCACATCAGCATACTGATGAGTTGCTCTAGCTTTTTGTTGATCTAGATCGGTTTCGCGATCGCGCATGTTGAGACTTTAGATAGCTCATGGGCGACAAACCTGCGATCGCAAATTTGTCGCCGATGCGAATATGGGCATTTTTAGTTCCGTCAAGCGTCCGCCGATCGTGCCTGATATGTTCTTGTCATTAGATGTCGAAGTTGAGCGAGACTTCCGTCAACGTTCTTATTGGTTTGTTGGTTAGATCAGGAGAGTATGAAGGCAAGCAAGATATATGGTTGCGTTGGTGCGATCGCAATGGTGAAATCTATCTCGCTGGTCGCGAATTAGCCAAGCAAGCTGAAGCATCTCTTAGCCAAGAATGCCAAAAATCTAAGCGTCTTGCAGAACAACTAAAAAAGCTGAGCTTCGAGCCAGAATAGCTTGCGAGTTCTTAAAATTAGCGCCTAAGAGCTTTCAGATAGAAGTCTTCAACTAAGCTCGAAGCCAAAATGCGATCGCTAGAAATCGATCTTAGTGCTTGAAATAAAAAATAGTTCAGTGTGCTAAGCATACTGAACTATTTTTTATTTCAAGCACTAAATTCTAATCTTCTGTATCTCCATCTACTTCTTCCATTTCTTCTACAACGGTTGCAACCGCAGTTACAACTGCATCGCCACTCTGAATGTCTACCACTTCTTCAATCTCTTCTTCCAACGCAGGTGGAACTAGGGTTGCACCAACGATCGCATCAGATGCATCAAGTCTTTGGAGACGAACACCTCGGGCAGTACGAGACTGACGCGCGATCGCATCCGTGGACTGACGCATGACGATCCCGCGACTGGTGACGATCATTAATTCATTGTTTTCATCAACGAGACAGAGCGAAGCTAGTTGATCTTGACCAGACTTGAACTTAGTCACGCGCAAACCTTTACCCGCACGCTTCTGGATGCGGAACTGGTTGACAGGAACACGCTTACCATAACCGCCTCTAGTCACGACTAAGACCCAGGGTCCTTGAGCTTTTTCATCTATTACCGATTCGGCTCCAGATTCAGCTTCCAGATTCTCATCTTCACTTATCGTCACTGTGAGATCGATATCTTCTTCTATCTCATCAGCCTCGATTTCTGCTAGCCCTGCGGGGAGGATGTCCATACTCACGATTTCATCATCGCCAGTCAGACGCATTGATCGCACACCGCGAGTGTCTCTTCCCATCGGGCGCAACTGCTCGTGGTCAGTACGGAAGCGGATCGACATCCCTTGACGTGAACCAACGATGATCGTGTTATCAGCTCTTGTCCGTCTCACCCAGCGCAATTGATCGCCCTCTTCGAGCGAGATTGCAATCAAGCCATTGGCGCGAATATTGGCGAAGGCAGGAAGCTTAGTTTTTTTAATATAGCCGCCAGCCGTGAGCATGACTAAATATTCATCTTCACAAAACTCGCTGATTGGTAAAACCGTAGTGATTTTTTCGTCTGAGGCGATTGGCAACATTTGTACCACGGCGGTTCCCCGCGCGGCACGACCAGATTCAGGAATCTCGTAAGCCTTGACTCCGTAGACCTTGCCGCGATCGGTGAAGAACAAGACGCGATCGTGACTGCGACAAGCAAAGAAATGCGCGATCGCATCACTATCTTTGACATTGGCACTAGCTTTACCGCGTGTAGCGCGATGTTGGGCGGTGAAAGTATCGACAGGCATCCGCTTCACATAGCCTTGCTCAGTTACCATCACAATTGTTTCACGATTGGCAATCAAATCAGCAGTATCAATATCGCCTTCATTGGGTAGAATGCGCGATCGCCTCGGTGTCGCAAATTCCAATTTGACAGCTTCTAATTCTTCACGAGTAATTGTGAGAATGCGATCGCGATTTTGGAGAATATCTAATAAATCGGCAATCTTGACAACCAACTGATCATGCTCATCATGGATTTTATCCGCATCTTGAGCGGTCAAGCGGCGCAACTGCATCGCCAAAATTGCATCGGCTTGCGCTTCTGATAAGCCGTAGCTCTCAATTAGTCCCGCCTTTGCCGTCGTACTATCATCAGCACCACGAATCAACCCAATCACAGCATCCAAATGATTGAGCGCAATTAACAAACCTTGCAATAAATGATCGCGCTCTTCCGCTTTGCGAAGCTCATACTGAGTACGGCGGGTAATCACTTCATAACGGAAGTCCAGAAACACTTGCAATGCATGGCGGAGAGTCAGCGTCACAGGCTCTGCATTCACCAGTGCTAGCATATTGCAACTGAAGTTCGATTGCAAAGCGGTGGATTTGTAGAGATTATTCAGCACGACTCGAGGATAAGCATCGCGCTTTAGTTCGATGACCAGTCGCATTCCATCGCGATCGCTTTCGTCCCGAATATCCGAAATGCCATCAAGTTTTTTGTCATTGACCATCTCCGCGATTTTCTCGATCAGCGCCGCCTTATTGGTTTGATAAGGCATTTCGGTGATGATAATTGCTTCGCGATCCTGTCGTCCAGGTGCTGAGATCGTCTCAAAACTCGCCACCGATCGCATCGTCACCGAGCCACGCCCAGTCATATAGGTTTCGCGAATGCCTTCCGTACCTAAAATCAACGCCCCAGTCGGAAAGTCAGGTCCCTTAATATATTCCATCAAGTCCAAATCAGTCAGACTAGAATCGGCAATCAGCGCTACTAAGCCATCGACTAGCTCGCCCAAATTATGCGGCGGAATATTTGTCGCCATCCCCACAGCGATTCCTGAGGAGCCATTAAGTAGCAATTGCGGAATCCGCGCTGGCATGACCAGAGGCTCTTGCTGCGAACCATCATAGTTATCGCCAAAGTTGACCGTATCGCGCTCAATATCTTGAATTATTCCCACCTGAGCAATGCGGGTCAACCGACACTCTGTATATCGCATCGCGGCGGGAGGATCGTTATCGACAGAGCCGAAGTTGCCATGTCCATCGACAATGCGATCGCGCATCGAAAAGTCCTGCGCCATTCGCACCAGTGCTTCGTACACAGCCGTATCGCCATGCGGGTGATATTTACCAATCACATCCCCGACCACACGCGCGCATTTCCGAAATGGGCGCTCGGCAATCATGCCCAACTCGTGCATGGCGTAGAGAATGCGGCGGTGTACAGGTTTGAGTCCATCACGCGCATCGGGCAAAGCGCGACCAACAATCACGCTCATGGCATATTCCAAATAAGACCGCGACATCTCGCCGCGCAAGTCTGTGGGAATAATCCGATCTTCTAAGGTTTCAGTCATACAGCTACTCAAATTCTCCTTGCATTGCTTGGAATTAATTGCTCCGAGTGCGATCGGCAATTCTTACTTGCCTTACTATTATAAGGCTTTGCGGGTAAGCTTTGCTGCTGTACACGAGGCTTAGCGCTTAAGAGTAAAGCAAATGGAATCTAGCCAAACAATGTAAAAAACGGCGTCATGATGTCTGCTTGATCATAACAGGCTCGAAGTTATGGAACTTCGCCAATGTATACTCCATTGAGCAGATTTAGTCTAAGTTTCAAAGCTAGCATTTTGCGGGATAGATTATAGTGATATCCATGGTTAATAGCTTGATGATCACTAAAACACAAAAAGAAATGGCTGAAGAACTATGTCAGTCGTCGAACAATAGCTAAAAAAATGAAGGGGACGCGATGCGTCCCCTTCATTTTTTTAATAGAGGTAGCGCCGCATCGCCGCCCTTATTTACGAGCCGAGGCTCTTGACTGTATCAAAGAAGAATCGTGCATTATCTTCAGGGGTGGTTGGCAAAATGCCATGTCCGAGGTTCATGATGTGACCCTTATTTCCCGCTTTAGCGATTACTTCGAGAATGCGTTCATGAATATATTTTTGATCGGCAAATAGAACGCATGGATCGAGGTTGCCTTGCACAGGAATATGATGACCAATGAGATCGCGTGCTTCGGCAAGATCAACTGTCCAATCAACGCTGACAATATCTATGCCACACTTAGGCATACGGTCTAGTACACCCGCACTTCCACTAATGTAGAGAATTAGCGGCGTATTAGGATATTTTGCCTTTACCTTGTCCACGACCATCTTTTGATAAGGCAGTGCAAAGATTTCGTAATCGGTTGGACAGAGATGTCCCGCCCAAGAATCAAACATCTGCACCACTTGAGCGCCACATTCGATCTGATGGATTACATAAGTGGCGACCATTTCGGCAATTTTAGTCAAAAAGCTATGGATGATCGCTGGCTCTTTGTATGCCATTGCTTTGATCACAGAGTAATCTTTGGAACCCTTACCTTCAACCGAATAGGCAGCTAATGTCCAGGGTGCGCCGACAAAGCCAAGAATTGTCGCTTGATCTTTAACTTCTTCTTTAATCGCGGTTAAAATCTTACGGATAAATGGAACTGCTGTATCAGGATCAAATTCGGTGAGCGCATCAACTTGAGCTTGAGTCCGAATTGGCGACTCGATAATCGGTCCTCTGCTTTCGATGATATCGAAGTTAATGCCGATACCTGTGAGGGGAGTAAGGATATCGGAAAACATGATCACGCCATCGGGTTGAAAAGCGCGAAATGGTTGCAGAGATATTTCGGCGGCGAGTTCGGCAATTTCCGATCGCTCTCTGAATGTGGGATATTTTTCGCGCAGGTCGCGATAGACCTTCATGTATCTTCCAGCTTGACGCATCATCCATACTGGTGGACGATCCAATACTTCACCTCTTGCTGCCCTTAGCAAGCGATCATTGCCTCCCATAATTGACTCTTTCCTGTGTTTTCTAAAATTTTTTATGATTATGCTTTTGAATTATAGAGCGTGAAGTGCCAGACACCACGGCTAAGCCCAGAAAGTAAACCAACTTATACTTTCTTTAAGTTATGTTATTAATAAGTAGTTATCCATAAGTAACCTTAAAACCTATGGAGAGTGGTCGCCTGCTACGCGG
>JANXUJ010000162.1 GCA_025356295.1 Cyanobacteriota bacterium
CCGCGTAGCAAGCGACCCACGCTTCTGGGTGCTGAGCTACTTTTTGGTTATCTAATTTTGATTTCTATTTTAGGAGCCGCTTGGGTGGGCGGTGGGGTTGGGGCAATAGGCGTAGGCGTGACTGCTGTTGGAGTTGGTGAAACTAAAGGAATGGGTGAAACTAAGGGAGTATTTGGTGGAGTTGGAATAGGGATAGAAGTTGGTGGAGCGATCGCAGTATCCTTAAGACCAAGTTTTAATTGATAAGGAATTTCTACCGTTGAGACCACGCCTCTTAGTTGGACTGTATATGCACCATCGACAGTGATCGGTACATCCGCGATCGCCACATTAGCGGCATTCGGTAAAGCTAGCCCCTGAGAATTAAGTATCGACATAGCGATGCCATTACCGATGAGTGCCACACTAAACAATTGTCCAGCTTTTGCCTGAATTGTATAAGTGTGAGTGCCATTACCTGCCATTTTATTCGGGATAGTTAGAGACTCTTTATTTGCTTCTATATTTAAAACTTGATTAACCGACTCGCCATTAGCGATCGCCGTTGATGTTTGAGTAGGAGTCGCCTGAATGGTGATTGGTTGTGCGATCGGCGTTTGGTTATTGACAATTATAGGTGTTTGATTATTTCGCATCATTGCAGGCAGTGCAAAGGCGGCGATTACAGCGACCACAGCAAGCAAGCCCCCAAATAAGAAGAGAACTCCTGAACTAGAACTAGCAGATGGAGAAACGGGTACTGATCTGCGAGTTGATGAGTTATTTGATGCATCAGTTGCCCTAGAGCCAGTTGGACGACCTGACTCAGATAAATTAGTCAAGATTGTTGACTTTACAATCTTGCTAGTCGTGGCACGGCGCTCAACATCAGTCATAATCGCAAATGTGGTAATACCTTGATTTACCTCGCGGACTGACTGATATCGCTGCGTATAGTGATAGCGCACCATCCGCGTGAGTACCATTGCTAAGCCATTGCTAACTTGAGCTTTATCACGCCAGACCAATTCACCTGTAGCGGGATCGGTTGGCAAATCTGTAGGACTATATCCCGTCAGCGTCTTAATGATCACCATCCCTAGCGCATAAATATCACTGCTATAGGCTGGTCTACCCGCACATTGTTCGCTCGGCATATAGCCAGGTGTGCCAATTGTGACTGTAAATCGAGATTCACCTTTCTCATTAGCCGCTAGCTGAGTATTGCTATCTTGCATAGCGCGCACTGCCCCAAAGTCGATCAGCACAATTTTGCGATCGCTCTTGCGGCGAATTAAATTATCTGGCTTGATATCGCGGTGGATTACTCCTTCTGAATGCACAAATTCCAAAACTTCGAGGATATCTTTCAAAATTTTGAGGGCTTCAACTTCAGTCAGTTGTTTGTCTCTAGTTGGTGCGTCAATATTTTGCAGTTCTGCAAGAACGCGATCTTGAGACTCGTTAGCTAAGTCAGACACTTCAGGCAAGGATGCTTTCATTTCATCATGTAGCGATCGCCCTTCGATAAATTCTTGCACCAAAAAGAATTGCTTATCTTCCTCAAAATAGGCAAGCAGCTGTGGAATTTGGTCATGCCGCCCTAGCTTCTCTAAAGTCTCGGCTTCAGTGTTAAAAAGCCGCCTTGCCTCGCGAATAAAGTTAGGATCATCACTAGCGGGTTTAAGTTGCTTGACGACACAAGGTGGTGAACCAGGTCGGCGCATATCTCGCGCTATAAATGTATGCCCAAAGCCGCCCGCACCGATCTGCTTAATTAATTTATAACGCCCATCGAGTACTTTGGCTGACATGGCGATCGCCCCTTTAATGATTTGCAGAAGTAGTTTATGGTCAACGTTATCTGTAGCATTTTACTCTCTAGTCGTATGATTAGAGTGACTAGAAAAAATATTCCTATATTCCAGCCTAATATTTTAAAGTGAATGAATTTGACTGCTGAACTGAACTTACTTGCCCAACAACTACAGGTCATTGATGATAAATTATCCAAGCGATCGCTAGCTCTTGATCCCAGTGGTTATTTTATTATTTACCTTGATATTTCCCAAAATCTGATTTGTGCCAAACACTATAGCAACATCATCAATGACAAGGGTTTAGCCGTTGATCCTGAAACTGGCAAACCAATTCCTGCTAAAGGTAAAGTCGATCGCCAAGCCGTACAACTATTTTCAGGACGAACCGCTAAGGAACTCTGTGTAGAAATCTTTGAGAAAACCCAGCCATGTCCTGTTGATCTATTTGACCATGCAGCCTATTTAGGGCGCGAAGCACAGCGAGCCGAGTTAGCGCTGTTGCAAAATCAAGAATATATCCAAGACTAGATATTATTAAATTATTATGCTCAGTACCTCAAACAACAGTTGGTGGGAAATCCAAGTCATCGCCGAACAGTCCCTAGAAGAGCAAATTTTTTGGCGGTTACAAAATTTTGGCTGTCAAGGCATGGCAAGTCAAAAGAAAGATAGCAGAATATATGTAAATAGTTATTTACCTGTCGAAAAAGCCAATGTCTTGGATTTAGCATCTCTGGCTCTATTGCTTAAACAAGATGCGATCGCCACCAATTACGAAGCACCAATTACCCAATGGACAGTAATTAATGATGAAGATTGGTCGTCTAGTTGGAAACAACATTGGCATCCACAGGAGATTGGCGATCTGTTTGTGATTTATCCCGCCTGGATTGAGCCGCCGACTGATGGCGATCGCAAGGTTTTGCGTCTTGACCCAGGTAGTGCGTTTGGGACAGGCGCTCATGCCACCACACAGCTTTGTTTAGAAGCTTTGGAGATGCGTCTATGGGGTGCAAAGCTTGAAGATAATATCGTGGTGGCTGATGTCGGCTGTGGTTCGGGCATTCTCAGTATCGGCGCTTTGCTAATCGGTGCGACTCAAACTTACGCGATCGATAATGACATTCTGGCGATCAAAGCCACAAATCACAATCGTCAACTCAATGACATTTCGGAAGATAAAATCTGGGTACAAGAAGGAAGCATCCAAGATTTAATTGTGCATATGCCTGCTCCTGCAAATGGATTTACCTGCAATATTCTTGCCGATATTATTGTCGATATGGTTCCTTATTTCGATCAGTTAGTTAATGCAAATGGATGGGGTATTTTAAGCGGAATTTTAGTTGAGCAAGTGCCGAAGGTTGCCGAAGCCCTTGATGCTCATAAATGGACGATCGCCACTTTTTGGAAGCGTCAAGAATGGGCTTGTTTGACAATCAGGCGATCAGAATATTAAATCAAAAACCAATCAAAAAACTAAGGGGCGGCGTTACACGTTGCTTTCTAAGTTTCTGATTAGGTTTAATTAACAGGACGCGCCACCATAATTCCGATCGCATGATCGACTCGTTCAACATAACGTTGCAAATCGGGAGATATTTTCACTTTCCCCGATGGTGATGCATGAATAAGACCGATTCCATTTGGTGTGGGATAGACAAAACCCGTATGCGTGACATCAATTCCCTTAAGATCAGTCGTCACAGCGATAATGTCACCAGCTTTTAACAATGGATAGATAGATTTTATTTTAGCCGATGGAATGTATCGTAATTGCTCAGATTTCAGCTCTATTTCTATCTTTTGTTCCATTGCTAAAATGCATTGATAATTGACTTGATTACTTTTCAGACGCGAATACTTTTGCCAATTATTGCTCATAAAGTTCAGCGTCTTATTGAGTGGAATACCTCCCAATTCGGTAGTGAGATCGCGGACAATATTCCGTTTTTGATTGTCGCGTATCCATTCCGAAAAATAATGCAACCGACTGCAATAGGTGTCTAGTTTGCCATTTGCATAGCGAACTTCTTGTATATTTTGCACAAAGTTCTCATAAGTGGGTGTTGGAGAAAGCAAATTACGCGAAAGCGCAAGCACTGTTTCCACAAATAGCACACAGTCAAATTTTGTGAGTGATACAAATAATTTTTCAGTCTCCCCTTGATCTAATAGCCCTTCGCGATAGGTTGCGCCGAGGAGCTTACTAGACACAACTTGAATAACTTCATCAATTGGTAATTTTGATAACTGGCGATCGCTTAGCGATCGCATTAGTTGCTGAAATTCTAACTTTTCCCCAGCACTATTTGGAATATTTAGCACATCTGGATTTTGAGGTGCAGATGGTTTTGATTTGGCGATCGCACTAATCTGATCTTTCTGGCTATTATTAAGAAAAACAGTAGTAGAAATCCCTCCTAGCAAAACACATAGAAAAAATAGCTTGCCAAACTTTCTCATAAATCCCCTATTTGAACACTGAGTCAGTATATCAATAGTCGGAAGTACTTCTTTAGCTTTAAGTCTTGAGCTTTAAGTAGGAACAAGTTCGCCAGGACGCAATTTTATCCATTTACCCATTTCAAGCAAAAAACTCTCACAACTGACAACATCCCATTCCATCTGAATGTCTTCATAGTCGGTTCTAATATTCACATTAACTGTAGGAGACTTTGCCTCAAAATCTGGCTGATCAATTAAATGTGGCTGCAAATGTTGTGCCTCGACAGCGTGATAAGTCGTACAGCGATCGACATAGGTGCAGTTAATACAAATACACATATCAGTTAGCCCCAATTCATGCAGCCATTCTAGCCAATCTCAAAACCAATAAATATAGATAGGAAGTGCTAACTAAGCATTCCTTCTGTATTTTATTGGTTTTAATTATGATTGCGATACAATATTTGCTAAGTAGCTATGCATAATTAAAACCCAAAACCAGAGCGTATATCGCCCGCTTAGCAGGCGACATACGCCTCTAGTAAGGTTACTTATGCATAACTACTTAACAGTTTTAAATTCTTAATAATTTGTTGCATTAAAACCTATGGCACTCAAAAAAGGTACACTCGTTAGAGCAATTCGCGAAAAGCTAGAAAATAGCACTGAAGCAACCGCAAATGATACACGCTGGTCGTCTTATCTTTTTGAGACATGGGGTGAAGTGTTGGAATTCCGCGGCGATTATGTCCAAATCAAGTTCGGTAAAGTCCCAACTCCTGTAATTTGGCTTCACAAAGATCAATTAGAAGAAAAAGCTGCCGCTTAAAACCGAATAAACTTAAAAAGTCTTGCTTTGCAAGACTTTTTAAGTTTATTCACGATCTTTTTCCTAATTCACACTTTAATCTGCAACGCCCAAAAAATTTTCTGCCTAGATCAACATCGATCCTACAGCGTACATTCCTGAGGCGATCGCTTTGTTAACCAGCGAATTTGCACCAACCAAAGTTTGGGCTGGGATATGAGCATCTTTGCCAACTAAGGCATACTCTCCCACATAGCAGGGAGAATCTAAAACTGCACTTTCGGCAATATTGGCAGTTTTTGCAACCCAAACTCCATCGCGAATCTGCTCTACGCGATCGCCAAAATCATAAGCAACTTTCCCTTCCAAAACATCAACTTGAGCTTGGTAATACTTCTCAGGCGTTCCCATATCCATCCAATAGCCATCTGACACAAAGCCCATCATCTTTAAGCCTTGCTCTAAAACATTAGGAAAAACTTTGCGCTCAAAACTCAAAGGCTCACCCGATGGATAGACATCAAAAATCTTCGGTTCTAAAACATAGGTTCCCGCATTAATCGTATCAATGCCCTGAGCGAGAAACTTTACTGCTTGCTCTGGATTGGGCTTTTCACGAAAAGCTTGAACTTGATTTTGAGCGTTAATTTCGACCAAACCAAATGGCGTAATGTCTGGGACTTTAGTCAAGGTCAGAGTCGCATCAGCTTGAGTATCTTTATGAAACTTAATCAGCGCTGCTAAGTCTAAATTAGTAAGGATATCCGCATTAAAAACAATCAGAGATTCGCCTGTGAAATATGGCTCAGCAAGCTTAATTGCACCTGCGGTATCGAGAGGGGTTGACTCTTCGATATAGCGAATTGTGACTCCAAAGCGATCGCCATCCCCAAAATAATCGATCACTTGTCGTGCTTGATACTGCACATTTAGCAAAATGTCGCACACATTCGCTTCCCGACAGCGATTGATCATCCATTCTAAAAAAGGGCGATCAACTAGCGGCAACATGGGCTTAGGACATCCATAGGTCAAGGGTCTGAGGCGTGTTCCTTTCCCACCAGCAATAATTACAGCTTGCATAGAGTTGATGATTTGCGGTATATCTTGTACGAGAGCATTATAGAAGTATGGAGTGGCGAGTGACCAATAGACCGATTACCACATCCAAAGTTCGGGCAGCCGAGCCTATTAATTCATCACAACCAGCGGTTATCAAAATCAAGCGCATCCCCTTTGCAAAAATCAGTTTTACTCTATCTCTATTGGTCTTTGCTGGCGCTGGTGTTTGTTTAGGACGGATTGTCCCGATTAACTCTTTAGACTGGGGCGGTTTATTGACTGGACGCAAGCCTGAAGAAGTTTTGATGGAAGGCTTAGGGCGGAAGTTAGAACGTCCTTACCAAATTTTGGTTTTGGGTGTGGATCGGGTTCTTGATATGCCGATTGGGTCTCCTGAGTCGTTTAATGGTCGCAGCGATAGTATGTTGCTGATTCGCTTTGATCCCAGCGATCGCACTGTGAATATTCTTTCAATTCCGCGTGATACGCAAGTACCGATTCCTAGTTATGGTGTGACCAAGATTAATGCGGCTAATGTCTATGGCGGCGCAGCCCTCGCGCAAGAGGTTGTCTCTAGCAAGCTCAACGGTGTCGAGATTGATCGCTATGTCCGAGTTGATACGTCTGGACTAGCTGCGTTAGTCGATGCGATCGGTGGTGTCGAGGTGAATGTCCCTAAGCGAATGAAGTATATTGACAAAACTCAAAAGCTGAATATTGATCTTCAAGCTGGGCTACAAATTCTCAACGGTGAGCAAGCTGAGGGTTTTGCCAGATTCCGACAGGATGAAGAAGCTGATATTGGACGGATTAAGCGGCAGCAAATTATTTTAAAAGCAGTCAAGTCAAAAATTGCTAATCCTGCGATCGTCTTACGTCTACCCGATCTGATTAACATTATGCAAAAACATGTGGATTCCAGCCTCAGTTTTGATGAGATGATGGCGATCACAACTTTTAGCCTGACTTTAAAACCTGAGCAAATCCAGTCCTCTAGCCTCAAGGGACGACCAAGCGAACAAAATGAGTTTCGCTTTAGTTATTGGATGGTTAGTCCTGATGATGTCGATCAAGCGATCGCCAACAAATTTAAAACCAAATAAAGTGATTTTTTAGTGATTGTGCTGCTGGCGCTTCTAGAATTGTATAGTCAAACAAAAAAGCAGCGCTAAGCGCCGCTTTTTTGTTTTTATCGAACGGGCCAGGAGGGATTTGAACCCCCGACATCGTGGTCCGTAGCCACGCGCTCTAGTCCACTGAGCTACAAGCCCTTAACTTGCGAATCTAATATTAACACAATCTGCAATCTTAGCAAGCAAAAAATAAATTTAATTATCCAAAAGATTCAAAAGTATTTGCAGCGTGAAGAGCTTTACCTATTTTTATATTAGCGCTTCTTAAACAAGCGAGGCATAGAGAGCTATTTCTCCGCCGAAGGCGAGGAAATAGCTCTGCACTTAACTAGAGCTACAATTAGAGCAGATTAACTGTTAAAAAATCTCCTAAAAAATATGGTTAGTACCGCGATCGCTGAGCCAAAAACTTCTCAAAATGTCATGTCTCTCGATGAATGGGCGATCGCACCACCATCAGAGGGGCAGGAATGGTTTGACGGAAATCTTATCGAAAAACAAGGTATGACATTACAACACAGTCGGTTACAGAGTCGGGTCGGAAGACTTTGGGGCAATCACATTGAAACTTCTAGCATCGGTGGTGAAGTATATACAGAAGTACCTTGTCGGACTATAGAGCAAGGACGTAGACCTGAAGTGGCTTATCTCACGCCTGATTTACTTACCAAATATGGTAATTTGCCGACTTTACCTCAAAGCTTTCCGCTGATCGCGGAAGTGGTCTCGCCGACTGATATGGCAAATGAAGTCTTTGCTAAAGCTAGCGAATATTTGCGATCAGGCAGTCAAGAAGTTTGGTTGATTTTTAGCGAAGAGCATTTGATTGTAGTTTTGACCCAAGATTCGCGCAAGATTTATGCTGCTGATGAAGTTGTGACTTCGCTCGTCCTTGATGGCTTTAGCATCACAGTTAATGACTTGATAGATTGACAAATAAAACCTAGAAAGATATTCCCCGCTACGCGGGGAGGGAATATCTTTCTAGAGTTCTTCTAAAATTTTGAAGCGGACATGATTGAGCGCAAGTTCACCGATTGAATAAGGCTGCGGCTGAATAGTCTCAAAAAAGATGCCTTTGCCGATCTCGACATGATACCAGGGCAGCCCCATAAACCAGCGTGTGGGATAGGGGCGAGAACCAGTATCATCGGGATTAGATTCCATCGGCAACCAGCCAATACTAGGAATATAGAACTCAATCCAAACGTGATTGTAATATTGATGTAAGGGAATATTCATCATTAATTCCGCATCATGAGGACATTTGTATCGCCCGACCGTGCGACAAGCAATTCCATTTAGTCGAGTTAAAGCTAGCAACAAGCCCACATATTCTCCACAAGAACCCGTACCTCTGACCAGAACCTCTTCGGGAGCTGCGATATATGGTGTAACCCGGTAAGAGAGCTTGTCATAGACATAATCACGAATCAACAACATCTTCCGCAAAATATTGGTCTCATTCCCGACCGCTTCTTTTGCGGCAGCTTGAATGAGCGGATGATCCATGCTCAATCCATCATCATCGATTAAGTAGAGCCGCTGCATTCCTAAGGATAATTCAGGAATATTCTCAACTTCACTATCCTTGAGTTCGTACTTAATCCCATGTATTTCTAGAGTGGCTTTCCAACCAAACATCCGTGATTCTTCTGGCTTGAGGTTGCCGAGCTTAAAAGCGGCAACAAGCTGACCATCGACAATTTCTTCTTCAAAGGGAATGCCAATAGGGGCGATCGCTAATAATTTTTGACGATCAGTATCAGTGGGATAAGCAACTCGCCATGTGAGGTTATAGAGAGGATTTGGCTCTTCGGAGGAGAGTTCTTCGAGATAAATCATTTCCACTTTGTAGCCAGTGGTGAGCGTGTAATTTAACTTCTCATTTTTATAGTGATTAAACTTGAGGCGATGGATAAAAGTCTTCTCACGCATTGAGACTGAGAATGGCTGATCTAAATCATTAGGATTATCGCGAATATAGTTTTCATCACCTGAGTAAACTACATACAAATCATTTTCTAAAAAGCATAATCCTAATGGATTTGGGAATGGAGTTAAGCCACGATGGATAATCTCACCAGTTTTTGCCTTGAGCCGATAGACTGTCTCTTCGGTGCGATCGCTAACCCAAAGTTCTTCATCAACTAATGTCAGCGCTTCAAAGCCAGCCCCTGGAGCATCCATCACCCTCAGCAAAGTGCGAGTAGCTCGTCCAAACACAAAAATCTTGCCAACTTCACTAGAGCTTACATACACACCACCTTCAGATACGGCGATACCATCAATCTTGTTCGGCAACTCCATAAATGGTTGCAAGTCAAAATCGACCATGTTGCAATAGTAGATTCCGTTATCCTTCGTAATCCAAAGTGTCTCTCCTGCGATCGCTAAACCTGTAGCATCTCGAAACTGAGGAGCCGTGTAATGATTTAGTACGGTTGCGCCTTCAGAAAATGGATCGATTTTGAGCAAATGCCCTTGATAAGCATCGACACAAAGGGCATAGGGATTACGATCATTTGGATCAATTTGCCACACTAAACCGTAAAGGTTATAAGCGCCAACGGGATAAATCGTGCTTGGTAAGCTAGACATAGGGTGTTAGACGGGTGATTAGGCGAGGATTAGTTTTTCTTGCAAATTTTGATCTGACTTCAAAAGCAACATAACTTTGGTAGCGATCGCCACATTTAACATTAATTCTAAATTATGAAGGAGGATGC
>JANXUJ010000164.1 GCA_025356295.1 Cyanobacteriota bacterium
AAGCGATCGCCAAGTTTGGATTGTCACTAGCGCAGCTCAAGTGCGGCAAAGACTTGACAAGCTGCAATTACAGAGGTTTCCTAAAGTACATTTTATAGTTGATCGCTTACGAGCATTACAAGCTATCTCGTTTAAGCAAGAGATTTAAGCAAGAGAATTAAATAAACATTTAGTGTTTTTTATTCCGAACTTATATTAATTATTAATCCATTATTAATCCATTTCCGCTTAATATGCGTATGTATTAATAAGGCTTGTGAATTTAGAGCGATCGCTCTAAATCTCTCGATTAATCTACTATGAAACTCTCCGAGCAAACTGATATAGAAATATTACAAGCTTGGCAATCGGGAAACAGTCAAGCTTTTGGCATCTTTTACGATCGCTATGGCGAGTTGGTTTATCGCTTGTCATTGAGGATATTGGGCAGCACGCAAGAGGCTGAAGATTTGACTCAAGAAATTTTTATTCTGCTCAGTCGCAATACCACCTATGACAGCAAGCGGGGAGCGATCGCTACTTTTTTGACAGTTCTAACTCGCTCAAGAGCGATTGATCGTTTACGCAAAACGCGATCGCAACACCAGCATCTCCAAAAATGGGAACAGAGCATTTCTTCAGAACATGACATCAAAAATTCATCACTCATGGAAAATGCATCACTTGCCGAACGTTCTGAAAAAGTAAAATCCGCTTTAGCAAATCTGCCAGACAAACATCGCCAAGTTTTAGAAATGGCATATTTTGACGGACTCAGCCAGACAGAAATCGCTAAAGCTCTAGATACGCCTTTGGGAACTGTCAAGTCTTGGGCAAGAAATGGATTGATTAGATTAAGAGAAAGTTTGCAGGATGCACTGGAGTAGTTATGTCAACACAAAATTATCCTCATAATTGGGAAGAATTATTAGCAGGTTATGTTTTAGGAGATTTAGAGCCTGAAGAAGTAACCGCAATGCATCAACTAATTGCTGAACATCCCGCCATAATTACGGAAATTGATCGCTTACAAGAAACACTAGCGATGCTTCCTCTTGGTTTAAATGAAAGTTATCCAGCAAGTGATTTACGCGATCGCATTGCCGCGATCGCTATTCCTGAAGTTATCAAAGAAGCTGCCCAAATCCAGCCATTAGTAGCAGAAATTAAATCGCCTCGCCGTAATAATTTCTGGAAATTAGCATGGATTAGTTTGGGTTCTATTAGTACGATCTCTTTAGTTACCTTAGGATTGGATAATTATCAAATGCGCCAACAGATTGCTACTAGTCAAATAGAACTGCAAAAATATCGCCAAGCGATCGCGATATTACAAGGTGCTGACCATCGCATGATTTCGCTCAAAGGTATGGGCGCAATTCCTGCGGCAACAGGCAGTGTGATGATCGAACCCACCGAAAAAATAGCGATGATTAGCATTCAGAATCTGATCCAAATTCCTCAAGGTAATAGCTATCGACTTTGGGCGATCGTGGATGGCAAAAAGGTTGATTCCGCTCAGTTTCGTCCTGACGCGCAAGGCAAAGTCTTTATAAAAGTGCCACTGAGCAGCGCTCTAAAACAATCTACCACCGTGATTATCACAATTGAGCCAAACAAAGATATGCCCGAACCCACAGGCGAAATGGTCATGAAAGGAGAAGTTTAGCGATGTAAAAGAGATATTTCATCCGATTTCTTAGGTTATGCGTATATCAAATAACTCAACCTTGATTTTTGGAAAGAGAGCTAATAATGTGGATAGAATTTTGCTTGATCGTCGTCGGTTTTTAACTTATCTGAGATTAGGCGCTTTAGGGCTAGGAAGTACTGCTTGTGCTAATCAATTTAGCCCTAAACAGCCATCTGTAGAGATTTCTAAAACCACAGAGACAACTCCCAGTCCTGAAATTTTACAAACATCACCAAATACTAAATCAAGTGATAAAAAACTGCCCGAATTTCAAGGAATTTCAGAATGGTTAAATTCTAATCCCTTGACTATTCAAGATTTAAAAGGAAATGTGGTTCTAATTCAGTTTTGGACTTTTAGTTGTATCAACTGTCAACGCACTTTGCCCTATGTCACAAAATGGCATGAAAAGTATGCAGCGAATGGATTAAAAATTATCGGTGTGCATACGCCAGAATTTGCCTTTGAGCGCGATGCGAACAATATTAAAGATGCAATGCAGAAACATGGCATTCGTTATCCAGTTCCGATGGACAACGAGTTTAAAACTTGGAAGGCATACGGCAATGAATATTGGCCGCACTTGTATTTAGCCGATCGCCGAGGCAATCTTGTCTATGATCATATTGGCGAAGGTGCTTATGACAAGACTGAACAAACAATTCAAAAACTATTGGGATAAACATGATCGGAATATCTCCTTTAGCGATCGCTTTAGCTCTATCAGGCGGATTATTAACTGCCTTCTCTCCTTGTGTTTTACCAATTTTACCTATCTTGATCGGGCGATCGCTGCAAACTCATCGCTATGGACCAGTTGCTCTAGTGGCTGGGACAATTAGTGGATTTGCGATCGCGGGAAGTTTACTCGGTATCGCCAGCTTGTGGCTGACTGGATTCGCAAATTTTATGCGTATTTTTGCGATCGCGGTTTTATTAATCCTTGGCTTCCTATCGATCTTCCCAAAATTAAGCTATCTTTTGCTAGCGAAGTTACCAAAGCCAAAATCAAGAGAACCTGAGCGGATAAATTTATTAGGCGAATTTCTCTTAGGCTCACAACTGGGGCTGTTATGGACACCCTGCGCGGGACCAGTGTTAGGAAGTATATTAGTTTTAGCTGCTGCCGATCAGCAAGTTTTTAGTGCATTTGTTTTGCTAGTTTTTTACGGGATTGGCGCAGGAATCCCGATGTTATTAATTGCTTATGCTAGTCGATATTTTAGTAAATCTTTTATGAGATTGCGCGCTCATAGTAAACTTTTACAAAGAGTGGGAGGTGTGATGATCGCAATTACGGCGATCGCGATTATTCTGGGCTGGGATGTCAAATTACAACTTTGGTTAGCGCCGTTCTTTCCAACCTTACCGTTATAAAACCAATTTGGTTTTATAAATCACTAAAAATTACGCATACATTACTCATTTAAAGGCTGCTAAATATATGAGTCCAAAATCTGCTCCTGCTCCCAAACAAGCAATATTTATCAAGGCGTTCCATTCCATTAACATCATTGCTCTGATCTTTATGACGGCTAGCGGACTGCAAATTTACAATGCTAATCCTGTATTTGGTGGGCGCGCAGGATGGCACTTTCCAAAAGAGATACTATAGGGTGGATGGCTAGGTGCAGGGCGAA
This sequence comes from Cyanobacteriota bacterium, assembly GCA_025356295.1. GTDB lineage: Bacteria > Cyanobacteriota > Cyanobacteriia > Pseudanabaenales > Pseudanabaenaceae > Pseudanabaena. The sequence continues at coordinate 3,313 of JANXUJ010000164.1, forward strand.
ATTGGCATTTTGCATCAATGTGGGTGTTTTCGATGAGCTTGTTGATTTATGGCATCTACATTTTTATCACCCGCCGTTGGAAGCATCGGTTTGCCTCTGACAAAGATATTCAAGCCCTTCAAGCCAAAAATCCTAAGCGCAAAAACTATGCTTGGCATCGCCTTGCCTATACGGCGATTATTCCTATCTTACTTTTAGCAATTCTTTCTGGTTTATGTATGTATAAACCCGTTCAATTTGCATGGATTTCAGGTTTATTCGGCAGTTGGCAAAATCTCCGAGTCGCGCATTTTTTAACTATTCCGATTGTGCTGGGTTTCGTGATCGCACATATCTTTCTATCTTTTAGAGTGGGCGGTTTGAAAATGATTCGCTCCATGTTTATTTAAGTACCACGGATTATATAGAGATTAAGAAAATGCAATTTGATAAACAGCTACAGCGTCAGCTTTCTCGCCGTCAGTTACTAAAATATACAAGTCTATCCAGTATGGGGTTGTTTTTAGGAAGTTGCGGTGTTTCTAACCAATCTTCAATATTTCAACCACTCAATCAAAAATCAGGTAATGCTAGAGAGTTATTTGAACCGCTTAATCAGAGTATTGAACAACTAATTTTTCAAGCCAAAAATCCTGCGCCTGAATATCCAGTTAGTGCAGTTGAGCCTAATGCTTTACTAATTAATTCCTTTGGGATCACACCTGTAATCGATCCAAACTCTTTTAAGTTAGTGATTGATGGCGCGGTGAACAATCCCATGCAATTGAGTATGAGTGATATCCAATCATTACCATTAATTTCAATGGTGATTCGGCATATTTGTGTGGAAGGGTGGTCAGCGATCGTGCAGTGGGGTGGTGTGCGCTTATATGATCTAGCGAAGTTGGTTCAACCCAAAGCAGACGCGCGTTATGTTTATTTTGAGTCAGGCGACAGCTACTATGAGAGTTGGGATATAGCTTCCGCTTTACATCCGCAAACCTTACTCGCCTATCAAAAAAATGGTCAAGGTATATCAATTGAGAATGGCGCACCGCTGCGTTTAGCTTCTCCGATCAAGCTTGGCTACAAGCAATCAAAATGGGTAACTCGCGTTACCTTCACTAATGAGCTTCTCTCACGCCGAGGTTATTGGGTCGATGAAGGCTATGAATGGTTTGCAGGACTTTAATATCAACTAAAATCTAATCATGCTAAACCTCTTTAAGTCAGCTAGACATAAAAATAATAATGCGATCGCCCAAGCTACAAAATCCTTAAATCAATATGGAATCAGCGCAACGATTCAGGAGCATTTCACCAAATTCTTGCAAGGACAAGATAATCGATCACTGTTCCATGCTAATCCACGTCTAATTGCTAACTATTTACAACTTTCTGAACGCGAAACCTTAAATATTTTAGTAATAGCTCTAAAGGAAGGAATCGTCACTCTTAATTGGGATATTCAATGTCCAAAATGTCAGGGAATTGATTTCGCGGCAAATCAATTAGACAAGCTTAGAACATGGCATATTTGTCCTGTCTGTCATCACAAACATCAGTCTGATGCTGATCAAGAAGTATGAGTCACATTTAGTATTGATGAACGTTTGCGATCACTACCAAAAGATGCAGATGATTCAGCATTTCGTAAGCAGATTGATGCTAAGTATGGTGTAGTTTCAGGGCATCGACTCCTAACGGTACAAATGTTTCGCGATCTATTTCCGCGTGAAACGATGCCACCAAATGAAAGTTTGCTCATTCGCCAAGTCACAATTTTATTTACTGATTTAGCTGGCTCCACGGCGCTCTATAGCCAAAAAGGTGATTCTCAAGCTTATAGTCTTGTAAATGAGCATTTTAATTTTCTCTTTGAAATTGTCGATCAACATAATGGAGCTGTAATTAAAACGATTGGCGATGCAATTATGGCAACCTTCACCTCGCCTGATGATGCGATCAAAGCAGCGATCGCTATGCAAGAAACAATGCAGAATTTCAATCACCGCTTTAAGTCGATAGACAATCACCTAATTCTCAAAGTGGGAATTCATTCTGGTTCTTGTATTAGTGTCACCCTCAATGATCGCTCTGATTATTTCGGCACAACGGTTAACACAGCAGCGCGAGTAGAAGGACTCAGTGAAGGTAATGATATTGTCTTCACTGAGTCTTTGCTAAATAATGCAAAGGCGATCGCCGATAAAAATTATTACAGTTATCAACAAAGTTCTGTCATCTTAAAAGGACTAAGTGAACCGATTATAGTTTTCCATATAAAAGCTCAAAAAAAAGCCCCCATCTAGCGAGGACTTTTTTGATGATTTGGTCAAAAATTCTAATCTATAAAGGTGAGGTGGGAGTTTTGTAATCATCAAGAACTTATAATGTCAGATGTGATCACATATATCTTTTTCCTTAGATATATTTGATCTAAAGCTTTAACCTTGTATCGCGAGGTAGGAGCAATCAAAAATTCGTTAGAGAATTCTAATTTTAGTGCTAGCTTGATTAATATCAAAAATACAGTTGCAAACTACGGCAGCGCGGTGTAAGTGATGAAGAAATTGCAGATATATTAGATATGCCTTCATCGGTGATTAAAAAAATATAGTTAAGTGAGTAGAGATAATGACAGTTAAAGATCAGTTAATTAATGAAATCAACCATTTCCCAGAAATACTTTTAGATGAAGTGCTTGATTTTTTATTGTTCGTCAAAACTCGACATACAGAAGAAGTCACGCTCGAAGAGCAAGAAACCATTACTGCTTCTCAAACCGCTTATCAGTTAGGTGAGTATATCACTCTTGATGAATATGAGACATCTCAGTCATGAAGTATACAGTTGTTGTTCCTAAACCAGTCCAAAAACAATTAGAAGACTTAATCCAAACTGAACGCGCTAAAATTATTTCTGTTTTGAAACAGATCGCTAAATATCCTCGTCCTAGTGGGGTTAAGAAACTCAAAGGCTATGAAAAAACTTATCGGGTTAGAGTTGGAGATTATCGTGTCATATATGAAATTAAGGATAGAGAATTAATTGTGTTAGTCCTAAGCGTAAGCCATCGTAAAGACTCTTACTGATTTATACAATTTCTTAAAACTATATTTCAAAAAAAAGCCCTCGCTTAGCGAGGGCTTTTTTGATGCTTAGTCAAAACCCAGTAGGTCAAAAATTTCGCGATCCTTGAGTGGTTGAGCATACAGAGGTGTAGCATTTTCCAGCATCCCTTTAGCCAGCTTGAGATATTCCTGCTGTACTTCTAGCACTTCAGGATCAGGTTCCATTTCAAACACAGTGCATTTTTTCAAGCGACTGCGGCGGATGGCATCCACGGTGCGGAAGTGAGCTAAGGTTTTTAAACCCACGCGATCGTTAAACTTATCGATTTGATCGGTTCCTTCGCTACGGTTAGCGATGATACCACCTAGACGAACGCGATAGTTTTTCGCTTTAGATTGAATCGCGGCGACAATACGGTTCATCGCGAAGATCGAGTCAAAGTCATTTGCGGTAACGATCAAGCAATAATGTGCATGTTGTAATGGAGCCGCAAACCCACCACAAACTACGTCACCTAACACATCAAAAATCACAACATCAGTATCTTCAAGTAAATGATGTTCTTTGAGAAGCTTAACAGTTTGACCTGTGACATAGCCGCCACAGCCAGTACCTGCGGGAGGACCACCCGCTTCGATACACATCACGCCGTTATAGCCTTCAAACATGAAATCTTCTGGCTTCAGTTCTTCCGAATGGAAGTCAACGGTTTCGAGGATGTCGATGACGGTGGGAACCATCTTCTTAGTCAGTGTAAATGTACTGTCATGCTTGGGATCGCAACCGATCTGAAGCACACGCTTACCAAGATGAGAGAAAGCTGCGGATAAGTTGGAAGAAGTTGTGGATTTGCCGATGCCACCTTTACCATAGACAGCGATTACCAAAGCTCCTTCAATTACCATGTCTGGTTCTTGATGTACCTGAACACTACCTTCTCCATCTTCGCATTTGGTGATCGATGGTGGATGTGCTGTTAAAACTGCCAAAATAGACTCCTAATATAAATAATTTTTTATTCAATAAAATTAAACTGAGCGCGTAGCGCCTAGTCTAATTTTATTGACCAATTTGGGCTTTTGCATCGTAGAGCGTTTCTACAGTGATCGAAGTAATACCGCGATCGCTAGCAAATTTTTCGGTATTGCGTTTGATTTTGCCACGCACAAAGAAGGGTATCTTCTTTAACTCAGCTTCACCATCAGCAGTCCAAGTTACTTCTGTTGCGACAGGAATCAGCACAGCTTGATTAGAGCCAGATGTTGAAGAAGTAAGTGGCTCTCTGACTGGCTGCTCAACGATAGAGTCAGAAGGCAAATCATGCTTAGTTGCACTATGCAAATGACTCATATGACCTTCCGCAAACTCAAAGTCTTCGCGGAACATTCCAATCAAATGCTCCTCTAGACCCATCATCAGAGGATGTACCCAGCTATCAAAAATCACATTTGCACCTTCCCAACCCATTTGTGGTGAGTAACGAGCAGGTACATCTTGAACATGAATTGGAGCTGAAATCACCGCGCAAGGGATACCCAAGCGTTTAGAAATATGTCGCTCCATCTGAGTGCCAAGCACGAGTTCTGGAGCCGCCTCCGCAACTTTGGCTTCGACAGCAAGATAGTCATCACTAATCACAGCTTCAATGCCATGCTTCTTAGCAACTTCGCGAACTTCTCGCGCAAACTCACGACTATATGTGCCGATACCAACGAGAGTAAATCCTAACTCTTCAGTTGCCATCCGTGCTGCGGCAAGTACATGAGTTGCGTCACCGAAGATGAATACGCGCTTGCCTGTCAGGTAAGTCGAGTCAACTGATTTAGAATACCAAGGCAGTCTCGAAGCACCCGCTTCGGCTGCTGATGATACCCGCGCTGCATCCCAATTGCCCAGAGTGTCGGCTTGCGATCGCGCTAGAGCTTGGCTGACATCGATATCGGCAACTTTGCCAATTTCGGCAATAAAGTCGCGAGTTGCACCCACGCCAATCGGCACAGTTTTAATGATTGGCTGATTAAAACTGCGGCTCAGCCAAGTGCAGGTTGTTAGCGCAATTTCAGGATAGAGACAAATATTAAAATCAGCATCGGGAATTCGCATCAAGTCCGCAGGAGTTGACCCCATCGGCGCGATCACATTTACATCGACACCGATCTCGGCAAGCAACTTGATCACTTCACGGATATCATCACGACATCGGAAGCCTAATGCAGTCGGTCCAATGATGTTAGCTTTGGGACGAACATTGCGATCGCGCTGAGGACGGGGTGTATTCGGCGCAGGCACAACGGGCAGCAGCAAAGTACGAACTAAGTGATAGAGAGTCTCGCTTGCGCCCCAATTTTCTTTTTTGGAATAAGCGGGTAAATCCAAACTGACAACAGGGATCGGTAGTCCCATACTCTTGGCTAAGCCTCCTGGTTGATCTTGGATCAACTCAGCCGTACAGCTTTCGCCGACCAGCATCACTTGTGGCTTAAATCTGTCATAGGCTTCGCGAACAGAAGTCTTGACCATCTCGGCAGTGTCACCGCCCAGATCGCGAGCTTGAAAGGTGGTGTAAGTTACAGGTGGACGGCGATCGCGCCGCTCGATCATCGTGAATAGCAGATCAGCGTAAGTATCGCCCTGCGGCGCATGAAGCACATAATGCACCCCTTCCATCGCAGTGGCAATTCGCATCGCTCCAACATGGGGCGGTCCTTCGTAAGTCCAGAGAGTTAATTCCATAAGTTATATCGATAAGTTTAAAAACAAAGGCAACTAAATCACACCGTTAATCTTCTACGTCTCTCCAGAGGACGAGCGAATAGCTCCGCGAGGTCTGCTGCTTGATCATAGCCATGAATTGGTGAAAATACTAACTCAATTGACCATTTAGTTGTCATGCCCTCAGCTTCAAGCGGATTGGCAAGTCCGAGACCACAGACGGTGATGTCAGGGCGAGCAGCGCGGCAACGATCTAGCTGCTTCTCGACATCTTGACCTTCTGAAAGCACTGTACCTTCAGGCAAGAGGGCAATTTCGCTGTCCATCAAGAGACGATCAATATAGGGCATTCCCACTTCGACTAGCTCCATGCCACATTCTCTTGACAAAAATCTTGCTAAAGGAATTTCTAACTGCGAGTCAGGGAATAAAAATGCTTTACGACCTGTCAGCGCTTGACGATAGCGTTCCAAGCCAATTTTGGCACGAGCTACCGCAGGGGCGATCGCTTCCTCAAAAATTTGGCTATCCACATTCCAAGCATTAGCCGCCGTCTTCAACCATGCAGTCGTACCTTCGATCCCCAATGGGTAAGGCGATGGCAATAAAGTTCCGCCGCGTGAAATTAGCGATCGCACCGTTTCGCTTAAGAATGGCTGCGCTAAAATTAATTTCGTGTTTTTGCCAATCGGGGGTAGATTTGCAGCGCGGCGCGGCGGGAAGAAATAAACAGGACCAATACCCATCTTGTCAAATAGTCTTCGGAACTGATCTTCCACCACATCCGCAAGACTACCAACCACCATCAAGCTCGGTTCATCGCTGTTTGGCAATACAGGAACCATTGATCCTAAACAGGCATCTTCACCTTGGGTGAATGTCGTTTCGATGCCACTGCCCGAATAGTTAAGGATGCGAACTTTTGGGAAAAATCTTTGGGTTAGTCGCTCAGCTGCCTTAGCAAGATCGAGCTTGATCACCTCAGATGGACATGAGCCAACTAAAAACAGCGTGCCAATATCAGGGCGACGCTCAAGCAACTGATCAACCACGCGATCGAGTTCGTCATTGGCATCCGCCAGCCCTGCCAGATCACGCTCGCCGAGAATCGCCGTCCCAAACCTTGGCTCTGCAAAAATCATTACCCCAGCCGCAGACTGAATCAGGTGGGCGCAGGTACGCGAACCGACCACCAGAAAAAAAGCGTCCTGCATTTTGCGATGTAGCCAGACAATACCTGTCAAGCCGCAAAATACCTCTCTCTGTCCCCGTTCTTTAAGTACGGGAATATTGGTCGTAGTTTTGATCGGAATTTCCGTGCAAGGCTCTAGAGCCATGTTTTGATCTCCATTTTGGGCTGAACCCTAGTTTCTTGAAGGCTATGCGTTGTATATCTTTACTATATTTACTAAAGCCTAGAGACGGGGCAAAAAGTTGCAAAGGTTTACAGGACTACACAAGGATGTGCGATCATTTTATAGCGATCGTAAGTAAATATACTTAGTGAGCCTAAATAGTGAAAAGTAGTGACATCACATTACAGTAGAAATTAAACTTATGATTTCTTTGCGATTTCGCGATCGTTAATTTTCCAGACTCCTTCTTCTTTCTGAACAGAAAATTGCTGACGCTCTTGATCAGAAGATTGAGGTAAGTTTGATGTAGTCGCCGTTTTTTCGGGGAATTAAAGGCGATCGCTAAAACTTTGCAAGCTAATCTTAAACTTTTTAATATGGGGCTTATTGGTGAGTTATATTGGACTTATGTCATTTAAGTCGACAAGAAATCGATTTAAATGACATACCAAATGCGAGAGTCCAAAACCTATGTACGAGTCGATTGATTTAGATGCACAGAGAAAGTTGCACGCAGACTCGCCATCAAAGACTCCATTTGCTCATCAGACAGAAGCATTTGCTGCACTTAATCAAGCTTTCCAGCTTGACAAAAAGAAATCAGCTAGTGGAATGCTAGTTCTTCCTACGGGGGCAGGTAAGACATTTACCGCAGTTCGGTGGTTATGTAATCATGCACTCCCTAAAAAAATCAAAGTTCTCTGGTTAGCGCCTTCATATTATCTATTGGATCAAGCGGCAAATACTTTTAAAGAGAACGTTAGAGAAATTTCAAATAGAGAAAAAATCAATATTCGCTGTGTCTCTAGCAGCAAATCTCATGCAAACGCATCATCAATACAGTTGTCAGATGATGTGATTTTGATGACAACTCAAACAGCTATCATTAACTTATACAGTAATGCTAAAGACAAGACTAATCAAAACATTATAACAGCACTAAGAAAATTCATTGATAACAATCAAAATTCTGAGTTCTTCGTAGTAGTTGATGAAGCTCATCATACTCCCGCCTATGGCTTACGAAATCTTTTGATCGGCGAACAAGAATCTACTTTAGGCTTGCGTAAACTATTACCTAACTTGTGTTTATTGGGACTGACTGCAACGCCGACATACAGCGATAAAGCTAAGAAAGGCTGGCTCTCGAAAATATTCATTGATGGTAAACAGGGAATCATTTATCAAGCTGACAAAGAGAAATTAATGATGCAAGGTATTTTGGCTAGACCAAATTATTTTGAATTTCCTACTGGTACAGAGGTTGAATTAGATGATGCAATGTATGAAGAATTAACTAATAAGCACAAAGATTTGCCAGAAAAAATCATAGGATTTCTTGCGGATAATCAGGATAGAAATAATGCAATCGTCAATACTTATTTAGCAGATAAGGAGCGATATGGTAAGACAATTATTTTTGCAGATCGTTGGTTTCAATGTGTTTATTTAAAAGATAAATTGCGAGAAAAAGGTATTAAAGTAGATGCAATCTATTCACAAATCGATGCCGACAAAGGTTCGGCTGAAGCAAGAAATAAGGTTACTCAAAGTGATAATCAAAAGATTTTGAGGCAATTTGCAACTGGATTAGATGAAAATAACAATCATTCACCCATTGATGTTTTGATCAATGTGAGGATGTTAACAGAAGGTGCAGATGTGCCTTCTGTGCAAACGGTATTTATTACGCGACAAACTACAAGTCAGATTTTGATGACCCAAATGATCGGTCGTGCCTTACGCGGTAAAAAAGCAGGCGGCAGCAGTGAAGCAAATATTGTTTTATTCTTTGATGATTGGAAGCGTTTAATCGATTGGGCTGATCCTGCCCATGAAGATGGTGGCACAGAAGAAACTACAGTTCCTAAGAGAGAAAGATATCCTCTTGAATACATTGCTATTCATTTAGTAGAAGAGCTTTCAAAACATTTTGAAAATGGTGGCGATTATGTAATGCCACCATTTTCAAGAATTTTCCCTGTTGGGTGGTACAAGACTGAAATCACCTATGCCGAAGATGATGAAAGTCAAGACACAATGGAAACTGTTACCGAATTTGTAATGGTTTATGAGCATACTCAAAAGCGATTTCAAGATTTTATTAAGTTTATCGACAGAGCCTATTTAAAGGATGAATGGACTAAAGAGCGTCTTGAGTATGCATGGATTGAATCTGAAATCGAATCTTGGATCACAATTTATTTTGACTATGAATCAGATAATATCGGTGAAAAATTGAGTTCCAGCGTGGCTAAAATTGTTCGTCACATTGCTCAAAATGAATCTGTGCCACATTATTACCCGTTTGAAGATAGGGAGTTATATGATGTAGATAAAATTGCTCAGAAAGTTATTGATTTAAAAATCTTTCATCATGCTCGGAATAAGTTTTTACAAGAAGAATTTACTAAACCTAATTCACTATGGCAAACCTTCTACAAATCCTTTAAAAATTTTGAAACCACAGTTCATGCTAGTGAAATGAAGATCATTAGCGATGATTCTAATATACCTATTGTTGACATTCCTACACCAAAGCCTCAGCCTGTAATCCGAGAGTTAACCGAAAAAGAGAAAAAGCAGGTTAAAGAACGTGATGGTAATGCCTGTTTATGCTGTGGAGATCACAGAAGGTTACAAGTTGATCATGTTTTCCCATTTAGTTTAGGGGGACAAACATCTATAGATAATTCACAGACATTATGTATGAGATGCAACGGGTTTAAGGGTAAAAATGAGATTGACTTTCGGACAAAAGTAACTCCACTAGAAATGGTTAAAGATTTGGATACATCTAATTTAAAGAAACTTGTTTCAGCCGATAAAAATATTACAGAAAGTCTGACTAGAGTTGTCAACTTTTTCTACAACTGTAGTGCCGTTTATAGAATCGTTCATGACAAGGCTAATAGTGATAAATATCTAACTGTCTGGGAAATTCATTTGTTTTCTGGTAACGATCTGCAATGGCTAAAACAAAATGAAACACAAATTCTAAAATTTATTTATCATGAATTGGGATGCCCTTTAGTTGTAGGCATCAAAGTAGTTAGACATAATTCTTAAACAAAGAGTAAATGAACATGACAACTGCGATCGCCCAAATTAACATTCCCTTTGAACTACTAGCCGAAGCCGTCACCACCCTCAATATTGAACATAAAATCAAACTGTGGAAATTGCTAGGTCAAGAAATCACCGAAGCTCAAAGCGTTACCCGAAATAATATTGATACCAGCGCTATAGATGCTCTCGATCGCACAGTTGAGAAAATTCTATTAGAAACTGGCATGACAGAAGATGAATTAGTAGAAGCATTTGTCAATCAAGAATCATGATGACATTGA
>JANXUJ010000166.1 GCA_025356295.1 Cyanobacteriota bacterium
GCGTGAAGCGCCGCCTACTCTAACCTCTAAAATCCTGACTTCTTTAGCACTATCTAATTTTTTAACTGCTACTGTTTGGCTAAATATGGCAAGTTATAATCAACTTTATATTTGAGCCGTGAAGTATCATGACTTTAGCAACCACTCGACCACTTGGAACTATTAGCTCCAATGAATCTAAACTTGTTTTCCCTAGCGGCGATCTTTATAGCAATGAACCTGAAATGGAATCATTCCCTCATCTGATGCAGATGCTTTTGTTGATTTCTTGCCTGCGCTGGCAATGGCGAGATCGCCAAAATTACTTTGTAGGTGGCAATATGACCATTTACTTTAGTCCTCGTCAAAAGAAATCTGAGTTTTTTCGCGGTCCAGATTTTTTTCTGGTTTTAGATTGTGACCCCAACCCTAAACGCAAAAGTTGGGTAGTATGGAAGGAGGACGGCAAGTATCCCAATTTAATTATTGAAATTCTTTTTGATAGTACTGCCGATGTTGATCGCGGTGAGAAAAAGCAAATCTATCAAGATATCTTTCGTACACCCGACTATTTTTTGTATGATCCATATAAAGCAGTTCTAGAAGGATATCACTTAGTAGAAGGTAGATATCAATCACTAACTCCTAATTCTGAAGCTAGAATGTGGAGCGCGCAATTAGGGCTTTTCTTAGGAGTTTATGCAGACCAATTACGATTTTTTACTCCATCAGGAGAGCTAATTCCAACTCTTGAAGAACTTGCTGAGGCCGACATAGAACAATTAAATTTGGCAACTGAACGAGCTGAGTTTGCGACTGAGCAAGCCAAATTGGCAACTGAACGAGCCGAATTAGAATATCAAAAGCGAATCGAAATTACAGATAAGCTGAAGCGATCGCTTTCGGTGGAACAGTTGCAGGAAATGGGTATTGACCTTTAAAGCACATGTTGGATGGAGTCGCGATCGCTAGAGATCATCAAGTTTAAAATTTTCGAGGGCGATCGCTAGATGTGTCCAATGCGTACCACCTTGCAGGAATACTGTATATGGCTCACGCAATGGACCATCGGCTGAGAGTTCTAATGTACTGCCATCGATGAAGGTTCCACCTGCCATCACTAATTGACTAACATAGCCCGGCATTCCCCCTGGGATCGGATCGACATAGGAGTCAATCGGTGAGAAGCGTTGAAGATTACGACAGAATTCAATTAATTTTTTAGGATCACCTAGTTGAATTGTTTGGATAATATCGCGGCGTGGCTCAAAGGGAAGCGGCTTGACTTTGTATCCTAATTTGTCAAATACATAGGCGGCAAGGTGACTACTTTTCATTGCTTCACCGACCATTTGGGGAGCTAGAAATAATCCTTGAAATAGAAGTCGATTAAGATCAAAAGTCGCGCCGCCTTCGCGTCCAATCCCTGGGGCGGTGAGGCGTTGGGCTGCAAGTTCTACATATTCAGCTTTGCCTGCGACATATCCGCCTGCGGTAGCGATCGTGCCACCTGGATTTTTGATCAGAGAACCCGCGATGATATCGGCTCCAACTGCTGTCGGTTCGCGATCGCTAATAAATTCGCCATAGCAATTATCTACAAAGCAGACAGTATTGGGATTTTGCTGTTTTACTAATTTGATGATGCGTTCGATATCTTGAATAGATAGGCTTTCGCGCCATGCGTAGCCACACGATCGCTGAATCAAAACCATGCGTGTTTGCGGCTTGACAGCCGTTGCGAGAGCTTCCCAATTTACGCCGCCGTTTGATGTAAGTTCCACTTGGCGATAAGTAATTCCAAAGTCTTTGAGTGAACCTGCATAAGCAGATCCCTTACTGTCAGGAGTGAGTGGATAGCCAATTACTTCTTCGAGGGTGTCGTAGGGTGCGCCGACTACAGATAAAAGTTCGTCAAGGGGGCGCAAAATCCCGAATAAACAACAGGCGATCGCATGAGTTCCTGAGACAAACTGCACGCGTACTGCCGCAGACTCTGCGCCCATGATTTGAGCAAAGACTTGATCAAGGGCATCGCGCCCCATGTCACCATGTCCATAGCCTGACACACTGGCAAAATGATGCGCTCCTACACGGCGATCTCGAAAAGCTTGCAAAACTCGTTCTAGATTTTGCTTAATATTTAAGTCTATTTGGGCGAAAGTAGGCGCGAGGGCATTTACTGCTTCGGCAACCAACAGCTTCATTTTGTCAGAGGTCATTGGTCTTCAGGATTTTTTAGCGGCTTATAATCCTAAACGAATTAGATTGATTTTGTCTAGTCAACTAAGAATGTGGAAGGAGCGCTTTTAATATCGTAAAGTGGGATATATCAATATTTTTTAAGATTATTAAGGAGAAAGCTTTGCCTACGCTTGGAGTAAACATCGATCATATTGCCACGATCCGTCAGGCAAGGCGAGGTACTGACCCCGATCCGATTGCGGCGGCGATGATTGCTGAGTTAGCGGGTGCAGATGGGATCACGGTACATTTGCGCGAAGACCGCCGTCATATCCAAGAGCGCGATCTGCGGTTGCTAAGGCAAACTATTCACACTCGTCTTAATCTAGAAATGGCAGCAACTCCTGAAATGGTAGCGATCGCCCTTGATGTTAAGCCTGATTACATTACTCTCGTGCCAGAACGCCGCGAAGAAGTAACGACTGAGGGTGGTTTAAATGTTAAGGCTCAAGGCGATCGCTTAGGTAAGTTTGTTAATCAATTGCAAGGTGCAGGCATACCCGTTAGTTTATTTGTCGATGCTGAACCAGAGCAACTCCAAGCTTCAGCAAAAACTGGGGCAAAGTTTGTGGAGTTGCATACAGGCACTTATGCGAATGCCAAAAATGAAGAGGAGTTAAAACATGAGCTAGAAGTATTAACTAACGGTGGAAAATTAGCAATTCAGCTAGGACTACGACTAAATTCGGGTCATGGTTTGACCTATTGGAATACTCGCGCTGTGGCTCAAATTGCTGGAATGGAAGAATTAAACATCGGACATAGCATTATTAGTCGAGCTGTACTTGTCGGTTTAGATCGGGCTATTCGGGAGATGAAAACATTAATTAGCACATAAGACTTAGTGTAAGGCGGCGCAAAGCGCCGCCTTACACTATTTGGGTGTATTGATTCGATTAATCGCTTCAAACATCTGGCTATCAGAAACTATCTGCCGACGTTGTGCCAACTTAAATTTCTCAACGCGATCGCCCATTGTTCGATCAGCTGTAACGCCAGCATCTTCAGAAGGTTGCCAGTTGAACAATCGGTCTAGCCCTTCTAGAGGTGCAAATGAGACATTATTTTCCGTAAATCGCAATAACTGTATACTTCCCGCCCCAACAGCAGGAGCATTAGTCTGTCGCATATCCAGTAAAATTTGTTGAGCAGGTGACAAACCACTCGACTGACTGCCGCCAATACTAACTTGAGCATTGAGAGATTCTATATTTAGGGAAAATATTCCGCTTGCGATCGCCAATAAACCTAAAACCTTGAATGAAGCCATGGAAACTTTTCTAAAACTCTTCTAAGCCTATTAAAACTAACATTATTGGCTAACCTCTACAGCCAAATGTTAGAAATAGCTAAGATCGCGGTTTACTCTCTTCCTGAGAATCTTCTGACGAATGGATATCATCATGACCTCCATTTAAATGATTGTTATGATTATCTCTATTTGAAGCGATCGCTACTTCAAGTTCATAATCATTATGCTTTGGCTTATACAAACCCGTCTTCATGCGCTCTTCGATATTCTTGACCACGATGTAAAGAATAGGCACGATAAATAAGCTGAGTACGGTCGCCACACACATGCCACCCATTACAGCTGTGCCGATCGACTGACGGGCAGCGGCTCCTGCACCTGTGGCAATCACCAATGGAAAAATGCCGATGATCGTGGCAAAGGCAGTCATCAGAATTGGACGTAAGCGTTGTTGTGAGGCTTCAATCGCTGCCTTAGTAATACTCAATCCGCGATCGCGCAATTGGTTTGCAAACTCGACAATCAAAATCGCGTTTTTACTTGCCATGCCGATCAGCATTACTAAACCGATTTGGGTATAGACATCATTAGCAAAAATGGGATTGATCAAACCGCGCAACATTACGGCTGAGAGTGCGCCTAATATGGCAAGTGGCACTGTGAGCATGATGATCACAGGATCGATGTAGTTTTCGTATTGAGCTGCTAGTACTAAAAACACAAATACAATACCTAAGCCAAAGATAAAGACGGCACTGCTGCCAGAGCCAATTTCTTCAAGAGATAAACCTGACCACTCATAGCCAAAGCTCTTTGGCAAGACTTCGTTCGCTAGCTTGCCCATGATATCGATCGCTTGTCCAGAACTAACTCCAGGCGCAGTGTTGCCAGTAATCTGCACAGAACGGAATAGATTGTAATGATTAATAATCGAGGGTCCGACTGTTTGAGTGACTTTGACCAAATTGCTAAGGGGAATTTCTACACCTGTCTGCGATCGCACATAGAGTTTGTTGATGTCATCAGGATTAGAACGGAACTTGGCATCAGCTTGGACATAAACGCGATAAGTGCGTCCAAAGGTGTTGAAATCATTGACATATTGCGAACCGAGTAAGGTCTGCAAAGTGCTGTAGATATCTTGGAGAGAGACTTGCAAAGCATTGGCTTTGACGCGATCGACATCCACCGTTAGCTGAGGAGTATTGCCGCTAAAATTTGGACGCAAGCCCGAGAGTTTAGGATGACTCGGATCAGGATAAGTACTCGCCCTGCCTAGCAATGCCCCCATCGCTTGTTCAATCACAGGGAAGCCTTGATTAGCCTTGTCCTGCAATTGAAACTCAAATCCACCATAATTGCTTAAGCCTTGAATCGCTGGCGGTGGAAAGGGGACCACAAAAGCTTCTTTGATAGAAATTAGTTCGGGTAGTAACCCAAATGGCTTCGGTGCAAATCCACCAATAATGCTGTCAGCCGATCGTGATCGCTCTTTCCAAGGTTTTAGGGTTGAGAAGATAATTCCGTTATTGGGTGTGTTGCCACTGAAGCTAAATCCAGCGATCGCGAATATATTCGCAACTTCAGGATAAGCAGATTCACCCTTCTCATCTTTGCGGCGTATAATTCCTTCGATCTTCTCCAAAACTTTTTCGGTATAGTTAAGAGATACGCCTTCAGGAGCTTGGACAATGGTAATGAAATAGCCCTGATCCTCTTGCGGTAAAAAGCCTTTGGGAACAATTGTATAAACCCAATAGGTCAAGAAAAGTGAGATCGCAAATAAGATCATCACAATTCCTTTGAGATTAACTGACTTGGTAACTATCCGTTCATAGTTATGTCTTGTCCCATCAATCACCCAATTTACCCGATCAAAAAACCAATTACTAGGTGGTTCTTCTGGACTTAATAATAATGCGGATAAGGTCGGTGAGAGTGTTAGGGCGTTAAAAGTGGAAACTGCGATCGAGAAAGCGATCGTCAGTGCAAATTGCTTATATAACTGTCCAGTCGTACCGGGAAAAAAAGCAACGGGTACAAATACTGCGATTAACACTAATGAACTAGCGATTACTGCGCCTTGTAATTCATTCATGGCAGCGATCGCTGCTTGCATCGGCGTTTCACCTTTTTCTTGAATGCGGCGTGTCACCGCTTCGACCACCACGATTGCATCGTCAACGACCAACCCTGTGGCAAGAGTTAAACCAAATAGAGTCAGTGTATTGATATTAAAATTTAAAAGTTTAATAAAAATAAACGTACCAACTAGAGACACAGGAATCGCGATCGCAGGAATTAAGGTCGCGCGCCAGTTTTGTAAGAATAAGAAGATAATTACGATTACAAGAGCGATCGCAATTATTAATGAAATGATTACCTCCTCAGTTCCCGCCTCAATGAAGCTAGTTGTATCAAAGGCAACCTCATAATTTAGTCCTGGTGGGAAGCTCGGCTGGAGTTCCTTTAAAGCTTGTTTGACCGCTTTTGCTACATCCAACGCATTAGCATCAGGTAACTGGGATATCCCTAAGCCAATCCCTCTAACTCCATTAAATCGTAGTGACGATCCATAATTTTCTGCTCCCAATTCCACTCGCCCCACATCGCGCAGCTTGATCAGCGCACCACCACTTGCCGTCTTAACCACAATTTCCGCAAATTCTTCTGTACTTTTGAGTCGTCCAGTCGCCGAAATCGACAGTTGATATTGTTGATTAGGCAAATTTGGCTGTTGTCCAATTTGTCCGACCCCAACCTGCAAATTTTGCTGCTGAATTGCCGATACGACATCTTGAGCCGTCAATCCACGCGCTGACAGTAGATTAGGATCAAGCCAAACTCGCATGGCATACTTCCGTTCGCCAAAAATGGTGACATTGCCAACTCCTTTCACCTTCTTAATCGCATCGACAATATATAAATCTGCATAATTACTCAAATACAGATCGTCATACTCTCCCTTTTCTGAATATACTCCAACCGCAAACAGGAAACCTGAAGATTCTTTGCTAACCCGCACGCCAGTTTGTTGAACTGGTCCAGGCAACTGCGATTGTACGGCTGAGACGCGATTCTGCACATCAACAGCAGCGATATCTTTGTTCTTTCCCAAGTCAAAAACTAGGTTTACGGAGCTAGTTCCATTATTGGCACTGGTAGAAGTGACGTAGCGAACTCCTTCAATTCCATTTAGTTCTCTTTCGAGAATATTTGTAACAGTAGACTCCACAACTTCTGCATTCGCACCGACATAGTTGGCGCTAACAGTTACTTTAGGCGGGGCGATTTCAGGATATTGGGCAATGGGCAGCAAAAATATACAAGCTGTTCCCAATAATGTGATCACCACAGAGCAAACTGTTGCAAATACAGGTCGTTTGATAAAAAAGTCAGAGATCGATAGCAGCATGAGTAGAGTACAGGTGTGAAGGATTTACGAAGTAAGTCTAGCCACTGACTGCCGAAGCGATTATACTTGGCAATAGTAACACACCCGCGATAATCAAAGCTGCGATCGCGGCAATTAGCACCGCACCAGCAGCACAGTCTTTAGCAATTTTGGCTAACTGATGGAACTCTCGCCCCACAGTCAAATCGACAACTGCTTCTAGCGCCGTATTTAATAATTCCAGCACCAAAACTAAGGCGATCGTCAGACTAATCACGGAGCAAGCTACGGCTGATAGTTGGTAATAAATGCTCAAAGATAAGGCGATCGCGCCAATTATCAAATGAATCCGAAAGTTTCTCTGTGTCCGAAAAGCGTAGCTGACACCCTGTCCAGCATATTGAAAACTAAGTAGCAAATTTGTCGCGATTTTAAAAGACTGACTGCGATCAGTAGCGTTCTGTGCAGATTCTTCAAACTCAGATTTTTCAAACTCGTCAGTCTTTGTCATTTGCTCAGAAACAAGATTTTAACTCTCAAAAATCAGTTTACCTAAATTACGCATACATTTGCTTAAGATATTTGCTTAGAATACTTATGATAAATGTTAAAAGGTAAATCCTAAAGCGAAATCAACTGCAACATCAAGTCCTGCTGTTTTAGCATCACTTCTAAGCTCTCATCATCAGGGTGATCCCAACCGAGTAAATGCAACAGTCCATGGGCTGCTAACCAAGCTAGCTCATAGGTTAACGAGTGATCACGCTCTATCGCTTGATGGATAGCAGTTGTCTGGGAAATGATGATGTCACCCCAATAAATTGGCTCCACATAGCCAGAGTCATCCATCGGGATATTGGGAACATCTGACTCTAGAGATGCAAATGATAAAACGTCAGTTGGTTGATCTTGCTGGCGATATTGCAAATTTAGTTGCTGAATTGTCAAATCATCAGTAATTGCTAATGACAATTCATATTCTCCATTGACGATCGCTTGCTCCGATAAAAGATAGCGCTCCCAGATTGCCAACCATTCTTGCCATTGCTCTATTGTGATTGGGTGGTGATCAGCAATTTCAGGATATATTTCGCAATATAAATCGATACTCATAGCTTGATTTTTTGATTTGTTTATCTCACTTAATTTTAATTTTTATGATGGGTTTTTAGTGGAAAGCGATCGCTAGTCCTAGCAAAGTCCCGACCACACCTAAAACTGTTAGGAAAAAATGGAACAGTGACGTACTGCCTTTCTTGACCATGTTACGCATAGCAAGTTTAACAAAACTGTCTGGTCGTTTGGATTTGTTGTCAGTTTCTTCGGTGGGGTTAGATTGAATGTTTTGATTACTATTCATGAAATTTAAGACTATTTAGTACAAAATAAGTATAAGTAATTTTGCTGTTGTGTAGTACAGTTTGCACAGGCAGAATTTAAATGCCTTAACATAGTCAACTCAAGGAGAATATCACTATGGCAGTCGAAAAAGTCAACTCTTCCTCTAGTTTAGCGGAAGTCATCGATCGCATTTTGGATAAGGGCATTGTAATTGATGCATGGGTAAGAGTTTCTCTCGTGGGAATCGAACTATTGTCAATCGAAGCTCGTGTTGTCATTGCATCTGTAGAGACATATCTCAAATATGCCGAAGCAGTTGGATTGACAGCCTCAGCAGCAGTACCTGCGGCTTAAGCCACCAATTTGTTTTCTACCCCCTTCTTATCAGAAAGATGTTTTCTTGAAGGTGGGAAGGGGGGGTAAGGATGAAATTTCTAGTGATTTGAGTAATCGAATTTGAGGATAGCGTTATGACTTCTTTGATGCAAGAATTTGCAGAGGCAAAGCAGCAACGATCGCAAGAAAGAGCAGTTTTTTTAGCAGATTGTGAACTAGCTCGGCAAGAAAGGGAAAAGGACTTGCAAGCTCAGTCAGTTGCTACGGCTGAGTATCTAGCTGTATCTGAGCAGACTCGACTCGCGTGGGAACAAGGTCGTCAAGCGATCGCTGAGAATGCCCTAGAATCTCGACAAGAAGAAATCAAAAGCCGATCAAATCAAGTGTCGGAATATCTGCAAGAATTAAATGTAACCCGCACAGAGAGATCTGTTGAAGACAATGCTTATCGCGCTCAAGAGGTCAGAACTCGTACTTTTAAAATGCGATCGCAACTAAAACATATTCACAAGGCACGCATTCGCGCCGCAGAAGTCGATCTTGAGCAACGATTACAACTGGTACAAGAGCGAGCCGCTTTTACAGAAATGCAACTGGAAGATATGACCAAAGCTCGTCTTGCTAGCGCCACTCTCGCATCTCAGCAAAGGGCGCAAGAATTTTGCGATCGCGCTGCTAATGTCAAAGATTCGTTGGAGCAGCTTGAAGTCAATCGTCTTGCCGCAGCTACAGAGCAAGCCCTGAATTTAAGAGCTTTTCGCGCTCAGTTGAAGGACTCAGTTTGGGGAAACTCAGATATCTCAAGTCAGCCTGTGGCGACAACATCTCCTGTCTTAACATCTCCCGTCTCAACTGCGGTGAAAACCTCAGAACTTGCGATCGCTAAACCTGTTGTAGCAAAAGAATCTCCTAAAGAATTGCCTAAAGCATTGCCTAAGGTTCCTAACAAAGTCGAGCAATTTGTCATGGACTACGTTGCTCAACTGTCTACCAACTCCAGCTTGTTGCAAGTCGTCAATGATCGCGACACCGTCAGAGACTTACTAGCTCAAGGCGCAAATACACTCAAAGTTGATCCTTCGGATATTCTCAATACCCTGCTGCAAATGGCAGAAGGCTCTACCAAATGACTACTGTTCTTCATGCTAATGCTCGTCAGTTTGTTAGTACTGACTTCACCAAACACATAGTCCGCCGTGCTTTACGCTATTTACAGTCTGGCTTTGCAATCCATTTGCGCGGTCCCGCAGGTACGGGCAAGACGACCTTAGCCATGCACTTGGCAGGTTTAGTCGGACGACCTATGGTATTGATCTATGGCGATGAAGACTTGCGATCGTCTCAACTGATTGGGTCTAACTCAGGATATACGCGTAAAAAAGTTGTCGATAACTATATCCATTCAGTTTTAAAAGTTGAAGATGACTTACGGCAAAGCTGGACAGATTCTCGCCTCACTTTAGCGGCTAAAGAAGGGTTTACACTGATTTATGACGAATTTAACCGATCACGTCCAGAAGTCAATAATGTCTTGCTTAGCGCTCTCGAAGAAAAGCTGATTGTCTTACCTCCCGACAGTTCTCAAATGGAATATGTGCGGGTTCATCCGATGTTTCGGGCGATTTTTACTTCCAATCCTGAAGAATATGCGGGTGTGCATCCCACTCAAGATGCACTTCTCGATCGCATGATCACAATTAACATTGGTGAAGCTGATGTCGAAACCGAGAAGCAAATCTTGGTAAATAAAGTTGGCTTAGAGCGTAATGAAGCGTTAAAACTAATTAACTTGATTCGTGGCTTCCGCCGTCAAGTGCAATGTAGTAAAGCTTCCAGCTTAAGAGCCTGTTTACTGATTGGCAAGATTTGTCATGAGCATGAGATTCTTGTCTCTGGCAAAGATGAGGATTTTCGCGATCTCTGTTTTGATGTGCTGATTTCTCGCTATGGTAGTGGTGAGCCTGAGTCAGAACTCGGACTCGCTAAATTATTGGATCAGATACCATAATGTCTCAAGCGATCAAAAGTAGCACCAGTGGGTCTTCCCTTGCCGATATTCTAGAGCGGGTATTGGACAAGGGAATTGTGATTGCAGGTGATATCACAGTGTCAGTGGGCAGTGTGGAGTTACTAAGTATCAGGATTCGTTTGTTAGTTGCCTCAGTCGATAAAGCCAAAGAAATTGGCATTAACTGGTGGGAGTCCGATCCTTATTTATCGTCAAGGACTCAAGAGTTGCTTGCTTCAAACCAACAATTGTTAGAGCGAGTCAATCTTTTGGAAAGAGAATTGGCTGCCACAAAACAACTAGAGAGCAACTAGAAAGCAATACCTGAATTATCGAAATTCAGGGTTTAAATGTGGAAGGATTTGAAAAGCTTAAATTCTTAAAAAGGTAGGGTGGGTATTGTCACCCTACCTTTTTAATGGATGAATTGTCCGCGTCCTAGCCATAACTCTAGCATCAAGATCGCAAAACCTAACATCGCTAAGCGGCCATTCCAAACTTCCGCAGAAGGGGTCATTCCCCATTCCCAGCGCTCTTGGGGATAGAGTTTGGTGTTCTTTTCAGGCTGGATGGTTTCGGAAAAGAGGATCGGGCGATCGCTTAAAGCTTTAACGACAATATCAGCTAGGGCTTGAATAAAAGTTGGGTCTGTGTCAGGAGCAGGTACTCTTGCGAATGTCTCAATACCCGCATGTTCAGCAATTTCGCGATATTCCATATCGATTTCTTCGAGGGTTTCGATATGCTCAGAAACAAAGCTGATCGGCACTACGACTAATTCTTTTACGCCTTGTTCAGCAAGTTCAACGATCGCGACATCAGTGTAGGGTTGCAGCCATTCTACGGGACCAACGCGGCTTTGATAAGCAAGTTGGTAAGGATTTGGGCGATTGAGTTTGCCCATGATTAGCGCGGCACAGGCTTCAATTTCTTTTTGATAGGGATCACCTGCTTCTTCGATATAGCTGACAGGGACTCCATGAGCGCTGAAAAATATATGTGCTTCACTAGGGTTTTTGACTTGATCAAGAGTTTTTTCGATCAGGTTTGCCATCGCTTGTAAGTAGCCTGAGTTGTCATACCAAGAAGGGACAACTGTATATTTAATCTTTTGCAATTCGGGATCGGTTTGCCAAATGCGATCAAGCAACCGAAAGCTTGAACCTGTAGTGCTGATCGAGAATTGCGGATACAAGGGTAGAACTACTAGCTCTTCGATCGCATCACGTTTTATTTGTGCGATCGCTTCTTCAGTAAAAGGATGCCAATAACGCATCCCAATATAAACATTTACATCATGACCATTTTGCTGAAGCTGCGATCGCAGGGCTGATCCTTGAGCTTCAGTAATGCGCCGTAATGGTGACCCGCCACCAATTTTTTTGTAATTTTCCTGAGACTTCTTAGCACGCAGAGTAGAAATTAGCCAAGCTAAAGGTGCTTGAAATAACGGCGAGGGTAAGCGAATAATTTCTGGATCAGAAAATAAGTTATACAAAAATGGGCGGACATCCTCTAATTTGTCTGGTCCACCGAGGTTCAGCAGTAAAACTCCTAATCGCCCCATATCATTCGCTATGTCCTTTTTTTCATTTATATTCTCATAATTGTATCTCCTGTGATGGATTTACTCCTAAAGTTTTTAGTGATTAGACTTCAAAATCTGTACTGCCCGCTATGCGGGCGGTACAGATTTTGGTTCTAGTTTTTTAATTATAGCTACCGCGAAGTGTAATAGGACGTAGAGTAGAAGGAGAATATAGGTATCAAAGACAAAATGTCAAATTCATACAGTTATGATTTACGGCAAAAAGTAATCAAGTCAATTGAATTGGATGGACTAAAGAAAATCGGCGTTACATAATAAAGTATGAGTTCACTTAAGAAAGATGAAATGTCCAAAGTGTGGGTCAGACCATGTACGTAAAAATGGAATTAAGCAAGGAAAACAAAATCACATTTGTGCTGAATGTGGTCGTCAGTTTATAAATCCCAGTGAACAAATTAAAGCTTTCCCCGAAACCACCAAACAAACTTGTCTCAAAATGTACCTCAATGGCATGGGATTCAGAGCTATTGAGAGAGTTATGGGAGTACATCACACCACAGTTATTAATTGGGTTAGACAAAAAGGGAAGAAGTTACCTGATTCTATTTCCCCAGAAAATGTCCCCAATGTTGGAGAATTGGATGAACTAGAAACATTTGTTGGCTCAAAAAAACAAGATTTGGGTATGGACGGCAGTAAATCACTTTGCCGAAGGCATTCTTGCTTGGACACTAGGCGATAGGAGCAGTAAAACCTTTGATGCTTTGTGGATGATGATTAAAAGTTGGTCTTGCTATTTCTGGGTTACTGATGGCTATTGTGTTTACCCCAAATATATTAATCCAGAGGATCAAATTGTTTGCAAAACTTATATGACAAGGGTTGAAGGGGAGAACACAAGACTAAGGCATTATCTGGCAAGGTTACATCGCAAGACTTTATGTTATTCCAAGTCTAAGGAAATGTTGCAGATTTC
>JANXUJ010000190.1 GCA_025356295.1 Cyanobacteriota bacterium
TCGCGTTTGAGTTTAACAGTACCCGAAGGCGCATCTTCAATCTCAACTACGGTTCTCAATAGCTTTGCCGTGGCTTCATTGCCAGAATTATGGGCAAGTTTGACGGCTTTGCCGAGCTTTGCCGTAGCAATCTCGATGTCACCTCTGGCACGGGCTTCTAAACCTTCTTGGATCGATTGAGCAAGTTCGGCTTGTCCTGTGTAGTGGGCTACGCGGCGATCAATCTTAGTGGATTTCGCATCATCATCTGTCCAAATGGCAAGAATGCGGGCTTCGGCGACTTTATCCTCCACTCCATCGACAGTACAAATTAGACTAGCGCGACCAGCCAGCATTTCATCGCCCACATTGCCAGCATTGACCTCAATGCAAAAATGATAGTCTCGTGATTCCGCTTTACCCCATGCGCCCGTGGGATATTCTACAACTTGAGGTTTAACAACTCTGGCGCGATCGCTAAGATCGGCAATTTCAGGACTGACTTGCTTGCAGAATAGAATCTTCGCTCCTTGCGGTGTCCAAATTCGCATAGCAACATCGCTGATACTCTTGCTCATTGCTTTGTTGAGAATATTGCGGAAGTCAGCTTCGATCGCCTCAGGGTTAGGAATGATATCTGTTGTTCCTAAAAGTTTACCCGCAATTTCTTGAAGTTGAGCAACCTTCCAATCGGTTCCTACGCCACGACAATCACATTGAAATACACCTTCACAAGCAAGCAGAGCCTTATGGAGAGGTCGTTCATCAGTCTTGTCATTTTGTCCATCGGTCAGTAGTAAGGCTTGACGTAGGGCATTTGGCATTCTTTGGAATTGATCTAGAGCCTTAGTGAGCCAAGTAGAGATGGCAGTAGTACCTCCTGATTCAACCCCTTTAATAGCCGCGATCGCCTTTTGTTTATTTTCAGGTGTGGCTTTTAGTAAGGGCACAGTTAAATTTGCTTCGTGGTAGCCCGTAACGATAAAAAAGAAGACATTCTCTGGCAATAAATTTACCAACTGAGTCATAGCAATCTTAGCAGCATAAATCTTGTTGCCTGACATGGAGCCAGAGGTATCACAAATAATCCCAAACAGCTTCTCTCCATTAGTAACAGTATTAGAAGAGATAGTTGTATTTTCTGCAATTCCCTCCGCTGAGACTGTCATGATTGCATGAACTTCTCTTGCTCCCTGAGGTAAAAATTGATTCTGGAAAACTTCGGCTTTGAACTGCATAGAGTTAGAAGATCCTGTTTCGACTTAAGTTAAGTATAGAACTGCAACCGTAATATTGTCATGCCCACCCTGCGATCGCGCAAAATCGACTAAATAACGGCTAATTATCGCGGCATCATTAGCTCCTGACTGTTGGACTAATGCTAAGATTTGTGAAGTTTCTGGTGCATAGTTCCATAGTCCATCGGTACAGAGCAAAAGATAACCTTGGCTAGGAATTGGAAAATAAATAATCGAAGGCTTGGCACTATCTCGAACATCGGCTCCTAGCCAATTTGTAATGGCATGGGCGTTTGGCGATCGCATTGCTTCGGCCTCTGTCATTTTGCCAGAGGAGACCATATCATTGAGCCATGAATCATCAATAGTCAGTTGTTTGGACTCAGACGCAATCCAATAGGCGCGGCTGTCACCAAGCCAGCCAATTGTCGCTACCTGATTTTGCACGATCGCTGCAACTAAAGTTGTCGATGGTGGATCGGCGCTAACCTTTGACTGGCAGGGAATTACAGATACTGATTGTAGTGCGGCAGCGATCGCATTTTGCATTGCGTCTTTAGGAGTTTGCCCCTGAGTTAGATTTTTGCTGATAAATTCACAGGTTATTTTTGCGGCTGTTTGCGATGCCAGTTCAGGTGTTTGCGAACTAGACACACCATCACACACCACCAAAATTTGAGCAGATTGATTTTCGCTGCTATTTAAAGCGAGAAAGTCTTCGTTATGATGATGCTTTAGTCCGCGATCGCATACTCCTGCGAGGTGTGGCGATAATACTATTTCAAAGCGATCGGATCCTGTCTCATGGTTCCGAAAACCACAGTTAATACAATATCCATCGGCATCTATTTCTACAGCTCCACATTTGCTACAGCCTTTGTTTTTAGATTGGGTTTGGTTAGTAGGGGAATCTGCTATCAGCGATGTGCCACATTCTTCACAAAAGCGATCAGTTGGTAGAATCTCGATTAGACAATTGGGACAATTCATATTTCTCTTTTGTTACTAATCCTTGGCTTAATTTACTAAAACATAGTACTAGCGATCGCTCTTGTTGCGTTGAATGCGATCGCTAGGCGTTGGTACAATGCTTCTGGTATTTGTAAAGTAACGGTTTCAGCCATATTTTTTCTTGATTTATGAACATCAATTCAAGATTCATTCATGCTTGATTAGCGCCGTAAAACTGAGATTACTGCGCTAATCAACGCTATTATTCCTGCCCCACCAGCAAAAGCGATCGCCCACCACAATTTTCTTTCTAATCTCTGTTGAGCTAATCTGGTTTGAGCGAGCATAGCATCACGATTTTGACGAACTAATTCACGCAGAGAAGAGTCTACTAATATTAAAGATTGATCCATTCTTTCTAGTTCTAGTGATTTATCTTCTATCTCTTTTTGCTTTGTATCTTCAGACAATATATGAGAAGTCGGTTTCTGCTGTAATTGTTTTTGCAAATCATAAATCTGCTGCTGCATTTGAGCTAGTGAGGTATTTAATCTCTCATTCTCTTTTTGGATGTTACGCTGGCTTGTTTCCAAGCCTTTGATATAAGTTTGTAAAGCTTCTAAAGAAATAGAATCAGGAATAATATCTTTAACTTCTAATAATGGGTAATAAGCACTAATGAAATTGAATCTCACTACTGAACGAGGAGTTAAAATTCCTCCTTGCTCTAAAGTTTGATTAGGCTTACCAGTTAGCAAATGTTGCCTAATAATAGATGGCAAAGGAATTTTTACTCTTATTTCATCTCTATCTCTGGACTTAAAAAACTTGAAACAAGCTAACTCTTGAAGTTTTTGCTCAATTTGAATCTGCATATCTGATGCTACTTGATAGCCAGACAAATCTGCAATGATTATTCTATTTTCTTGATTTATATTCTTGGCTAAATAGTTAATATTTTCAGTGGCTGTATTGCTGTCAACCAGCTCATTTAAACAGTTTTGAAATATGAATAAATCGGAGCTTTGAATCTGTTTTAAAATATTTTTAAAAACACCATGTTCACATAGATCTAAATTAAAACTCGTAAGCTGAATTTTTTTCGATTGCCAGAAATGAGGAATAATAAACTTTTTAGCTAAGTCAAGACTAAAATTCCAAGTTGAAGCAGCAATGTCATAGGCATAAATATTAACTTCATTAATATCTAGCTTGCTTTGGTTAATGAAATTGATTAAGGCGATCGCTTCAGGGGCTGCACCTGCACCAAATAGACATACATTTAATATTCCATTTTTAGAAGGTAAAACTTTTATTCCATGACGATTTAAAACCTCATAGGTCATTTCTACATAGGAAGGATAGTAAGCAATTAAATAAGCTGCTTGTACGTTTTTATCCCTATAGTTAACCTTTATTTGCCTATTTTTAAAACTTGTCCTTAGTTCAGTAACATATGGCTTTAAGCTATTCAAAAATACTTTTTTAGAGTCTTCGGATTTCACTGTATAGGATGAATATAGACCTTCTAAAATGAGATCGTAAAGTTTATTTAGACTGCTCACAATAATTATATTTGATATGTTTTTTACTTAGACAAAAGAATATTACGGAAAGTTAAGTTGATTCTTGTCTCCTTCACTTCACGCATTTTAGGTATTTGGTGTTGCCAGTTTTGCTGAGTCCCCTCTCCCATAATTAGTAAATCTCCACTATTTAGCAATATTTTTAGCAGTATCTCTATATTATCTGAGTTTGAATGTGATCGCGATCTTAGTTCAAATTTTCTAGATGCGCCTAGACTGAGAGAGGCAATAATTGGGTCTTTTCCTAATTCTGGCTCGTCATCACTATGCCACGCAACACTATCATTACCATCTCTATATTGATTTAGCAAAACACTATTAAATTGGTGTTGTGCTTTATTTTCAATCCAACCTTTAACCAATGATAGCGTTGGTGTCCAAGGATGAGGGTGCATTGAGATTCCTGAATAGGTATAGGCAACCCCATCATCTCCATACCATGCTGTGAGCCTCGGCAGAGGAATTTCACGCCCATAAGACTTTATTAGATCCTGCTGCCATGCAATATTTTCGATTAACTCTGTATACAAACGTTCAGGCTGTCCATCATTTAAAAAGTTCCTATACAAATAAATCTTAGTGTCAGGATAGACAAGCTTAGGAAGACTACTTGCTTTTGCGGTAGGATCTGTATCGGATATTGACTGTTTTAGGAGGGAATCTTGTCGTAGATGTTCTGTAAATTCAAGAACTTCTTGCAGTTTTTCGATTGGTAGCGATCGCAAATTCTCTGAGATGCTTTTCTTAATCTCATTTGTACGCTGCTTTATAACTTGCTTTGTGTTTTGTTTTGTACTTTGCATTGTTTTGCTGATACATATTATTTACAAAAGGACAAGTGCGATCGCATAGCCAAACTACCACAGCACGAGACTTATCACCAATATAATTGATCAGGTGAGATAGAGAGTAATTCAGCTTGAGATCGCGCTTGATGATGACAAAAGGCGATCGCCCTAACTTGTCCAATCTTGCACTTGTAAATTAGCAATATTTTCAAAATCAGACAAATTGCGCGTTAAGAGAGTTGCACCTTTGGCAATAGAGATTGCCGCAATCTTTAGATCCATCGTTCCCAACCTCGGATATTCAGCACGAAGTCGCTTAAAAACAAGTGCTGATTCACTGTCAAATCCAATCACCCTAAGCTTTGAAAAAGTCGCAATATGTTTTTCTAGCTTACGATAGGCAATGATTTGCTCCTCCAAGTTACGCGCCTTAGCGATAAATCCCAGCCAGCCACGAGTTTGCTCCTCGTAAGTAATCACCGTAACATTAATATCTTCTGGCGAAAGGATAGAAAGTCTACTTATAATCCTTTGAGCAATCTCCCCACCACGCTCAAGCATACTCAGATGATCGGTGTCCAAAAGATACATTATTCGACCTCAGATGTATCAAACAAGTCTTTATAAGATTGACGATATTCTCTGCCGATCGCGATCACTTCTTCAAAACTAGGATCATCAGCAAATACGCCCACAATATTTTCCCACCAAGGCTTAACAGTATTTACACTATTCATTAAAGAGAGCTTTAATTGCGTAACCTCAGTCTCAAGTTTTGATAAACGTTCTTCAACTTTAGATGGCGACATAATTAATTTTAGAACAGTAAATTTGCTAATAATTATAGCCTAGCTCAATAGTAAGGATGCGATCGCCTATCTCTACCTTGGTCACATTCTGACTTTTGAAGTGGGTATATCTACAAGGCTGTGTTAGCGATCGCGCTGTTAATTCATAATACTGCGATTCCTAAAACAGAGTCTTCGGTCTAACGCGATTAGCTTCATCTACCAAACGAATCTTCTCATCTCCTGTGGCAAGATGTGCCATCGCCCTAAGCGCTTTTTCTAATCCATCCCGCAAATGGATTTCCTGTAAAGGCTTACCAAAAATGGTCAAACTAGAGGTAGGAGAAAGCGACTGATTAGTTACTAAATTGAGCGCAGTTTCTAAAACCTGCTTCGTGAGTCGATAGCGTTCCATTCCTTCTACAGTCATTGCCTCAATCACATTACCAGCATCTTTCAACTCCTTACTACTGGGATTAGCAATCTTCGTATTAATCAAAGTTCGTGCCACTTCTACCCGCGATCGCGCAAATAAACTCGATGACTGCGGAACCCTTTCTAAAGCTGCCACAGCACCATTGCGATCGCCATTTGCCAACAGACAACGCGCTAAGCCAAAGGAAGCAGTCACATAGCTAGGATCGGTGCGGCAGACTAGATCGTACATCTTGATTGCAAAATCATAACGCTGCGAACGTTCGGCAGCGAGAGCAAGAGCTAACTTAGGTGCTAATTCCCCTGGAAGATCGAAATATGTTTGATCGAAAGCAGATTGCGCCTCTTTGTATTTACCTTGTGCCATCAGCGATCGCCCACGATACCAGAGAATGCGCCAATCCCAAGCATCCAGTTCTTCCACCTTCGCTAAAATCGATTCTGCTTCTGCATAGGCTTTTGTATCGACTAGCGCATTGGCTAACCTGAGTTTTGCTTCGATAGATTTGAAAGTCTTTTGGACTACTTGCTGCAAATTCTCAACCCGCTTCGCAGGATCAGCGATCGCTCCCGCATTCAGCACTGCATTAAAAGCAGGATCGCTACCGTCAAGATTCGGAATGGGAAGCTGATGATAGTCCGCTACGATGGGCTCAAAATCACTACTGACTGCGATCGCTAACATATCACCACCAAACAGACTACTAGAAGCAGGGCGCGGCGTATTACTCTCAATGGCAACGATTTCGCGCAGTACACCCAGCAGTTGATCCGCCATCTCATCAGCAGATTGAAAGCGATCATCGGGATTTTCAGCAGTGGACTTCAGCAGAAATCGATATAGAGATTCCTGTTCTTTAAATAGAAGTTCCTCTTCGGGGCTAGGGAGAGTATAGAGATGCTCTTTGCTAAATCCGCGAATATTAGTGATCAGGACTGCGAGAGTTCTACCAATAGTAAATAAATCAGAAACAACAGTAGGTCCTTCACCTGCTTCAGGAGCGCTATAACCAACCGTCCCGTAAATATCTCCTGCCAGATCATCAATGCGCCTCACACCGCCCATATCAATCAGTTTGACATCGTTCCCTTCGACCATTGCATTGTCAGGTTTGAAATCGCAGTAGACTAAACCTAGTTGGTGTAAATAGGAAAAGGCGGAGAGAATGCGATGGATATAGGCGATCGCCTCAGTAACTGGTAAGACTCGACGATTTTTACGAATATCCTTGAGGGTCTGACCGCCCACATATTCCATGACAATGAAACCTTCAGTGCCATGCTTAACAAAGTTATAAATCCCGACAATATTCGCGTGTTTGACGGAGGCGAGAAATTGTCGCTCGGCAACAGCAACAGCAGCACTAGCAGCATCTTCAGTATTTAGCAATCCCTTTAGCACCACATAGCGCGATAGGGTTTTATCAAAACCGAGGTAAATCCAACCTAACCCACCATAGGCGATCGCGCCTTTGACTTCATATTGATCAAGAATCAAGTCGTTTGGTTGTAGGGAAGGAATAAAAGAGTACTTCTGTCCGCATTGACTGCAAAATCCTTTTTCACGCTTGAGAGCCTGATTACAATTAGCGCAGAATCGTTTATTTGCAGGCACTTTCGCTTCCAACATGATCGCCTTTTCTGGCTCAGTGGAAGGCAATTCAGGAATTGAAACTAATCCTGCCCCTAGTTGTTTGCGACTGCTGCGCCCCGATGTGGGACTAGTGCGGCGCGATCCTTTCGAGCGGTTGGTAAGTGGTGATGAACCAGTTCCTGTCGTAACGGGCGTACTGCGTCCAGTAATTCTTTCGGCGGTATATTGACGGGATTGCCCTGTCGTGGAGGATTTGATTGCTGCGAGTCCACAAACATTGCAATAGCCCTCTTCTAAAGTGCCATTACAGCCATTACGTTTGCAAGATTCACCGTCCATTAGTACCACTCCGTTCTAGATTAAAAATCTAATTGTTTAATACTAGACCTAATCGTAAACAAAATAGCAAAAATGCGATCGCTATCTAGAAGATCTTCTAGATTTACAATATGTGCTAGAAGTGATCGCTGAGTCAGAAAGGTTAGGTGAGCAGCCAATTTTTTTGGAGTCGTTGCTGGGAAAGGTATTTACAAGCAAAACTAATCTGAGATATTCTATCATTTTAAAATTAGCGTATCTAACCTAGGTTACTACCTATCAAAAATTGCCTCAAACCAAGTTGAAAATAGCCTGGCTAAGTCCTAAACAAAGTCATTTTCATGTAAAATTCAGTATTTTTGCTTTAAATGATGTTTTAAGCGAATAGGTAGCAACTTGGATTAAAGTAAATCCAGTAAGTTTATACTCTTAATACTCAAGATGAGTGAAAACAAACAAAAACTTCAATGTGGAAGTTCTGTCGAATTAATTACTTCTGGTGGCGCAGCAATATTGAATCTCTTAGCAACCGTGGTAACTAGTCCTATAAGTGTTGCTTTAACTTCAACTAGTAATGTTGTGGCATTTGGTTTATTTGCCTACCAGACAGAGCAAATTAATAAGCTGATTAATGCATTAGAAAAGCGAATTCAAAGACTTGAAGAAAATAATTTAGATGTTGATTTTCTATACTCTGATGAATATAAAGCCTTAATATCTCAAGCAATAGAGATTTCTTGTAAATCGTCATCAGATATAAAAAGAGAAAAGATTGCTAATGCTTTAGTTAATTCTATAATTCTGTCAAAGAAGAATATTAGAAATAAAGAAATGCTTCTTCGAGTTCTTTCTGGAATGTCAGATGATGAGATCAATATGCTTATTCTTATCTATAAAAACTGGGAAAGTTGTATTCCAAAAAGAAAGGAGGAAACAACTTTAAACTTGTTAGATAAAGGAGATTTCTTTTTGGGCGGAATTCAAGAATCTGTGATTGAACACTCATTAAATATATCTCAATCAGATGTTCGTGCAACGGGGCAAGGTTTAACGCAACTTGGGGTAGCGTCATATACTGCGCCAGATTTTTGGGGACTCACAACATTAGGTAGGAAGTTAATAGAGTGGGTGATCGCTGTTTGATTTGAGGAAATAGGCGATCGGGGTTTGCGGGTGGTGTAGTCTTAGGGCTAGCCGCATCCTTTGTGCAATCGGATCAATCGGCTTACAAAGATGCAGTTAGTTGTCTCTGCCCTGTTGTTTATCGTTTTACTGGTACGCCCTTAAGGGCTATTGGGCAGAACTTTTGTACAGAAAGTTTAAGCAGCTAAACCAGAAATACTAGGGGTATCGATCTAAAGGGAACTTATTTCTATAATTTATTACCGTATCGCTACATTTTGCAGCAATTGCTCTTGATTTAACAGAATCAACTTCAACTTGCGTTTTTGTATCACTCATTTCTCGTAAAAGTGTTTTACAAATTTTGTAATCTGTTTCTGGGGGCATTTTTGGCGGTATAGGATTAAAAAATGAGTAAATCGCCCAAACAAGAAAAGCAAAAACACCCCATACAGAAAGATTTGCCAAACAGTCAGCCAAAATTTTTGCAAAGGTATTTTTAGGACTAGGTTTCATTCAAAGTGTACAGTGAAAATAAATTATGTCCAATATACGCAAAAAGTGTGATCGCTGGGGTTTTGGGATAGGGGTGAAAGAGATCGCTGATTGATTTGAGGAATAGGCAATCAGATTTGTGGGTGATGATAGGCGATCGCTGTAAATCAAATAGAAATCTCAGTATAATCACCAATTTCAATCGCATTGATAACTCCACAAACTTTGTCTGTCTGTGTCCTAATTTTTGGCCATGAGGTAGAAAGTAAAACAACAATACCAATCTGGCGATCGCTCAAATTCTGTTGATAGCGCAAATTCCGATCCGTTGTTACAAATATTTGGTATCCCTTATCTTCAGCAGATTTGAGTAAATCCCCATTCGACAAATTAGACCAACCTTCTTCATAGGCAGTTGTCACAGAATGTTCTGTCAAATATTGTCGCAAAGGCACAGGAGTTCCCTGATCGAAAAGAATCCTCATAATCTAAGCCGCCTCAGCTAGCATATCAAGCTCATAGTTCAGTACAGCCTCAACTTGCGATCGCTGTACAGGCGGAAACCACTCCAAAAAGTCTTCTACTGTTGCACCATCGCGCAAATTCTCAAATAAAGCCGAAACTGGAACTCGCGTCTTCCGAAATACCCAAGCACCACTCACTTTATAAGGTTCTTTTTCTATAGCATCTAAACTTTCCCAGTGCCTCATATCCTCTACCTCTGTAAAGCAAAAATATACCTAACAGTTTGATTATAAACTAACTTGAAAGTAAGATTTTGACCGTTTAAGCGATCGCTGTTTGGTGTTGAGGGAAAAATAGGCGATCGGATTTTGTGGGTGATGAAGAGTGCGATCGCTGTTTAATTTTGTTTGTCAGTAATTACATCCTTCTATATAAAAAGATATTTAGCAAAACCTCATACTGTTTAACCGTTTCTTCTGCTTGTTTTAACGGTGTTGGGCGTGTATAGAGTAATTGCTTCGCCTGTTCAGCTAATTTAGCTAATTGCACATCTTCAGCATGTCCCTTGGCTGTTGCTTTCGCCTTCAACGCATCAAGCCTACCTCTTAACTCCTGACGAGTTTGGAGCAGCCCAAGATTAACAGCGATCGCCGTATTCGCGATCGCAATATATTCGTTAACTTTAGCTGTGAAATTTTCTAAGCCTATCCTGACAGGACTGGTCAGCCCCTCTTTAAGCTTGGTTTCCAGTCTTTGCAACCATTGTCCCATTGCCTCAATTTGTTCTGAAGGCAAGGGCGGCGCAAGGCTAGTGCAATCGCTAATTTTTTCTTGGCTTTCAGCAAATGCAGCGATCGCTTCTTGGTTCAAAAAAATTAATTGCTGCAATAATGTGTGAGCATTAGTAAATCCTGCTTGGAGCTTGGCTTTAGCTCGGACAAACTGCTCGATATCAGCCCGCATCTTGGCAATTTGACGATTAATTTCATCGAAATTCGTCGAAGCTCCTAGAGGATCTGACTCAATGCGATCGCGCAAAGAAACCAGCGTTTGCCGAGATAGCTCCAATTCCCTTAAATCAATTATCCCCAAAGACTCTCCCTGTCTCTGTAAATTAGCAACTTCTGCTTCGGCAATATCTAGCTGTGGTTCTAAGTCTAACCAAATGCGATCGATAGCCAAGATCATCTCTTTGACTACCTGAAAAGTATTGATCATCGCTACTAACAGTTGTAACGGTGTAATCTTGCGAGTAATCTCTGCGGCAGTAAGTAATTCCCTTTGCGCTAGAGGCGTAATTGTCGTGGGTAAATCAATTGAGGCTTGATTCAGAAGTTGAAAGATTTCTTGAGCTTTTTGATCTGCACCTAAAAATCGCGGCATCGCCGCACGAAGACTTCGAGCTTTATCAATAGTCTGGCTTAGCAAATCAAAGTGTTGTAGAAGCTCATTTAAAGCGTCCAAGACAGGATTAACCTTGGTTTTTGTAATACCTGTAAGTTGGATCGGACTAAACCCTGAGGCTCCTGATAGTCTTTGATAGGTGAGCAATTCGCATAGATCCATCAAATTTTGACTGATCAGATCGAGTTTGATTTTCCAATCAGCTAGCATTTGATCGATTTCTTCCAACAAGACCATAGCGATCGCCCAAAACTACAACACTCATATTAAGTCTAGGAGAAACATTCAGCAAAATCTTTAGTTTATGGTGAATGTGCTTAAATCAACAGATGATGACTAAAATTAAGTTTGTGTTTAACCATTTGAAAAAAGTTTCAGTTTATTATTTTTATGCCCAAAAAATACTGGCAATGGATAGCAATTAGCTTGACAACGATGCTATCCGTAATACTAACAATCCATTTAAGTGTCCTACCCCCAGCCTTCGCCCAAACTCCTGCAACACCAACACCAAGCGTTAACGCAGATATAAAGCCAAATCAATCGCTACGTGTAGTTACACGCTTGATTAAACCCTTTGTGTTTGAAGAGGGGAGCGAACTCGTGGGCTTTAGTATGGACATACTACGTAACGTCGCCACTGAACTAGGCTTCAAATATACACTTGCGGTACAGCCTAATGTTAACGGCATGTTGGAACAAGTTAAAAATAATAAAGCAGATTTTGGCATCGCAGCTGTTTCGATTACAGAAGAACGGGATAAAGATTTTGATTTTTCCTATCCATTCTTTCAAGGTGGTTTACAGATTTTAGTCCCAATTAAAAATGGTGGAAACTCACTATTTAGTTTACTATCCAATTTCTTTTCGGCTACCTTATTTCAGGTGATTGGCTTAATTTTGTTAGTCAGTTTAGTCCCTGTGCATATTGTGTGGTGGTTTGAGCGCAATCATCAAGGAGGCATGGTCGAGAATCAACCTTACTTCCCTAGTATTTTTACCGTTTTCTGGTGGGTTTTATCAACCTTAGCAACGCAAGCTGAAGAAATGCCTAAAAACTGGGTCAGCAGAATGATCGCTGTGTTTTGGATGTTCATAGCAGTTGTGTTTGTTGCCTATTTTACGGCAACTGTCACTGCTTCTCTGACAGTCCAACAACTCCAAGGAAGTATTCAGAATGAGAATGACTTACCTGGGAAAAATGTTGCTACGATTGCAGGTAGTACCTCGGCAAATTATCTCCGTAAGAATAATATTCAAACTACTGAAGTAGAGAAAATTGAATCGGCATATGATTTAGTCCTGAACGGACAGGTTGATGCTGTTGTTTTTGATGCTCCCGTTCTGCTTTATTATGCCTCTCACGGAGGTAAAGGAAAGGTACAAACGGTGGGTAGTATTTTTGAAAATGAGAACTATGGGATTGTATTCTCTCCCAATAGTCCCTATCGTCGTCAGATTAATAACGCCCTATTAAAACTGGTAGAAAATGGAACATATCAAGATCTCTACAAAAAATGGTTTGTGAAAAACTAAATAAAACCCAAAAGAGAAGATCATCAATATTAACATTATCAATAGCATT
>JANXUJ010000101.1 GCA_025356295.1 Cyanobacteriota bacterium
TTCGATTTTCTTTAGTCCATCCAATTCAATTGACTTGATTACTTTTTGCCGTAAATCATAACTGTACGAATTTGACATTTTGTCTTTGATACCTATATTCTCCTTTTACTCTACGTCCTATTACACTTTGCGGTAGCTATAACAACTCGCTTACGAGCATCATCGTCGATGGCGTGATTTAGCCCATAAAGCACGCCATCGGGCATCATAGGAGAGAAATACATCAATAGGTATTCGTTGCCTTTCTACTTCTTACTTAAGCAAATCATGTAAATCTTCAGTTTCAAAATCGATTCCATTTGTATGAACTAAGGTGTCACATTCCCATATGACCCATTCTTCGATTAGTGTCGGTGGGGCATCAGGTTTGATTCTAGCGATCGCCGATGATGCAGTTTGCGATCAGTTTTCAAGTTTAGAGCGATCTGTTGGTTTATCTTGATTGAACATAATGATTAATGATGAAGCCTCAAAGCTGTAGTTAAAATTTGAAAAGACATAGAAATTTAAGATCTCCAGCTTTTTCTCTGCAAGCAAAGTTAATCTTTGTCAGTGTTAATCTTTGTCAGTCACCAAATTAGTCGATTAACTGTCTAAAACTTGGTAAATCTCACCCCTAATTCAAAAAACTTACTAAAAATCCCACAGAAAAAAAGAATGAAAAGCAAGCTATTAAATTAATACGATTTATGTCGAGTTTTTTAGATATCTGATTTTTAAGCAAGATGACTATGCTTGCAACCTTGTCAAAAAACTGGGGATCATTGCTGCGGGAACGCTCTGTCCCCACATTTGGCTAAAATTAAGATAGTAGCGATCATCTCGTAAAATTAAGATGATAGACTTGTTTATGATTAGTTACTTAATAGATTTTAGAGGAAAATCAGCATGACTCTTAGAGAACTTAATATATGCAGAAATTAATAAGATAGAAGAAAACAATCTTGATGAGCTATACGAATTTGTGAAACAGTTTACAAGTGCAAAGTCCAAGACCAAAATAAAATCAGGCATTTTAAGTAAACTAAAACGTATTAAAATTCAAGCTCCAGTTGACTTTGCTGCTGACATTGATTTGTATATGAGTGGAGAAAAGACTCTTGACAATTTTCATTGATACTTCATTTATTATTGCTCTAATCAACGAACGTGATCAATATCATAGTCAAGCCTTAGATTTAGCCGATCGCTACATAGATCAAGTTGTAGTTATAACTGATGCAATACTTCTCGAAATTGGCAACTAACTCGAAGCTGTCATAGACAATTTGTCTATTTTGTCTATAATATAGGGAAAATAGGTGTAATCATGCAAATTGTTTCAGCAACAGAAGCAAAACAAGCTTTTGGCTCAATCATAGACAAAGCACAGCGCGAACCAATAATGATTCGTAAACAAAATCGCGATGTTGCCGTGATCATGTCGATCGCAGACTATCAACGCATTACACGCACCAATATTCAAGAATTTCAACAATTTAGAGAAAACATTGGCAACAAAGCCCAGAAGCGCGGTTTAACTGAAGAAAAGTTAAATGAACTACTGAGCGACGATCAATAGCTTTATGCGCCTAGTTCTTGATACAAATATCTTAGTCAGCGCAATTTTGTCCCCTAACTCTATTTCAGCCAAAGTTTTGAATTGGGGAGAAAATAATGGCACTATTCTGTATTCTACCGACACCCTAATAGAAGTCCTGTCTGTGTTAAGGCGTTCAAAGTTTGCTAAATATCTTGATCCCGAAGATATTGATGGGTTATCTATCCGCATTAAAACTGCATGGATATTTATCGAAATTTTAACTCAGGTGAATTTATGCAGAGACGCTAAGGATGATAAATTTATCGATCTAGCTCTAAATGGTAATGCTTCACATCTCATTACTGGAGATAATGATTTACTGGTCTTGCATCCAATTCAAAACATTTCAATCATCAATCCACGTACTTTTTGGGAAGCAATAACAAGATGATTGTCCCAAGTATCACCCTCAAATTGGTTGATGGAGATAGAGGTCACTTTTTTCTCCGCGATTACTATGCTTTTAATTAGAGATATTATATTAATTGTATCGCGATCGCCAAAAAAATTTATACTCGGTACTTAGACTAATCAAAAAATTTATCCAGCATGACTCAAAAAGAAGTAATCCTCACCGATAAAGCACCTGCTCCAGTTGGTCCTTACAATCAAGCGATTGCAGTTCCAGCCACCAGCAAGTTAGTTTTCATGGCGGGACAAATTGCGATCGATCCTGCGATTGGCAAAGTTGTCGCTACTACTATTGAAGATCAAACCGAACAGGTTCTCAAAAATATTCAAGCTGTTCTCACTGAGGCAGGTGCAGATTTTAGCAATGTTGTCAAAACTACTGTTTTCCTAGTAGACATGGCAGATTTCGCCGCCATGAACGCCATCTATGGCAAATATTTTATTGCTCCCTATCCTGCACGTTCTTCAATTCAAGTCGCCAAATTGCCCCTTGATGTGCGCGTAGAAATCGAGTGCATTGTTGCAATTTAAGCAGAGAATCCATCTAACGTAGGGTGGGCAAAGCCCACCGCAATCAATTTTTAATTGGTGGGCTTTGCCCACTCTACATTCAGAATTTGAGGTAACAATGAAAAGTTTGTGGAGCGATCGCGAGGCTGCGGAATATAAAGGTGATTTGGGATTGAGAGTATATACATCGCAATTATTAGGGCGCGATCGCTCATTGGTATTGCATGGCGGCGGTAATACTTCGGTCAAAATCCGTGAGCAGAATCTTGTAGGTGAAGAAGAAGAGGTTCTTTATGTCAAAGGGAGCGGCTGGGATTTAGAAACGATCGCAGAGGCAGGTTTTGCTCCTGTCCGTATGTCACATTTATTGAAATTAGCCAAGTTGCAAGTTCTCTCCGATTCACAAATGGTGAATGAACTAAAAACGCAGATGACCAAGGCAAGTGCGCCTGCACCATCGGTGGAAACAATTCTTCATGCGAGTTTGCCCTACAAGTTTGTTGATCACACCCATGCTGATGCGGTGATTTCGGTAACGAATACGGCGAATGGATGGGAGCGAATTCAAGAAATATATGGCGATGATGTGGTGATTATTCCCTACGTGATGCCAGGATTTGACCTAGCGCGTGTCTGTGCCGAGAAGTTTGCCGCCGAGAAGAGCGATCGCACGATCGGCATGGTGTTAATGAATCACGGTATTTTCTCCTTTGGGGCAACGGCTTCAGAATCTTATGAAAGAATGATTGCATTGGTTGATCGCGCTGAAGTCTATTTGCAAAAGAAAAATGCTTGGAATATTCCTCATGAAACTCCAGAGATAACTCTGCAGAAGTCGCCAAGGAGAAATGCGATCGCGCAATTACGCGCGGAAGTATCCCAAATCGCAGGATTTTCAGTGGTTCTTAGTCAGCATGACGACGAGCTAAGTTTAGCTTTTGCTCAAAGAGAAGATGTGGAGATTATTTCTCAACAGGGCTGTGTCACTCCTGACCATGTGATTCGTACTAAGCGACTACCTTTAGTTGGAAGAGATGTAAATGCTTATGCAGAAGCATATCGAGCATATTTTAGAGAACAATCTCAAAAGTCAACTCAACCGCTAACCATTCTCGATCGTGCACCACGAGTAATTATTGATCCTGAACTTGGTCTGTTGACGGTCGGTAAATCAGCAAAAGACACGGCGATCGCCGCCGATATCTATCAACACACGATAGAAATTATCCAGCGTTCCACAAAGTTAGGCGGCTATCAAGCCTTACCCGCCAGCGATATTTTTGCAGTCGAATATTGGGAATTGGAGCAAGCTAAACTCAAAAAAAGTGACTCGTCTCCTGCATTCATAGGCGAAATTGCATTAGTCACAGGAGCCGCCTCAGGTATCGGTAAAGCTTGCGTAGACTCGTTGTTAAGACGTGGCGCAGCCGTAGTGGGATTAGATGTTAATCCTACAATTGAGAAACTATATGATCGCCCTGATTTTGTGGGTGTTACCTGTGATGTCAGTGATGAGACGGCGATCGCTAAGGCTCTCGATAAAGCTGTAAAAGCTTTTGGTGGTTTAGACATTCTCATTCTCAATGCAGGAATTTTTCCCTCTGGCTGTCGCATTGAGAATCTCGATACCGCCACATGGCAAAAGGTGATGCATATCAATCTTGATGCAAATTTAATTCTGATGCGTGAATGTTATCCACTGCTGAAACTTGCATCCAATGGTGGTCGAGTTATTGCGATCGGTTCTAAAAACGTCCTCGCACCTGGTCCTGCGGCGGCAGCCTATTCAGCATCAAAGGCGGCACTAACGCAACTGATGCGGGTGGCGGCTCTAGAATGGAGTAGCGATCGCATTCGCATCAACACCTTGCATCCCAATGCAGTCTTTGATAGTGGTATTTGGACAGAGGATGTGTTGGAATCTCGCGCTAAACACTATGGATTAACGGTTGAGGAGTATAAAACTAACAATCTGCTCAAGGTGAAAGTCACCAGCCGCCATGTCGCTGAACTTGCGGCTGAAATGTGTGGTGATTTGTTTGCTTGTACGACAGCCGCCCAAGTTCCTGTTGATGGCGGTAACGATCGCGTGATTTAGTAAAAAAGAGGATGTGCTTTGCACATCCTCTTTTTTTGTAGCTATAGCTTTTACTTGATTAGCTTATAGCCTTTGATTCGCGGCGTGCTGAACTATTTTCTTTAGGCTCACCCTTGATCTTAGTGAGTAAAGAATTCCAGCCGAACTTAGTCAAAGCAACAAACCAGTTGCCTTCTAGCTCACGGAACATTGCCATGTTCATGTGAAATGAGTCATTGGCTTCCTCAACAATGCGATCGGCATCTGCCGCTTCTATCGGAAGCGTATCCAAAGCTTCACGATAGCGCTTTTTGAATTCGCCATGATTACGAATATCGTCAAATTCATAAAACGCAGTGCCGTTGTCGTCTTGCAAACCCATCGCCTCTTTAGCGATTTTCTTCAAGATTTGACCACCCGACAAGTCACCCATATAGCGAGTATAAGCATGAGCCACTAGCAACACAGGATCATTAGCCGAAATCTCATGGATACGAGCGAGATACTTCTCACAAGCGGGTGTCGGCTTAAAATCTTCGCGCCAATTTGCGCCGAAGTAAAACAACATATCAAGTTCTAGACTCTTTTCGCGCCATAGTTCACGATAGTAGAGCTTGCCTAAGACTGGATCATTTTTATGGACTTCAAACTCGGCTTCAAGAGCCTTGTAAACAAAGTAAAGGTTGCCAACGAGTCTGCTATATGAAGTCTTGTCAACTACACCTTTTAAAAAACATTTAATAAAATCGGTACTCTCAGCCGCCGAATGAGATTTTTGTGTACCTACACGCAAAAGTGTTGCTAAACCTTGACTCATGGGTTCTCCTAAATCTTTTAAACGAAAATATTGATAAAACTAAAAATATAAATATTGAATACTTAACTTTGACTTTAAATCTCTAAATCTTAGACAGTTGGGGCAAGATTTAAAGTATATAAGCCAATGCATAGAAAAATTTCTAGTCTGTAACAAAATTTCATCTACCACCACTCCCATATAATGTAGACAGGATTTCTCGATTTGTATCAATGGCTAGTGTCCACCGCCACAAATTAGAGTCTAATCAAGCTAGCTTGAAGAGGTAACACATCTTGGTTTTGAGCGGATACGAATACTTACTGGTATTCATCATTGTTTGTACGCTAGTCCCCCTATCGGGACTAGGACTATCGGCTCTGTTAAGCCCAAAACAGTCTGGAGCCGCAGGTCGTACCACCTACGAGTCTGGCTGTGAACCCATTGGCGGCGCATGGATACAGTTTAATATTCGTTATTATATGTTTGCGCTTGCCTTCGTCATATTTGACGTGGAAACAGTATTTTTATATCCCTGGGCTGTCGCATTTAGCAAACTAGGCTTGCTAGCTTTTGTGGAAGCACTTGTTTTTATTAGCATTCTTGTATTAGGTCTAGTCTACGCTTGGAGAAAAGGAGCTTTAGAATGGTCATGAAAGCCGAAAATGTCGCGCTGGACTTCAGTATTGAAGACCAAACGCAGCGCCTCATTAACCCTGCCGCCACGCCTCAAGTCACTCAGGACTTATCAAATAATGTCGTTTTAACAACTCTCAACGATTTATATAACTGGTCAAGAATGTCCAGTCTTTGGCCAATGCTCTATGGCACTAGCTGCTGTTTTATTGAGTTTGCGGCCATGATTGGGTCAAGATTTGACTTTGATCGCTTTGGTTTGTTACCTCGTTCTAGTCCTCGTCAAGCTGACCTGATCATTACTGCGGGTACAGTGACGATGAAGATGGCTCCTGCACTTGTTCGTCTGTATGAACAAATGCAAGAACCGAAATATGTAATCGCCATGGGCGCTTGCACGATTACGGGCGGCATGTTTAGTACTGACTCTTACACCACAGTTCGCGGTGTGGATAAGTTGATTCCTGTTGATGTGTATATTCCTGGCTGTCCTCCTCGTCCTGAAGCGATCATGGACGCAATTATTAAATTGCGGAAAAAGATTGGTACGGAAGGATTTAAAGAGAGAGCTAATCTCGATCGCACTCATCGTTATTATGCTGTCAAGCATGAAATGAAGGTGGTAAGTCCGATCCTGACAGGACAATACTTAGAGATGCCTAGTCGCATGTCGCCACCTCTAGAGTTAGTCCAGTCTGGGATTCCATTACCCGCTTTGCAAATGGCTCAGAAGGAGGTAGAGACAGTTGGCAGATAATAATCAATTAGAAAACCAAGAAGCCGCCTTAGCGACAACCGAAGTAACGGCGACTGTCTCGCAGTGGTTGACTAGCAATGGCTTTGAGCATGAGTTCTTAGGTTTAGATAAGCAAGGTGTGCCAATCTTGAAGGTTGAGCGTCAGTTTTTACTGCCCTTCTCGACTGCTCTCTATGCCTATGGCTTTAACTACATGATGTGTCAATGTGGTTATGATGCTGGGGCTGGTGATAG
This sequence comes from Cyanobacteriota bacterium, assembly GCA_025356295.1. GTDB lineage: Bacteria > Cyanobacteriota > Cyanobacteriia > Pseudanabaenales > Pseudanabaenaceae > Pseudanabaena. The sequence goes on from JANXUJ010000101.1 coordinate 7,004, forward strand.
TTTGGTGAGTATGTATCATCTGGCGAAGCTGACCGATGATGTGGTTAATAATAGCGATCGCTTTGAAGAAGTACGAATTAAAGTATTTCTGCCGCGCACCGATCCGACCTGTCCATCGGTTTACTGGATATGGAAAACCGCTGATTGGCAAGAGCGCGAAACCTTCGATATGTACGGCATCATCTACGAAGGGCATCCTAATCTTAAACGGATTCTAATGCCCGAAGACTGGATCGGCTATCCGATGCGTAAGGATTATGTGACACCTGACTTTTATGAGTTACAGGACGCATATTAAGAAAAGAAGCACCCAATGGGTGCTTCTTTGTCTTTAATCAAGATAATTTTAGAGGATTGCGTAATGGCATATAGCGATTTTGATCTTAAAAAGGTTAAACAACAACTTTGTATCAATTTAATCGAGAAAGAGAATCTATTCGCTGATACTAAGTGCTATGAAATTACTGCGTATCTAAAAGAAACTTTAGCTGAAAATATTCCTCTAGCGCGGGCGATTAATACTGAAAAAGCACGCTCAGAGATGATTATTTGTAGTATTTTGGTGGAATTACGAAAAATTCTAGCTCATAAAATCAGCTTGTTCTCTGGGATTGAGTTTAATGTTGATAAAGAAAAAGGACTGAATGGGTTTTGTGATTTTATAATCAGTGCGTCACCCGAACAATTGATCTTAAGCAGTCCAGTTATTGCGGTAGTTGAAGCTAAAAATGAAAATATTATCGGTGGATTAGGTCAATGTATTGCGGAAATGGTAGCAGCCAAGATATTTAATGCGCGTGAAAATGATCAAGTGACAAAAAAGATATATGGGGTGGTCACAACAGGGACAGCGTGGAAGTTTCTCACTATGGACGGTGATGATGTGTATATAGATTTAGATGAGTATTCAATTGAAAATCCTAATAAAATCATTGGTATTCTCTTGGAAATGGTTTCTCAAATCGTCTGAGTTCTCAGAGCATCTAAGTTTAATAAATTTGACAATATCAAAGCTGTATCATTAATTTATGAATCAATATTTTGCAACTGTGGCAAGAGGTTTAGAAGCTCTTGCAGCACAGGAATTAGAACAATTAGGCGCGCATTCAGTCGCGGCGGGATTTTGTGGGGTCGGCTTTGAAGGCGATCGCACTTTGCTTTATCGGGTTAATCTCTGGGCGCGGCTACCGTTTCGCATCTTGATGCATCTAGATCAGTTTGATTGTCTTGATGCTGATGACCTCTATCGAGGAATTAAGGCGATCGACTGGTCAGAATATTTAACCCCTGAAATGACTCTGGCGGTGAATGCCACAGGCAAGAATGATCAGCTTAATCACACGCATTTCACGGCGCTACAAGTTAAGAATGCGATCATTGATCAGCAGAAAGACCGATTTGGTGAGCGATCGGATGTCGATGTGCAGGAAGCAGATTTGCGAATCGGCGTACATATTGATGACAATGGCTGTACGGTCAGTCTCGATAGTTCGGGAAATAGTTTGCATCGGCGCGGTTATCGCCCTGCCGTGGGAGCCGCACCGCTCAAAGAATCTTTAGCAGCCGCATTAATTCAGATGTCAGGTTGGCAGCCAGATCAGATGTTTTATGATCCTCTTTGCGGTTCGGGAACCTTGCCGCTCGAAGCAAGCTTGAAAGCTCTGAATATTGCCCCAGGGATGTTTAGAGACAGTTTTGGATTTGAGTCTTGGCTAGATTTTGATCAAGAGCTTTTAGCTAAATTAATTCAAGAAGCCGATGATAACCGTTTGGATACATTACCTGCGCCGATCTGGGGTAGCGATCGCAATCTTGAGGTGGTCGATCAAGCGGTGATTAATGCTAAAAATTGTGGTTTATCAAACCATGTGTATTTCTCTGCTTTAGACCTCTCAGAAGTGGTCGCTCCTGCGGATAGTGGAGTTCTCTTTTGCAATCCTCCCTATGGTGAGAGATTGGGAAGAGATAGCGATTTGGGAGCTTTTTATAAAGAGTTGGGGAACGTTCTCAAACACCGCTTTAAGGGATGGACGGCTTTTGTGCTTAGTGGTAATAAGCAACTATCGCAAACAATTGGATTGAAGTGTGCTGAGCGAACAGCGGTACTTAATGGAACTCTGCCCTGTCAGTTGATGAAATACGAAGTTTATTAATTGCTGAGATACAGAAGTCTGATTTTTTAGTATTTGACGTTAATACTGGCTTTTTGTTCATACAAACGATTGAGCGATCGCGGATCAATGTTGAAGTGATAACAAATTTTTAATAGCTGATTGAGCATAGCATGACGGTATATTCCTCTCTGTCGAAAGCGTCTTGCTGAGGTGATAATTTTGCCTTGTGCTAGTACAGGCTTAGCAAATTTGCCGAGGCGATCGCTTAACACTGTATCTTCAAAAATATCTAGATCAGGAACATTGCCAATTTTTGCTAAAAGTTGACGATCAATAAATGGACAGTGATCGAGATAGACAATTCCCTTTTGCTGGACGCGCACATGGTCAGAATACCAAGACGTAAAGCGCAATAGCCCATGTGAAAAGTCAAAACTATGCCGAAATGCACCCCACCTTGTGCCTGATCCTAAAGCTTCTTCAATTAGCTGAAAAGCAATGCCTTCGGGTAGAAGTGTGGCAGGGTGATGCAATAAGACTATCTCGCCTGTACTGACTGCAATTCCCTCATTTAGTCTCTGAGCGCGGTTTTTAGCCAGCGATCGCACAACTTGTAACCCCACAAGTTTAGCTGTATATTCTTCCAGAAACACATCCGTACCATCCTCACTAGCACTCACAACCGCAATAATTTCTACTTGGTTATTTTGGGGAATACTTTGGGCAACTAAATTAGCAAGAATGCAGTCTAGATAACCATGTCGAATCTCATTAAGGCAAGGAAGAATAATCGACAGTCGCATTAAATAAACTCTACTAAAAAATAAACCTAAAAAGCTAATAATATCTCCTGCGGAGCGCAAGACATTATTAGCTAAAAAAATTTTTTTTGGGTTATACTTAATTTTTTTTTGTCATGACTAATTTAAACCTAGACCAAGTTGAAGAGAAACAACTAGCAAAGAGTGCTTTAATCCTGATTGTTGACGACACCATTTATAATATCCAACTTTTATCATTGATGCTCGTTAGACAAGGCTATCAAGTTGAGCAAGCCTTAAATGGCACTGACGCTCTGACCAAAGCTAATCAGATACTACCCGATATAATTTTGCTTGATATCAGAATGCCTGATATTAATGGCTACGAAGTTTGCAGCATATTAAAAGCAAATCCACTCACTCAAAACATTCCCATTATATTTATTAGTTCGGTAGAAGAGGTGTCTGAAAAAGTAGAGGCTTTTTCGGTTGGTGGCGTGGATTACATTAGCAAGCCATTTCAGCTGATTGAAGTGTTAGCCAGAATAGAAACCCATCTAAGACTCTGTTCATTACAAAAGAAGCTTCAAGAGCAGAATGAACAATTGCAACTATCAGCTTTAGTCTTATTGCGATCGCTTAAACAAGAACGCGAACTCAGTCAGATGAAGTCCGACTTTATCTCAGTTGTTTCTCATGAATTTCGCACACCATTAACAACTATTCAAAGTGCATCAGAACTGTTGGAATATTATGATTGGACAAAAGAAGAGCAAACCGAGCAGTTGCATCAAATCCAATCAGAAGTCAAACACATGACAGTGCTAATGGAAGATGTATTATTTCTGAGTCGAGCTAATGCTAATAAATCTAAAATTAATTTGACTGAATTTGATCTTCTCAACTTTTGCCGTCAACTATTGCGTCAAATCCAAAGGACTTTTGGTCAAGATTATATTTTGCGTTCCTTTTTACATGTCGCTGCAAATCTTAATATATCAATTGAGAATCTACATCTTCAAAACGATCTGCCTACCTTAACAGTCAAAATGGATGAGAAACTACTACGTCAAATTTTAACTAATTTAATCACAAATGCAATTAAATATTCTCCTCAAAATAATAGTATTGATTCTCTTCAAAATAATAATATTGACTTCCAATTAACAGTTAATGATCAAAATGCAACTTTTGTAATCACTGACTATGGTATTGGTATTCCTGAAGAGGATTTAATTCATTTATTTAGTGCATTTCATCGTGGCAAAAATGTTGGGATATTACCAGGTACTGGACTAGGGCTATCAATTGTCAAAAATTGTGTAGATATTCATCATGGAACAATATCCGTGAAGAGCCGAGTAAATATTGGCACAGAATTTACAGTTGTTTTGCCAATTTCGATTTAAGCTTTTTGTCTTAATATTACAGCGATTGATCGCAATCGCTATAATATATAGTTGCAGATACTCAAAAAATGAAATGAAAAAAATTCTCATTATCGAAGACAATCCCAATGTTTTGTTGAATACGACCAGAATGTTGCAAGCTGAGGGTTATTTGGTAATTAGTGCCAACAATGGTCGCGATGGCTTAAAGATTGCCCAGCAGACGATTCCTAGTTTGATTATCTGCGATATTATGATGCCTGAAATAGATGGATATGGAGTGATTAAAGTACTGCGTAAAAATCCTGCTACAAACGCAATTCCTTTTATTTTTCTCAGTGCAAAATCTGACAAAACCGATCTTCGGCAAGGGATGGAACTAGGGTCTGATGATTATTTGACAAAACCATTTACTAGAGATGAATTGTTGGGGGCAATTAATGCTCAATTAAAAAAACAAGAGATTATCAATAACTACTATCGACAAGAATTAAATAACTTACGCGAAAATATCTCTAAGTCGCTGCCACATCAGTTATTATTTCCAGCGATCGAGGTGATGGGCTTGTCTGATATTTTGGTCAAAAATTATCATGCAATGGAAGCGCACGAAGTTCCTGATATCGGTAAACGCATCCGCAAGGCGGGGCGAGATATGCATGAAATGGTGAAGAAATTTTTGCTATATGCGGAGTTGGAGTCCACAGACAATAATACCGAATGGATTAATCAAATTCGTCATAGCAAGACAACTTTTGTCGATATTGAAATTCCTAGCTGTGCTAAAAAAATTGCCGAAAACTACAATCGAGTTTCTGATCTAAATGTTGATATAAAAGATGCCAGTATGCAAATCTCCGACTTTTACTTAAATGTGATTGCGAAGGAGATTATTGATAATGGGTTCAAATTTTCTGCTGAAGGAACTTCTGTAGATGTTACTAGCAGTATTGATCAAGAAGAGTTTTGTCTGACCGTAACCGATCGCGGTCAGGGTTTTGAACCCGAACAAATTGCCACTTTTGGGGCATATGTCAAGTTTGAGAAAAAGCTATATATCCAACAAGGAACTGGGCTGGGCTTAGCGATCGCCAAGCGACTTGCCAACTTGCATGGAGGCAGGTTAGAGATTGAGAGTATTCCCTATGAGAAAACTGTGGTGCAGGTGTTCTTACCCCTGATCAAAACATAACAAAAAAGGGCGCTTAGATAACTTAACCTAGTATCTCAATTTGACCACGCAGGAAAGTCACAGCTTCGCCTTTTAGCAAAACTCTCGTATTGCGATCGCAGACTTCAAGTTCACCTGTACGCGCTGACAATTGTTTGGCTCTAAGGGTGCTTTTATTAAGTCGCTTTGCCCAGTAAGGCGTGAGACTGCAATGAGCGGAACCTGTAACTGGGTCTTCAGGGATGCCAGCTGTGGGCGCAAAAAATCTGGAGACAAAGTCGTATGGTTGAGCGTGGTCAGCGATCGCAGTGATGATAAAGCCAAAACCATCTAACTGAGCAATGCGATCGTATACTGGCTGAAAATTTTGGACGGCAGACTGAGATTCTAATAAAACGGTGATGTAGTCTTCGCTTTGACCGAGGGATTCATAGGTATGGTCGCGGAGCATATCGGCTAATATTTGTTGCGATCGCGCTGAGCAATCTCGATAAAATGCCGCAGGAAAATCCATGACGATCAAATTATCTTCAAAGCTAATTTTTAAGTCACCGCTGAGGGTCGAGAAAATAAGCGGCACATCAATGGCGATCGCCACTAGTTCTCGTAAGTAATGTGCGATCGCCAAAGTCGCATGACCACAGAGACGAACTTCTTGCGTTGGTGTAAACCAGCGCAACTGAAAGTGATTTTTGCTTAGAGGTTTTACAAATGCAGTTTCCGAAAGATTCATCTCCGCTGCAATTTGCTGCATCTGTGCATCACTTAGAAATTCGTCAACCAGCGCAGTCGCCGCAGGGTTGCCACGAAATGGTTGATTAGTAAAGGCATTGATAATGGCGATCGCAAGTTTCATAAAGTTTTTTAAGGAATGGCGATCGCGGTGTCAACTTTGTAGCTGTTGACAATGCGATCAAAAGAGTCTTTCAGAGCAGGGATTTGATCAGCAACTCCGCCTGTAGTAATCAGAGAAATTTTGTCACCCTTCCGCCCGATGAAACTATTACCCTGCACCTTCGCGGTAATAGTTTTGATCGACTCATCATAGCTCCAGACAATTTGCACAGTACCATCTTTCTGCTCTACAGGCTTGCCAACGGTAAATCCGGGCTTCGTACCAAAAGTTGACTTCAAGAATGTCTCTAAAAGTGTAGTCAATTGGGCAGGTGTGGTCTCAGCTGGTGCTTTGAAAACATCGACCGTGAGCAAGGCATTTTTGGTGGGATCAAACCATAAAACAATCACCTCATTGGGCTTTTTATTCTCTTTGGCAGTCCAACCTTTAGGTACATCAATTTGAAATAGTCCAGAGGGATGTTTGTAAGTCTCTAAACTATCGATTTTGACTTTAAGGATGCGTGCATCCGCTTTCTGCTGAGTGTCAGTCGTAACTGTGGCAACACTCTTGGCATCAGGTGTCTTGGTGGCAGGACTACTAGATGCGCTAGGGCTAGTCGGCGCTTTGCTAGCTGTATCGGGTGTGCAACTTCCTAGTAAGTTTGACAAGATGGCGATCGCGCCGAGAGTAGATAATACAAAACTATTTTTTAGCATTGTTTTTTAGTGTTTTGTTTAATGTTTTTAGGAGGCATTATTGCTTTTGAGACTTTTTGGGAGCTAAGGAATGGTTAGATTAGCATTGACAATCTGACTGTTGGCTATTTTAGCGAAAGAATCTTTCATTTCGATAAATTTAGGTTCGATCGCGCCAAAGGTCAAGATTGTAAGCTTATTATTACTACGTTGCAGCTTACTATTAGCTTGAAATTTAACTTTTTTGTTACCAATCGTTACGGTTGATGTCCATTCAATCACCGCATTTCCCGTTTGTTCAACTATTGGCGATCGCATCGAAAAATCTGGCTGAGTACCATACATTCCCTTGATGATCCCTTCAAAGACATCACTCAGCCGACTATCAGGAATCTCGCTCGGCGGTACAAAAATGTTTGCCGAAATGGTCGCCCGTCCCGCTTTTTCATTCCAAGTAACCAGTAACTCACCTGCTTGACTGCTATCATTGACTTGCCAACCCTTCGGCACTGTCATTTCCAACAGCCCCGAACGATGTTTATAAGGTTCGAGTTCACTAATCTCTAGTTCAGGCAGTTTATTAAAGTCGAGCGCAGGACTAGCTGAAGTCGCGACTATGGCTGGCTTGACAGGGGCGATCGGCGTGGGTGAAACTTTGGTCGTATCGATCGCGGGCATTGACAGATTCTTATTACCAGCATTTGAATTGCTACAGGCATCTACCAAACCTGTAGCGATCGCTAACACGAATAGAATCAATACTTTTTTCGATACCTTTTGAGAAAGAAACATAATATTGCACTCTAAATCAAGCCCGAATAATTTAAAAGCCTTGCTTTGCAAGGCTTTTAAATTATTTATATTATATATTGTGTGTTCATTCTAGCCAAACTGCAATGCTTGACCACGCACATCAGGATTTACTTTGCCATTGGCAAACACAACTTGACCGCCGACAATCGTGGTCACAGCCCAGCCCGTGAGTGACCATCCTGCAAATGAACTCCAACCGCATTTGGTCAACAAATCTTCATTTCGCACAGGTTTATAGGTTTGCAAATCGACCAACACCAAATCTGCATCCCAACCGATCCGAATTTCGCCCTTATTGGCAATTTTATAGGCTTTTGCCACATTGCTACTCATCCATTGGCTGACTTGATGGACAGTGCATCTGCCTTTCATGGCTTCAGTTAGCATCAATGGCATTGAGGTTTCCACCCCTGGCATTCCTGATGGAACATTAGCGGGTTCGAGTAAAACCGTATTTGCGGAGGATTTCTCAGATTCAGCTATTTGCAGATATTGGCTTGCGGCTAGCCCTTTTTCGGCTAGGGTATGGGGTGCATGATCAGTCGCAATAAAATCAATTACACCATCGAGCAAGGCTTGCCAGAGAATTTCTTGATCATGAGGCGATCGCAATGGTGGATTCATCTGAGCAAGGGAGCCGATTTTTTCATAAGCACCGATATTCATTAATAAATGCTGCGGGGTGACTTCAGCTGTCACCCATGCAGGTTTTTCTTGACGTAAAAATTCCGCTTCTTCGGCTGTGGACATATGCAGAATATGAAGGCGGCGTTGATATTTTTTAGAAAGTTTTACGGCTAGCTGAGTAGCATTGAGCGCTGCTTGATTGTCTTGGATTAGCGAATGTTTGGCAGGGTCTTTACTGTCCGCAAACTCAATACGTCTTTGAGCAATCCGCGCTTGATCCTCAGCATGAACTGCAATTAGGCGATCGCCCTGCGAAAAAATTCTATCCAAAATTTCCTCTTGATCAATCAATAAAGCGCCATGCATTGATCCCATAAATATCTTGATCCCACAAGTTGGATTTGCCGTAAGTAAGTCAGGTAAAACTTCACCCGTAGCGCCAATGAAAAATCCGTAATTAACGACAGATTTACTCGCCGCTCGACTAAGCTTGTCATCTAGCGCCGCTTGTGTAATCGTCAACGGACGTGTATTCGGCATTTCTAAGAAGCTAGTCACGCCGCCCTTCGCACAAGCATGGCTAGCCGATCGCAAGTCTTCTTTATATTCCAGTCCTGGCTCTCGAAAATGTACTTGCGGATCAATCACTCCCGCCAGCAAAGTTAATCCTTCAGCTTCGATTATTTGCCCAGGTTGATCTTCTTCACTTAGTTCTTCAAGATCAATGTAGGGAGCGATCGCGGCAATCTTGCCATCTTTAATATAAATATCTCCTAACAAAGTTTGGCGAGCAGGTAGAACAATTTGGCTTTGTCTGATTAATATGCTCAAAATAAAATCTCTATAAAATCCTTACTAATTGCAAAGCGTGGGATATCATCACTTCGCGCTTGTTAATTCGCGCTTATTAAATTATCTTAGATCAACTTCGTTAATTCATCTATTTCAAAATATTGATGAAACTTTATGGTTACTTGTAGTACAGACGATCGCCCTTCCGCTTGCCGCCGTTTTTTCACAAATCCTTGCTCGACCAATTCTTGAACATGCTGATATGCACCCGCCCCGCGTAACTCGATCAACTCTGACTGGACAATATTTTTTTTGAGCGCGATCGCGGCAAGAGTCCGTAAAGTGCCACGCCCTAAGTCAACAGGAATTAATTTATGTACTAAGTCTTCAAACTCCGAGCGCAACCGCAACGCAAATCCTAGATCGGTTTCGACAATTTCTAAAGCACTATCCCGATGAGCATATTCGGAAATTAAGTCGATCAGCCCCATCTCAGCATCCTCAATTCCGCAATCCAGAGCGGTGGCGATCGCGACCAAATTCATCGGCTGCCCCTTCAGGTACAAGACCGCCTCCACTTTTTGTTTGTTCATCATGCTAGGATTTTAACAAAAATATCACTAACTAAAAAACTATATGCCAAGCAGCATGATGTACTACGAAGACACTTATGTAGTGCTGCCTCCAGACATGAAAGAACAGTTTGTAAATCAGCTAGAACTAGAACAAATTTTGCATGATTTGCTCGCCGACATTCAAGATGCGCTTCCTTATGATTTACAAAATCTCACCACGATTAACGAACAAGTCCAACGCTTGATTAAAACTGCGTGCGATCTAGATTGTGGCGATCGCGGCACATGGCAATGGTATGTTGTCCGTCTCGATAAGTAAATAGATAAAGCCCCAAAACCTGTGGTGCAGCGTGCGTCACAGGTTTTGGGGCTTAAATAAATCAATCCAAATAGGAACCACGATATTTCATTCTCTTTTTGGGTAACGCCGATTTTTGAGATTTTCTGGCAGTTGAGAATGAGTCCGTTACATCTTGAGCAGCGCTATCTGCACTATCTTTGATCGCTACGCCGCGATATTTGATCACAGGCTGAGATTTTTTGCTGATCTCGATTGTCTCATCTGGCAAACTTTCTGGCTCGTATTTTTCTGACTTATATCTAGTGCCGCGATATTGCATTGTCTTGATTTCTTCTTTGATCTTTTCGGTGGCGATCGCTGAGTTATTAACTTCTAATAAATCATCAAGTGGATCATCAATATTTCGCGATGCTGGCGGCGTAGTGAGTTTGCTAAAAACTTGGAAACAAACATAGGGAAATATAATCACGATCGCCAAAATTACTAACAGCGAATTTATACTCGTCAAGGTGTCAGATATCATATCCACATGGGCAGTCGAAGCCCATATAGAAATCACAACATAAACCACCACGACCGAGGCGATTTGCAAAGTACGATAGATAGAAGACTTTTCCATAACTAATTATATCCAATTTCCTGATAAGTTATACAAGAGCTGGAATAGAACTTAGTAACTCCGCGATCGCTTTAGCTTCTAAAGGCTCAAACAGATGATATCCCTGACCTGCATGACAATTGTAAGTTTTTAAAAAATTTAACTGCTCGGAATTTTCTATCCCTTCAGCGATTACATTTAGACCGAGATTTATTCCTAAAATAATAATCGCTTTGACAATTTCATCATCATCAGGATTATGATCAAGGTGGGCAATAAATGAGCGATCAATCTTGAGCGTATGGATTGGGAAACGCCGTAAATAGCTTAACGAAGAATAGCCTGTTCCAAAATCATCAATGCAGACTTGGATATTGCGCTCCTCTAGTTCACTCAAGATTTGTTTTGCTATAGCTGTCTTCTCAATTAATATACTTTCCGTGACTTCTATCTTTAAGCTACTACTATCTAGATTTGTAATTTCCAGTATTTGATCGATATGGCTAATCAAATCAGGCTTGCTAAACTGTCGCCCAGATATATTGACATTCATGGTTAAAGCTTTGGCGATCGCAAACTGATCTTGCCATAGTCGCAACTGAGAACAGGATTCTTTTAATACCCAAACATCGATTGCTGCAATTAATCCTGTATCTTCAGCAATCAAGATAAATTCAGCAGGGTACATCAAGCCTTGTTCAGGATGTTGCCATCGGACGAGTGCCTCAAACCCCTCTATTTGTTGTGATTTTAGCCCGACAATCGGCTGATAATGTACTCGCAACTCTTGTCTATCAATCGCGCGCCGTAGATCGTTCTCTAATCTTAGCTTTTTGAGAGCTTCTACATGCATTGCAGGATTAAATACTTCGTAGCGATCGCGTCCTTTTTCTTTAGCGCGATACATTGCCGTGTCTGCATCACGCAGCAATTGATCGGGTTGGGTATAGTCAGCAGCATTGAGAGCGATGCCAATACTCGTACTGATAAATATTTCATTCCCTTCTATTAGAGCGGGAGCTTTTAACGATTCTTGAATTCTCTGCACAACTTCAATCACATCATTGACATCGTGAATTTCTTCAAGCAGCATCACAAATTCATCGCCACCCAACCGAGCGACTGTATCTCCACCCCTCAGACAAGTAGCAAGACGCTTTGCCACAATTTTCAATAATTGATCGCCTGCTAGATGTCCGAGACTGTCATTGACCACCTTAAATCGATCTAAATCCAAAAAGATAATCCCAAACTGTTCCGAAAGATTTGTTGAGCCGAGATGCGATCGCCGCTGTGATAGTTGTAAAGCATGACTGAGACGATCTAAAAACAAGGAGCGATTTGGTAAGCCTGTCAGAGCATCGTGAAACGCATCATGACGAAGTTGCGCCTCCATTTTTTTGCGTTCTATCAGTTCTGTTTGCACATTTTGATAGAGTTCGGCTTGATGAATAGCGATCGCACATTGATCGGCGATCGCTCTAACTAGAGATAGTTCATTTTCAGACCAAATTCGCTCTTTCTGTATCTGGTAAAGGCTGATTCCACCTAAATAAGTTTGTTGATAAAATAGAGGTGTAATCAAAAGAGAACCAATATTATATTTGTCTATTAGCTCTTGAACTTCTGGGATAAGAGCCTCCTTGAGTGGATGAATACTTACCTGACATCCCTGCATCAAATCATCTTGGTAATATTCATAAAAACCACATGGCAAGCCAACAATCATATCGGTTTGATCGTCAGGACTTCGGTTGATATAGCGAATTCGCATCTGTTGCAAGTGATCGGGCTGAAAAATAAAACAGTGACTCACCTGTAAAGCTTCATACAATAAATCAGACGTTGTTTGCAATACGTCATCTAAAACTAATGTTTCTCGCATCGCTTGGACAATACGGTTAATAATTGTCTCGCGCCGTGCCTGCTGTTCTATTTTGGCGATCGCTACTTTTTGTTCTTGACGCAATCTAAATTCTTGGAGGGCGCGCTCTAAAACACTGGGCAGCCGAAATAAGCGATCCTTCAAGACGTAATCGGTCATCCCAGCTTTGATGCATTCCACTGCCGCCTCTTCGCCCAAACTCCCTGTGATTAAGATAAAAGGGATATCTTGTCCTGATTGTTTTAAAAAATTAAAAGCTTGCAAGCCATTAAAACTTGGTAGTCGATAGTCAGACAAGACCACATCATAGGTTTTTTCTTGCAAATATCTCTGACACTCGAGCGCCGTAGTGGTGAGGTCGTAGGTAAAAGATAAGTCTGATGATTCTAGAGCAAGGATGGTTAATTCAACATCGGCAGCAACATCTTCAATGATCAAAATATTCAGCGATCGCCATGATCGTTGAGCTTTTGACTCATCAAATTCTTCAGGCTCCGATATTGATCTGCTCATAGGAAAAAGTATATCTGAAAAATACTTAAATTGTTACGGATTAATCAGGGGATGGCAACTGATTTAACATCATCCAGTAAAGTCCAACTTGACGAGACATCTCGACAAACTGCTGGAAGTCTAAAGGTTTAACAATATAGCTGTTGACACCAAGATCATAACAAGTCTTTAAATCACGATTTTCGGCTGATGAGGTCATCACCACGACAATAAGGTTGCGAGTGCGATCGGAACGCCTAATCATTTCTAATACTTGTATCCCATCAATTTTAGGTAGTTTTAAGTCTAAAAGTATTAGTCGCGGTAACGGTTGGGTCGGCGGCTGTCCATCTCGACCCAGCAAATAATGAATAGCCTGTTCTCCATCTGAGACGACATCTATGTGGTTGACAAAGTTATAGCTATCTAGGGCTAACTGGATTAGCTCGACATCATTGGGATCATCCTCGACTAACAAAATTTTGGTTGAGTCCATATATCTATAACTCATCTATAACTCTTAAAAACTTTTAAATTATTCACCTAACTAGCTGGTGTAAAGAGATTTTTGAAAGTGCCGCTTCGCGGCACTTTCAAAAAT
>JANXUJ010000204.1 GCA_025356295.1 Cyanobacteriota bacterium
CTAAAAGATAGAGCGCTTAGCGCTCTATCTTTTAGGGGTTTAGCTTAATAGATAAATAATCATGAAGATATTGGCAATAAATACCCATACAGCTTCAGAATAATAAGTAACGTAATTTTGATTTAAGGATATTCTGAAGTCTCTGAAGACTTTAGAAGTAGATTAAGAATATAGAGATTAAGAATATAGAGATTTAGTCATTCTCAATTTCACTTTTTCCTTAAATAGAATTAATGTTGATAAGGGGTAATTAGGGAATATCAAAGGGTAATGGGAATATGAGATATTTAGCGACAGTGATAAAGAAGCAGATGCTAGGCTCTAATCTTCTAGAGCTTCATGCTAAAGAGGTTGATATATATCGATGGGTTGCGGCTAATGGTGAAATTGTTTCTGATCTAGCCAACAAGTTTAAAGTGGGGACTTTAGTAATCGCTCACTTGACAATTGCCAACCAAAAACTGCAACGGATTGAAGAAGCAAAGGAGCCAATTGTCAGAATATTCAGTGGCATGACTAATTTTGTGAAACGGTATAAAGACTTGGAAGATGACATTGAAATCTGGAAACAGTCTATGCAATATCAAATTCAAGAGCTAAAACGCCGAGAAGAAGAGCTTGTATTGCGAGCAGAAGAACTAAATTTGGAGCTGACTTGTTCTATTGATGGTCACCATAGCTCTAGTCTGTCAATACCTGAGTCGTTGGTAGAATTTCAAAGCCCTGTAGCAAATTAAGTGTTAAACTAAAACCTAAAAAATCGAGGGGTAATTCTTGCCCTATCGATTTTTTGGATTTTATGTCTCAACTTTTGAAATCTTGAGACATCCTTGTGTACTCGAAATTGTGATAAGTTAGTTTACTGCAAACATTTTAGAAATATATTCGGCAACGAGCAGAACATCTCGATCCCTGAAATGTTGCCTTAGACATCCCAAACAATTTTATTAACATGGCAGAAATTACTACTCAACAAATTCAAGAGCTACGTTCGAGAACTGGCGCAGGTATCAAAGACTGTAAAGCGGCTCTCGTTGACTCTGATGGCGATTTTACAAAAGCAACCGAATATTTAAGACAAAAGGGATTAGCCTCTGCTGTCAAAAAAGCTAGCCGTGCTGCCACAGAAGGCGTTGTTCATAGTTATATCCACTTTGGCAGCCGCATCGGTGTGCTAGTCGAAGTCAACTGCGAAACCGATTTTGTGGCTCGCCGTGAAGAACTCAAAGAGCTAGCTGACAGCATTGCTAAGCAAATTGCTGCTTGTCCTAATGTTGAATATGTCAGTGTTGCTGATATTCCTGCTGCTTTTGTTGAAAGCGAGAAGCAAATCGAAGCAGGTAAAGATGATTTGGCAAGTAAGCCCGAAGCGATTCGCGAAAAAATTGTACTTGGTCGCATCGAAAAGCGTTTGAAAGAAATGTGCTTGCTTGATCAGCCTTTTATCAAGGATCAGAGCATTACCGTTGACGAGTTAGTTAAGTTAACTGGCACTAAACTCAACGAGAATGTCAAAGTGCGCCGCTTTGTTCGCTTTGTCGTTGGCGAATAAATACGGTCAAATATGACGATGCTAGTGCGTATTGATCAAGATATTCAAGATATTCAACAGGCGATCGCTAATGTCGTCAGTCGGATTGATTTGCTGCATCTTGATTACGCACGAGCGATCGCCATAGCCGTGCAGCAACAAATTTTGCTAGCAGCCTTCAAGTTCTGCACTCAAAAATGTCCTGAAGCATTTCTGGCGCTCTCGTTGTCAGAGCGTCAGAATCTACAAGAGGATTTACGGTTGACAGTTAAGTCGCTGAGTGACAATATGCAAAAAAATTTAGAAGAGTGCGATCGCGATAGTCGTACTAATCAAGAAAATCTCGATCTTCTGCTTAGCAAAAATCTAAATGAAAGTATGCAGAGGCTTAATAAGTTGTTGAGTGATCGCGGAATCTTAAATAGTAATCAAGTAAACGGTGATCAAGCACCGCAAATGAGTATTCGTCTCGCCGAAATCGAGTTTACTGATCGACAGTTGATGTCTTATCGTGGCGAATTGCGAGTTTTGTCTGCACGGATGTTACATTTGCAAACTGAATTAGAAAAAAAATATCAACAGAAGACGATCGCTGAAGCAGAATTAGCATGGCGAGCGGCTTGGGTGGAGTAATGACCAAAAACCGCGTGGTTTACCGCGAGTTCGGTGTACCCGAAGAAGAAAATGAAGATCAAGATATAGTTGATTTACCGCCGCAACAGCAAAATGTTCGCATTCAAGCAACGCGCCGAGGGAAAGGCGGAAAAACAGTAACTGAGGTGACAGGGTTTCGGACGACCGTAGATAATTTGGCAAAGCTGACTAAGCAATTAAAAAATCATTGTGGGTCAGGGGGTGCAGCAAAAGATCAAGCGATCGAAATCCAAGGTGATTGTAGTCAGAAAATTTTACAGTTTTTGCTTGGCTTAGGTTATAAAGCAAAAGTAAGCGGGAAACCATAAAAACCAAAAGATTG
>JANXUJ010000210.1 GCA_025356295.1 Cyanobacteriota bacterium
CAAATAATACCGAAACTATTGTAACAACTAGAGACGGTTTAAGAGCTTTTGAAGCTTACAATCACTACATAGCCATTAAGGAATATGAATTAGCAAGTAACATGATCATTAAAAGGAGAGGAAATTATTGGCAACATGACGAGTCTCTTGGAAATGCATTTTACAGACTTGGGCTATTAGAATCCATCAAATCAGCTATCAATGCAGTAATTAATCATATACCTAGTGGATATGGCTTAAGTAGAATACATAATATTCTAGGAGATGTTTACTGGTTAATGGGAGATATTCACAAAGGTATTTGTTCTCATGAGAGATCAAAACAAATAGCTACTGAATTTGATTTAAAAGAGCTTGAAGCAGTTGCATTTTTTAATATAGGGCTTTGCCAGATTGATATTTGGGAAATGCAGTCAGCTATAGCGAATTTTGAAAAATGCGTACAATTAACAAAAGACACTATTTATAGGTACTACACTATCGAATCCTACTGTTATCTGAGTTTCTCAAATTCTGTATTAGGATTCAAAGAAAAATCAATTGATTTTGCAGACAAAGTATTTCAAGAATTAGATTTGACTAAGAATTCAGCGTGGGCTAATGGTTATCGATGGTTATCCCTTGGTAGGACTTATATAAACTTATTAGATTTAGAAAAATCATTTGAGATGTATAGGAATGCTCTTGATTATTCAGAAGAGAGTCATTATTTGCAAGTCAAGGCAAACTCTTTAATTGGTTTAGCAACGATCAAAAGAATGCAGAATGATTGGGAACAGACAATCTCTTATCATCACGAATCTATAGATATCCTTAATCTCATTGGAGCGAGATGCGATCTTGCAGAAGCATATTTTCAGCTTGGGCTAACATATCAGGCAATGGGAAAACATGACCAAGCAGAAGAATATAAAGAAAAAGCCCTAAAACTTTTCGCACAAATAGAAGCACCGAAACAAATTGAGAGAGTTAACAAAGCCTTTGAGCAACGAGCAATGAAATGAATACTCAAATAGTTGATGCGATTTAAGAGAATAGTTGAGCGCATGGGTAAGACAAAGACTTTTGATACAATGAGAGTAGACTTAATCAAAAATATCTTATGCCAATCATTTCAGAATTTTATGGGATTACGATCAGGGTATTTTATGATGGCCATGCCCCACCTCATATTCATGTATCCTATGGCGAACATGAAATAATTGTTGGCATTTCCCCGATCGCCCTCATCAAAGGCAAAGTTCCTAATCGAGTGCGATCGATGGTTTTAGAATGGATTGCCATACATCAACAAGAACTAATAGAAAACTGGGAACTTTGTCAATCAGGAAAATCACCTCACAAACTAGAACCTTTAGATTAAAGAGAATAACCATGTATAAAATCAATCGAGTGTTACCAATTGAAAACTTTAAGCTAGTTTTAGAATATTCTGACGGAATAAGCGTTGTAGCCGATTTTATTCCAATCATTGAACAAGGCAAAGTATTTCAACCACTTCAAGATCCCAACTTTTTTGCTAAAGTCAGTTTAGACAAAACAGGACGCTATATTTACTGGGAAGGTGAAATAGAATTTTGTGCTGATGCATTAAGAATGAAAGGCACAGTAATTGATGAAGACTCTTGCCTCAACAAAGCAATGGATGAAGGTAAAAATAGTCCCAGTTATTCACGCACTGAAGCTTTAGCTTTTTTGGAAAAATAGAATCAAATTCCCATGCCAGCCATACTTTTTCTAGAAAATGAACACAACTTTGAATAGTATCCAGCCAACATTACACGAATTAAAGCTAGGCTTAAAAGAACTATATGGCGATCGCCTTGTTAAGTTGATTTTATTTGGCTCCCATGCTAGAGGCGAAGCCAATCCCAATTCAGATATTGACTTATTAGCCGTACTCAAAAATCCAGTATCTCAAGTGCAAGAAATATCCTGTATGTCAGAACTTTGCGTCAAAATCCTATTGGATTACAATGAGCTTGTCTCCATCATACCAATGAGTGAAGATCGATTTAATGCTAAAAGTGTTACTTTGCTGAGAAATATTCAAAGAGAAGGAATTGAATTATGAACGAGTTAAAAAAGTTATTTGCTTTAGCATTAGAAGAATTAGATATAGCCACACTTTTATTAGAACAAGCAAAGACTTTTGTAGCCGAAGTAGAGCAATTGTTAAAAATACAATAAAAGGACTAAAATTTTAATCCACTTACGTCAAACTTTACACTTTTTGGAGAAAACATTTAATGAATACTCAAGCAGGACAAGAATCAGTATGGGACTATCCTCGTCCTGCAATTTTAGAAGATACAACTAAACATATTCGCATCATCTGCAATAGCATCGTCTTAGCCGAAACTCAACGCGCCAAAAGAGTTCTCGAAACCAGTCATCCGCCCTGCTATTACATTCCGATAGAAGATATCAAAATGGAATATCTAGTCGAGACCTCGCGGCGATCGCTTTGTGAATGGAAAGGCATAAGTCAATATTATGATATGGCGATCGCCGACAAACATATCCCAGACGTAGCATGGCGATATTCGCTCCCCACCCCAAATTTTGAAGACATTCAAAACTCACTAAGCTTCTATGGCAGCCTGATGGATGCTTGTTATGTCGATGATGAATTAATCATCCCTCAAGCAGGGGACTTTTATGGCGGCTGGATCACATCCGATATCGTGGGACCATTTAAAGGCGAAGTTGGAACTTGGGGTTGGTAATTTCTAAGGTTCTGGTAAAATTGAGGTTAAAAATGATTATCAGTCTTTACTACCATGACCGCTAAATCGAAAGCACAATCTGCAAAAACTAATGATGTAGCAAATTGCGAGATTCATCTGGTGCATTTGGATAAAGTAGTTGCTTGTCAGTCGCATATCGCTACTCTTAATCAAGCACAGCAGATGGCAGATTTTTTTGCGGTGCTGTCTGATCCTCACCGATTGCGTCTTATATCTGCCCTTTCAGAGCAGGAATTATGCGTTTGCGATCTTGCCGTAGCGATGAAAATGAGTGATTCTGCGGTTTCACATCAACTACGGATTTTGCGATCGGCGAGATTGGTAACTTATCGTAAAGAAGGGCGTAATGTCTACTACAGCCTTGATGACGAGCATATTGTCAATCTCTACCGAGAAGTTGCCGATCATTTGCAAGAAGTTTAGTCGTGACGACTCCCAACCCTAACTCGCGGACTGGAGTTGTGAGTTATGTAGATTTTAGGCAATCACAAAATTCACCAACTTCCTTGGCACAGCAATTACTTTTTTGATCTCTTTCCCTTCGAGGTATTTCTGCGCCACCTCTGAGCTACGGGCATATTCTTCTAGAGCAAGCTTGTCGTTACTAGCGCCCGATGGAACTTGGAGACTACCGCGTACTTTGCCGTTGATTTGGATTACGAGAGTAATCTCATCAACAGTGAGCGCATCAGGATCATAGGTGAGCCATGATTGGGAATGAATAGAATCAGTATGACCAATGAGTGACCAAAGCTCTTCAGTAATATGCGGTGCGAAGGGAGCCATCAAGCACAAAAGAGTTTCCACACCTTCCAAAAAAGTCGCCGAATTTTTGTCTTCAGCATCTTGCAGTGCATTACTGAGCTTCATCATTTCTGAAATCGCCGTATTCAGTTGATAGCCACCATCAAAGTCTTCAGATACTTCCTTAATCGCAATATGGATTGCTCTTCGTAAATTTTTATCGACTTTTTTAGAGATGCTGTCTTTTTTGGTTTCTGCAAAGCTAGATACTAAGCGCCAAACACGATTTAGAAAGCGTTGCTGACCTTCAACATCAGCATCTTCCCATTCCAAATCCTTTTCGGGTGGAGCTTTAAAGAGCGTGAACATCCGTAATGTATCGGCTCCATATTTGGCGATCGCTACTTCAGGAGATACGCCATTGCCCTTAGATTTCGACATCGTGGCATAGAGCGCTTGGAGAGGTTCGCCCGTGGCAGGGTCTTTGGGGTCTTGAGGATTCACCTGTGCTGATGGAATCCATTTGTCCTTACCACCTTTGTTCGGATTCATGTAGCTCAAGCCCTGTACCATGCCCTGAGTCAGCAATCTTGTAAATGGCTCATCAAAATTAAGCAGGCCGCGATCGCGTAAAACCTTCGTAAAAAAGCGCGAATAGAGCAGATGCAAAATCGCATGTTCCACACCGCCGACATATTGATCAACAGGACTCCAGTGATTAACCGCATCGCGATCGCATATTTGATCAGCATTTTTCGCATCAGTAAAGCGCAAAAAATACCAAGAAGAATCTATAAAGGTATCCATCGTGTCAGTTTCGCGCCTTGCTGGAGTACCGCAGCTTGGACATGGCACATTTACCCAAGAGTCAAGCTGAGCGAGTGGTGAAGCGCCGCGCCCTGTCAGTTCTACATCTTCAGGCAAAGCGATCGGTAAATCGGATTGTGGAACAGGAACAATACCGCAGCTAGGGCAATGCACAATTGGAATCGGACAGCCCCAATATCTTTGACGTGAAATTAACCAGTCACGCAAGCGATAGGTGATTTTTGCGGTTCCCCATTGATTAGCCTCGGCGAGTTCGATGATTTTAGTTTTGGCAATTACAGATTCTAATCCATCAAATTCACCTGAATTAGTCATGACCCCAGAGTCGGTATAAGCCCCTTCTCCTTGAGGAGAATTAGAAATGATTACGCTTTGAATCGGGAGATTGTATTGCTTTGCAAAGGTAAAGTCGCGGGTGTCATGAGCTGGCACACCCATAACTGCGCCAGTGCCATATTCAAATAAAACATAATCAGCAATCCAGATCGGAACTTCTTTGCCTGTAAATGGATTGATTACACTTGCGCCGATCGCTACGCCGCTTTTAGGGCGATCATCAGATGTGCGATCAATTTCACTAAGATTTTTGACTTCTTCGATGAATTTATTAACGGCTTCTTTTTGATCTGCACTGGTGAGCGTCTCTACTAATGGATGTTCAGGCGCAAGCACAACATAGCTCACCCCATAAACTGTGTCGGGACGAGTAGTGAATACTGTAATTTTTTTAGTGTCGCCAGCGATCGCAAAACTTAGTTCAGCGCCAGTGGATTTACCGATCCAGTTGGCTTGCATGATTTTGACATTACTCGGCCATTCCTTGAGCTTGTCCAAATCTTGCAAAAGCTGTTCAGCATAATCAGTGATTTTGAAAAACCATTGACGCAATTTGCGCTTTTCAACCAAGGCACCCGATCGCCATGATCGCCCCTCATTATCAACTTGCTCATTAGCAATCACCGTCTGATCGATTGGATCCCAATTAACTTTCGCTTCTTTTTGATAAGCAAGCCCCGCCTCGAAAAGCTGCAAAAATATCCACTGCGTCCATTTGTAATAGTCTGGTGAACAAGTGGCTAGCTCACGATCCCAGTCATAGGACAAACCCACTTGCTTAAGCTGCGATCGCATATTCTCGATATTCGCATAAGTCCATTTGGCAGGATGGGTATTGCGATCGATCGCCGCATTCTCAGCAGGTAAGCCAAAAGCATCCCAACCCATCGGATGCAGTACTTGATAACCTTGCATCCGTTTAAATCTGGCAATTACATCAGTGATCGTATAGTTACGGACATGTCCCATATGCAGATCGCCTGACGGATAAGGAAACATCGACAGCGCATAAAATTTCTTTTTGTCTGCACTAATTGCATCGTTGCTTACCTTGTCAAGTTGTTTCTCAGCCCAAACTTTTTGCCACTTGGGTTCGATTTGCTGGGGATTATATCTAGTGTCCATTACTTATCAATATGCGAAAATATGCGAATACAGAAGCAAGCGATCGCTTAGATCACTAATCTTGAATCTTAATAATACTAAATATTTGGTCTATAGGCTCTAATCATCCTCAAGTGCTGGAATAATCATCGCGCCAGTCACTAGATACAATTTTGATCGCTAAAGGTATGGATGGCACTCTGACTTGCCTACGACAAAAAACTAGGCTGTAGTTATAATACTATTGATACTGTTTCTTCTTGTTGGTTCTCGAACATGGTCAACACACTTCTCCAACAGACGACTAGCGAAATAGAAACGGACGCATGGATTCCACCCATGCCGCCCACTGATCTCATATTTGATGATGGAGAACCATTAGAAACTAATCAACATCGGGTAGCGATGAATGTGTTGATTCGCTCCTATCAACAACATCGCGGCGCAGCCACCGACTTTTATGTCGGTGGCAATATGTTCATTTACTACAGCACCACCCAAGTTAAGAATCGTGACTTTCGAGGGCCCGATTTTTTTGTGGTCTTAGATGTCGATGGTCAGCGAGATCGCCTTGGTTGGGTAGTCTGGGAAGAAGAAGGACGTTATCCAGACACAATTATTGAACTGATGTCTCCTAGTACGGCTAATGTCGATCTGGGCTTAAAAAAGCAGTTATACGATCGCGTGTTCAAGACTCAAGACTATTTTGTTTACAATCCCTTCAAGCCAAATTCATTACAGGGATGGCATCGAAGTAGCGAGTACAAAGCGATCGCCCCAGATGAACGCGGATGGCTATGGTGCGAGTCATTGGGCTTATGGCTAGGGACTTGGCAAGGCACGATTGATCGTGAGACTTTAACTTGGTTACGGTTTTATGATCAATCAGGAGCATTAGTGTTATTGCCTGAAGAAGCAGCCCAGCAACGGGCTGAATCCGAATCTCAACGAGCTGAGACTGAGAGGCTCAGGGCTGAAAAGTTCGCGGCGCGTTTGCGAGAATTGGGCGAAGATACTGATAGCTTGTGAGCAATACCGCCTTTTGCGATTTTGAATAGTACAAAAAGAGTTTTGATGGTGCGATCGCTTTTCTACAAAAATAAGAAAGCCTTGCGATCGCTACTAAACTATGATTTATGAAATCGGCGATCGCAATTTGCCTAAAATTTTTCTAAAATTAAATAACGCCAGCCTAAAAACTTAACTTGTGGTGGAGTTAAGTCTGATCAGATTTGCGATAACCCATTTGGGGCGGGCGATCTCAATGTGCAGGTGATCGCTTGATGTATGCCCAAAAGCAAACCAAACACGCAAAGTCTCTACAATAAATTCAATAATAATTACAAATAACCATGTCACCCGATTACATAAAAGCGCAATTAATTCTGCTTATTTCTATTGTGGCGGCGATCGCCTTTGTTGGTTGCATCTACGAACTATCCTATGGCGCACCAGATTTTGGGTTTGCGATTACTTGGGCGATTTTGCTAACTAGCTTACCTTTAGGTGTTTATACCTTCTTCAAGGCAGTCACTCTAGCCCGAAAATCGATTTAACATGAAGAAGGTGCTATAAACGCACCTTCTTATATTGAAATTCTTGGAGATAGACATTATGACAGCCCAGTTACTTGCACCAAGCGTACATAAATTTACGACCCAGCAATATCACCTCATGAATGAAGCGGGTGTTTTTGAAAATGGCGATCGCTTTGAGTTAATTAATGGAGAAATTACAGAAATGTCCCCTATTGGTCGTAAACATGCTGCTTGTATTATTCGTTTAGTAAGAGTATTTGTGCAGAAGTTAGGCGATCGCGCGATGGTCTCAGCCCAAAACTCCATCCGCCTAGACGATCATTCCGAGCCGCAGCCTGATATTGCGATCCTCAAGTGGCGCGATGATGCTTATGAAGAGGGTTTGCCGACACCTGATGATATTTTGTTGATTATCGAGGTTTCTGACAGCACGATCGCCTATGACCGCGATATCAAAAGTTTCCTTTATGCGGCAAATGGGATTCCAGAAATGTGGCTATTCGATGTCAATAAAAAAGTTATCGAAGGATATTCCCAACCATCAGCATCAGGATATAAGCGGATGCAGCGATACGAACAGGATGACACTTTGTCGATGCTTGTCCTGCCTGATGTGATCTTTGATTGGAAAGAAATATCTTAATATGACTAGTAATACAAAACCCATTGCGGGGCTTTGCCCTGCGACCCTTTTTATGACCGATTTGATCAACAACTTCAGATTTAGATCAATTTGGCGATCGCCTCCAACAAAAAAGGCACAGCCTCAGCCGCCCAAAGTCCTTCCAACCGCCGTCCCTTTAATATCTGTAAATGCAGTCTAAAAGCATCAGGATAACCATCAACCTCTAAGCTAATATCTTCAGTCTCAAGCGTACAGGATATTTTCTCGCCGTCAGATAGCTCGGTGGACATGAGCTGCATGGTTTCAGCTAACTGAGTTGCTAATTTACAAAAGTCTTTAAATTCATCTTCAGTTAGCTCGATCGCCCAACCATCCGCTCCCACTAAGCCTTTATATACATCTACATCTGAGCGCAGACCGATCCGCCAACCTTCACCGCGTAATAACTTCATAGTACTTGTTAAAAAAGGCGGTGCATCGCGCCGCCTTTTCTAGGGATTTTAATCGCTAATTCAATCGCTGAGAATTTCAGGTTGTGACATTTCGTCTGACATTTCCATGATCGCGCGTAAAATCGGCTTCATCATGCGATCGTCATAATCATCATCTTCGTAACGTCTGAGCTTGGCTCGGTTAGCAACTTGCACAGTGATGCGATAACGGTTAGAAGAAGCATTTATCAACTCTTCAACGCGCCGAGTAACCTGTGCTGAATCAATAGCGTAACGTTTTGCCATAAATCCCAAAGAATGTAAATCCTCCTAATTCTAACGCGATCGCGCCATCAAAACTCAGAAAAAATAGAGAATCACTTCGAGACCGTCTATTTTTTCTGGGTACTTCACGTTGTAGTATGTATAGTGTCACATAGCTATTTGGGCGGACTCTTCAGATCCATGACTGCAAAGAAAGTACTGGTAATTGATGACAGCATTATGATCCGCAAAATGGTCAAAAGCATTTTGTCGGGCAAATATGATGTCTTAGAAGCAAGTGACGGCAAATCGGGTTTAGATGCTGCTCGCAGGGTTTTTCCCGACCTAATTTTGCTTGATTTCGTGATGCCCAAATACAATGGCTATCAAACTCTACAGGCAATTAGGCGTGTCGAAGGGTTACAAAATGTTCCTGTAATCATGATTTCGGGACTTAAAGAACAAGTTACTGAGCATGTTCCTGAGCCATTCACTGAATTTGATTTCCTCGAAAAGCCATTTGAAGCCGATGTACTGGTTTCTCGAATCCAAAACTTTTTACCCGTTGAGCCAGTTGCGGTTCCAGCCTCAACGGCGGCTTCTAGATTTGCCCCTGCTGTCAGAGAGGTACAGCCGATCGCGGCCGAACCTAGTCTGCAAATGATCGTTAATAAACTCACTGCCACAGAGACTTTGCTAGTGCAAGGGATCGAGAACTTGATCCAGCGTGAAGTTGTCGCTCGGTTTAATGAGCTAAATACTCGTATCGACCAGCAAGATAATGCGATCGCAACTTTGAGTCAACGCATGGATAAAATCTCGGAACAAATTGATCATCAAAATAAGGGCTTAATGGTTATTTTGCGCGAACTAAAGTCTTTGCAAAGCAAGTAAGCCACAAAAAAGAGAGGCTGTGCAAAGCACAGCCTCTCTTTTTTGTGGCTTAACGAGTGGGGATCGGTTCCACTGTAGGAGCAGCGTCTACCGATACTATCGTCATGTCTGTAGGTGATGACTCAGCCTTTGGAGTGGTGATGTAAAGTAACACCAAAGGTAATGCGCCAACAACAATACCTAGAGCAGCGGGTACATAGAAACCTGCATTAAAGCTGAGTATTAGTGCAAATGCAAAGTTGCCTGCATACATAATTGTGGGAAATAAGATTTGCTGACGGTTGAGAATCGGTTGGTTCTCTCTACCCCAAATTAGCGAAGCAACAGTCATGAACAACGCACCAGTTCCAAACCAGCCAAAAAAGTTTTGGTAAGGCATTCCATAAAATTCACCCGCTTGATGCCATTCCCAGAAGGGATAGGGAGTTTGACTCATCGCAGGATCGAGTACGAAGTCCCATGATGTCAACATCAAAGCACCAAGTGCGATCGCACTAATTCGATAGCCCCAGCCTGTACCGAAGCGCATCAAAGTTGCGGCAACGAGGAAAGCGGAAAAGCCCATGTAAAACCATGAAAGCGGGATCGTAAATGGAACTAGGTCAGCAATCTTGTAACCTAAGCCACTTAGATAAGAGTATGCACCAAAGGGAAAGCCTGTGCTAGTTCCCAGCAATTCGCTAGTTAGAGAAATCGCGATCGCAGGGATACAAAATCCGAGTGTGCGCTTGAGACCAATAGTTTGCTTACCATACAAGAATGCAGCGATCGCGCCAAAAATCATGTAAGATGCACCGCCATTTTGCATTCCCCATGAAAAGACTTGCAAACCAGCTTCGGACAAGCTTTCAATAAACGCAGTATTTGGTAATACTAAAATCAAGCCAAATAACCCGAATACCATTGAAAATAGGTGCATTCCTAAATTAACCCATTGTGCGGGGATCGCTCTCCTCATTACGCCATTTGCTCCCAGAAAATAGTTGAAACTTACTTTGATTTACTTAACAAAAGTATAAATTAGCATAGCATTCATTTTTAGATTTGAAGATTAAGGCTATTTAAGTGGCTAGGTAAAACCAAAATCTATACCGCCCGCGTAGCGGGCGGTATAGAT
>JANXUJ010000214.1 GCA_025356295.1 Cyanobacteriota bacterium
CGCTGCGCGGGCGACCCAATCTCTGGTCTGGTCTTATATATTTAAGTATTAGTAATTGGTGTTCCAAAGCGGAGTACGGCGGACAAAAGCAAGAATGCAAACACCGATCGACATACTTAACCAGCCAGAGATGAGGGTTAGTAAAGGTGCTGCTTGATTAAATGTGATGAGAGACGTAGTTTTGTCAGCGGTTTGAGTGGATATAAAAGCGCTGATTAGTAATAGAGCCGTGCCGATTTCCCAAGCCTGTAAATGAGTAGTTTTGTGAACTGAATGGGTGGAGCGATCGCTTTGCAAACTGTTGGGAGCGACTAATTGCAGAAAAAATCTGGCGATCGCAGGACTGACAATACAGACTCCAAGCCATGCGATCGCACTTTCAGCCGATAGTTTAGTTGGCAAAGGGAACAAAAACAAAAGCAATCCGCCAACTGCGATAAACACTACTCCTGCTAATATCCCCGCACCTTGAGGCAATAACACATTAGCTAAACCCAAACTATCTCGCTCAGTTTCTTGTTTAGCGAGATGAAATTCTTCACGAAGTATTTGTCCTAATTGATCTTCCGTACCTTCTTTAGCTTGGTTAGTAAGCATTGTCATTGTCAGTGGAATTGTAATCTCACGATCGCTTCCTGATAGTTGCATCCAATTTAGTTCACCATTTGCCTCTTGCAATTTGACAACAGAGAGACAAGAAAAGGGGCGCAGGTTAATTGCATATTCTGCCGCAATTCCCCATAAACCACTGAACTTAAGATGCAAAATCTTTTCAGGCGATCGCAATTGCGCTTGCCATGTAAAGAAGCCAGTTAGCCCAGTGATTGTAAAAGTGATCGCTGCGATCGCTCTAATGCTATTTGAGAAGTCGAGCATTGTCCAAAAGAAAAAGCCTAATAGAATCAATATTAGACTATTAAACTGACGTGGTTGTTGAGACAAAGAAGATGGACTAACCAAAACTGTTTGGTCAGAATAGGCTACTACATTTAAAATATCAACTGAAGTATCAGCGCTAGCTGCTTCTGTGGTTTGCGTCTTGATCTGTTTAACCTGTTTATTATTTGTAGATTTTGACTTAGCTGATCGCAACACTAGAGAGGCAGATATACTAATAAAAATGGCTGCTGGCAAAATCCACCATAGCGCCACAAAAAAATTATTAAAATCTTCTGAAGATTTGCTCAACCCTGCGACTAAAACCAGCCAGTAAGCCGTGATACTAATTAATTGCAGTTGTGAGAATACATATTCAGAATTTTGACGGCATACCTCGACAACCGATCGAGCCGTATATATACCAATCGAAAAACCTACGCCTGCTAAAAGAATAGCGATCGCTAAAAAGTTTAAATCGCCTACTCGCCATAATTGCGCGATCGCCACTATCAGTATCAAGAAACCCGCAAATCCAAAATTTGCGGAAATAGGCAAAGTCGCTTGTCGCCATCCCCATCCGACTTTGCCTGATATCAATTGTCGCTCTGGTTGGGAAGGCGAAACTTGCATAGGCGATGTGGTTTTGAGTTAATAAAAATAAATTAAAAAAATAAAATAAAAATAAATTAAACCGTGGCGATCGCTTCGTGACGCGCAAAAATCATCCGCCCAGCCGATGTCTGCAAGGCACTGGTGACGATCACAATTACTTGCTTACCAAGATATTCGCGCCCCTCCTCGATTACAACCATCGTGCCATCTTCGAGATAGCCGATCCCTTGCGAAGCTTCCTTGCCTTCCTTAAGTACTTTCAGTTCGATTGGGTCACCTGGTAAGTAATTTGGTCGCAAAGCTTGAGCAAGATCGTTAATATTCAAAACTTCAACTTGTTGCAAATTAGCAACTTTGTTAAGGTTGTAATCATTAGTAATCAAGGTGCAGTTTAGCTCTTGAGCCAAACGCACTAATTTGGCATCAACCGTTTGGATGTCATCATAATCGGCTGGATGAATCGTAATGCGATCGCCAAACTGATCACGCATATTGTTGAGAATATCTAGCCCTCTTCTGCCCCGACCTCGTTTTTGATCATTAGAGCTATCAGCGATCATCTGCAATTCTTGGATCACAAAATGCGGAATTAATAACTGTCCCTCTAAAAATCCAGTTTCCATCAAAGTCTGAATACGTCCATCGATCACCGTACTTGTATCCAAAACTTTAGCGGTAGCTGTACGCAGAGTTCCATCAGCGAGCAAGCTGCTTTCGACATTGTTGGGATTAATCAACCGCAATAGAGCGCGTCCATGGGTGTCAGAAAGCGTCATCCCTGAATAAGCAAAAATAATGCTAACTAAAATTGCCATGAGTGGCTTAATAAAAGCAAAATCTTCGGGAATTGGGATCAAGAACAATGGCGCTAGCATCAAATTAGCCACCAGCAGCCCAAATACTAGACCAACCGCCCTGCCCAAAATAGTTTCAAGTGGTAAGGCTCTGACATTTGACTCGACTCGGCGATAGGTATTCTGGACGATTAATCCAGTAATTAGACCAACAAATGAGCCAACTCCAAGTGTTACCCAACGAAAACTCTGCACATCAAGCTGTGCGAGAGTCTCAGGCGGCAAAAAATCTATGCCATGGAAGCCAGTACCTGCTCCCGCGAGAATGAATGCAAAAATGATAATAGCGTCAATCATAGGGCGGAACTCCGCTTAGACGAATAAGTTCTATTCTACACAACTCTATACCAAGCCTTGTTTATTGCCTTGCCTATTTTGTTGGTTTTGGACAGCCTTCGCTAGACTTTTGACCGTCAGGCATGATTGCACCACAAAAATTAGTTTCAGTCATATATGCACCTGTCATATCCGCACCTGTGAGGTCAGCTCCACGCAGGTCAGCTCTATCGAGAACTGCGCCAATGAGGGTCGCTTCTCGCAAATCGGCAAGTTTAAGATCAGCAGAAAACAAATTGGCATTGCGTAGATTAGAACCTCTCAGGTTCGCAAAACTTAATCTAGCGCGTGAAAGGTCGCAGCCTGAGCATTCTCTGGTTTGCAAAATTTGACGGATTTGGTTGGGATCAGCAAAAGCTGATCCTGTCCAGTTAGTCAAGGCGATCGCCCCGATTAATCCTGAGATCACCAAAAAAGGTGCAGTAAGACACATAGTAAAAGATTTAGTTATGATTTTCATTTTTACCCACTCATTTTTACCCGCTAAGTAGCTCAGCATAGTTAAAACCAAATTAAAATCAAACTCAGAGCGTAGGTCGCCCGCGTAGCG
>JANXUJ010000003.1 GCA_025356295.1 Cyanobacteriota bacterium
CCAATGCCGCAGCCACATGACCTAAACATAAAGGTAACAACTCAGGCTCAGGCTTTTCCTCCTCCAAAACAGCAGACACATAAGCCGCCGCTTCTTTAGTATCTTTGAGAGACTCAATTAAAAAGTTTTCGTGAGTTTTAACCTTGACCTTGACGCTTTGCATACGATCGCTTTCACCACCCATTGCTAGAGAATTAATATTTTGCGTTATTTGAGAACTAAAATTACATCATTGTCTTTAGGAGGAATATCGCTAAATGCTTCAAAATATTTTTTTACGCGTCTGGGGAAATTGGGAAACTCAAATTTGGCATCACCATCGGCAATATATGCCCAAAAATAGCGAAGTTCGGGTGTAAGGGTTTCGGCAATTTCTAAAGGGAGATTGAGCGGGCGCTGAGTCAATAAGTTGAGAACAAATGGATGTGAATGATTGCCCATCCATTCTCGCGAGAAATGTAATAAATCAGGCTGCTCAGGGATTGATTTGACCCGAAAAGATGTGATTTCTAAGCGATCGCCTGATGCATCAGAAGTATAGTTGAGAACACGATAAGGATGAGGATAGCTGACTAGAGAGCCTGTGGTGATGTCATAGAGATTATAGAGATCGCTATAGGCGACATCTTGAACATGGAGATGTCCTGTAAATACTAATTTCACATTTGCTTTGTGTAAAATCTCGCACAATCGCTCATGATTACCAAGCATATATCGCCGTCCTAGAGCATTGTGTGACTGTTCATGCATATGTTCCAGCACATTATGATGAATCGTCACTAAGTTCAATTCATAATCTTGACAATCAAGAACTGATTGCAACCATGTCAACTGCTCCTCATCAATCCAGCCAATTTGCTTACCATCGGCATCAAATTGATTGGAATTCAAGCCAATCAAACGCACTTTAGGTAATATTTCACATTCATAATAAAGCTGATGCGGTTCAGTGAGTCCAGATGCAAAGCCGAACTTAGTGTAGTGCGGGGTGAACTGATCAAAAGATTTTACCGTTGGCACATCATGGTTTCCTGCGATCACATAGACAGGATAGGGAAGTTGAGCAAGTCTTTGAGATAGCCACTGATGGTTCTGTGGCTCACCATGCTGGGTCAGATCACCAGGTAAAAGTAGAAAGTCTAAATCTAGGTTAGCCAGTTGCGATAGCACCTCTTCAAATGCGGAGATACTATACTCAACAAGATGGAATCTGGCAGGATGATCCCAAATTGTATGAGGCAGTGCGATATGTAAATCTGAAGCGATCGCAAACTTAAACTTTAAAGCCACCTAGATTTCAACCATGAATGATTACTATTTGATTATAGAGTATGACAAGATATGGGGATCGCTATGGATAAATGATTGGGAAGTCTTGGACATACTTACCGTCACATTCGTATTTAGCGCGATATTCTTGCAAGACCATGCGATCACCATCTAATTTATAAATAGCCGATGAACCGCAGTCACCTAAGCCACGAAACTTAGTGAAATTAGTCAGAGTTTGCGATCGCAGATTAAATCTGGGCATACCAGCGATCGCTCGATCACTAATTAGGCTTGGCTTTGTCCCACCTTTACCTTCTTGGAAACTATCAAATTGGAGTGGAATAACACGCGGCTTTGGAGACTCATCAATCCATAAAACATACTCAAATGCACCTTGATAAGCGGCGAGAAAACATTGGATTTGGACTAAATATTTTTTATCGGAAATTTGAAAAGCTTTCGATCCCATACTTTTCTGTCCAGCATCAGCCTGAAAGTTATCTTTACAGATTCCTAGACTTTCACGGTTTTGCAGTACATATTGCAGTGGATATGACATCAAACCTGATGTATTTGTATTAGTAGTATTTGATTGAGAAAGATAGCGCAATAGCTTCTCTTCGCTTAATTTTCCATTTGGGAAAATAATCCGCAAGACAGGCTCAGGATTTTGAGTGGTCGGGGATTCGAGGATATATAAGTAGCCATTATTTTTAAATTCAATCGCCCCAATTTTTTGAGGATTGTAACTTGTCGCTTCCATATCTAAACCACCACTACCGTCTTTGTTACGGCTGATGTAGTAACGCGGACGGTTAGGTTCATTGACATTCGCGCAAATATATACCCGATAATTAGAAGTCTCACCATAAGCATAAATCAGTTTCGATTGATCGCAGATGCGATTATCTTCGAGTGCTTTGATGTCACCGATAGATATCGATTTTGGAGATTCAGAATTGGGCGTCTGATAATTTTGAGTGGGAGATGGAGCTGTCGCCTTAGAAGCTGTGGGAGTAGCTACTAAACTATTGGGTGATGATGCGTTCTTAGTATCTGGGTTAGTACATCCCAAGAACGTCACGCTTAACATCAGCGCCATTAAGCTAAGTCGAATTTGTGTAATTGCTTTTGTCATTTTTTAGAGAATTTTGTAGGGTTTTGTAAATGATCTGGTTATAACGCTTTACCGTTTAGCTAAATTAGTAAAAAGACAAATTATTTCTTTAATCTTTTGACGTAGATTACAAAATTAGTTCCTATTCTGGGATTTATAATCGCTACCGCGTTGATATCGAGGATCGCAGTAGTCACGCAACCATTTATTCGTAGCATCGGCGATCGCTGCCTCACTAACATCGACAGGCGGTGCTTGTCCGATTCGCATAAAGGCGATCGCTAGCCGCCATCCATTAGATGTTGGCACAAAAAATAACCAGTAAGCGCGTTGTGAAGTTTGCGTTTGACCTGTTTCGCGCTCTAGAGCCGACAAAAAAATTTGCTGGGGAAGGCGATCGCGTGCTTGATCAGGCGCAAGTGGAAGTGGTTCAAGCTCTGGCTGGCTAATAATCATTACCTCACGCTTAATCCGCAAACGGGTATAAGTACGGTTAAGATAATCAGGCAAATCCTTAGCCAGCGCTTTGCTCAAGCTAGGGAAATCCGCAGGACAAGTTCGTTTGTTTATATAGGTTTCAGCGTTTACAAAATTGGGGGCATAAGTAAAAAAGACGCTCAAGGCGATCGCTAACTTTACTGATTTCTGATGCTGGTCAATCCAAATTTTGAACATATTCATCGCCTAAAGCTTGATCAAGTTTTTTTCCACGAATAGAATAATCTAGAAGTTCCATTGGATGCATCAGCAGTACATTTTTATTTTGTAGATTTAAATGCTTGCGAATCTGAGTGATACATCCCACATTTGCCGAGGCGATCACTTGAGCGCCTGTATCGGTGAGATTTTCTACTTTCATTTCTCCCAGTTCATGCCCAACTTCTGGTTGCAAAATATTATAGACTCCTGCACTACCACAACAGAGTGCAGCATCGACAGATTCTCTCAGATGGACATTAGGGATTTGTCGAAGTAAGCGGCGCGGCTCCAGACTAATCTTTTGTCCATGCAACATATGACAAGCATCTTGATAGGCGATCGCTAAAAGCTGATCTTGCAAGGGAAACAACTTCGCAGTCAAACCAACATGATCGAGGAATTCTTGAACATCCTTTACTTTAAGAGAGAATTCTTTCGCTTTCTCTGCATATTCAGGATCATCTTTTAAAATATGACCATATTCCTTAAGTGTATGTCCACAGCCTGAAGCATTGATCACGATCGCATCTAGATTTAAGTCAGCAAATACATCTATAGTTTGTCTGGCTAGTTCTAGAGTTTGCGCTTCCTGTCCCTGGTGATGCGATAAAGCTCCACAACAGCCTTGCAATTTTGGGATTACCACTTCACAACCATTTGCCGTTAATACTCGCACCGTAGCATTGTTTACTTCGGGTAAAAATACGCGCTGCACACATCCCAGTAGCATTCCCACTCGATAGCGCTGCGTTCCCTTAGCAGAAATCACTTCAGGCAAAGTATCTCTAAAAGATTGGGGAGTTAGTTCTGGAAGTAATGATTCCATTGCGTCTATTTGCTTCGGCAGAAGCTTCTCCAGCCAACCTGTGGCGCGCAATAATTTTCGTAATCCTAGTTTTTGATACAGTAGTAGCGGCGCAAGTAAAACTCTGAGTCGATTAGGATAGGGGAATGTCGAGAAGATAAATTGACGCAATACTTTTTCAGGTAGCGATCGCGGATGATTTCTTTCCATTTGAGCGCGCGTGGATTCGATCAGTTGGTCGTACTGTACTCCTGAAGGGCAAGTGGTCACACAAGCTAAACAACCTAAACAAGAATCAAAATGCGGCGCGATCGCAGGAGACAAAGGTATCTCGCCCTGATTAATTCCATCCATCAAGTAGATACGTCCTCTAGGAGAATCTGTCTCTTTGCCAAGTACTCGATAGCTAGGACAAGTGGATAAACAAAAACCGCAATGCACACAAGCATCGATTATTTGAGGATTAGGTGGATTTTTGTTGTCAAAACTTGGCTTGTCAGAAACTTGCATATTTACTTGCCTATCTAAAAATCAAAAAAATAAATTTATTAATATTAAAAGTTTAGTGCAACGTAAAGCGCCGCTATATTTAAACTTTTTTTAAATATATTTAAAGAAGTCGGTTAGGACTTAGTAAACCTTTCGGATCAAACTTTTGCTGAATCCTATGCATCAAGTCACTAGCATTTCCTGTATATCCCCAAACGTCATTCTCAGTTTTCAATTGATTAGAGGCTTCAAGAATTGTTAAAAATCCATCATGCGACTCCATAATACTTCTCACGTTAGCGATTTGCTGAGCGATCGCCCCCAAGTCTTGACTACTATTCACTCGCAATACACCCAAACCGCTACCCATATGTATTTGCAAAGCATAAGATATATCTTTAAAGATTTGTTCACATTCCTGAAGAGTTAACACAGCCGCAGAGGGCAATATACCTAGCTTACAAACAACATTATTATTTACAATTTGGTCTAGATCGCGAAGTTGACCTTCCCACATCAACATTTCTAAGAGCTGCCAAAAATCTGCAACTGCATCAATAATCTGGACTTGTAAATTCAATTCTTTGGCAAGTATCATCACGCGATCGCACTGCTCTAGCACACTCGCTTTGAGGCTCGAAAACTGGATCGCTAAGCCTGCGCCATCACCTAAGCCTAGCTCAGCGATCGCCGATGCTGACAATAAATCACAAGCAGTGGGCGTAAGTACAGATGTGCTAATTTGTCGCGCTGCTTGGGCGATCGCTACAGCATCACCTGTGATTAGGGCAATCTGCGTATATTCGGGCAAAGGATATAGACGAAAAGTGATAGTCGAAGCAATACCTAGAGTGCCATATGAACCCGTTAATAACTTCATCAGGTCATAGCCAGCCACATTTTTGACTACTCGTCCACCCGCCTTAACCACCTCACCATCTGATCTCACAAACTCAATGCCTAAACACATATCGCGCACGCTGTGATAACGATGTCGCCACGAACCCGCACTCCCTGTTGCTAAGATGCCGCCAATCGTAGCCCTGTTTGAATAAGGTGGATCGATCGCCAAGAATTGCCCTTCTTTTGCTAAAACTGCTTGTAAATCTTGATAATTTACACCCGACTCAACTGTGACCGTCAGATCACCAATACAATGCTCAATCACTTTATTTAGCCGCGAGGTACTAATTATTAAATCAGCACGACTCACCAAGCCACCCCAATCGAGCTTAGTCGCATTCCCGCAGGGCAGAATTCGCAATCGGTGTTTGGAGGCTAGAGCGATCGCACTAGATAGTTCAGCGATCGTACTAGGATAGAGCATACAGACTGGCTGGAGACTATCATCAGCAAGACTATGCACAATTCGCTGGTGCAAAGAGGGTTTTAGGCGATCGAATAAAACTACATTCTCGTCCCCAATTAGGTTCGTAAAGAGGGTAATTAGTTGATTATCTGTAAGTCTCACAAAATTAATATCCGTACAATACCAAAGAGTAGAATAAGGGCGCAACGCGCCCTTATTCTACCCGATTTAAAACACTGATTTAAAACAAGCGCTTGCTACCATCAGGGCGAACCGTACCCCAATTAGTTTTGGCTTGAGCTAATTGCTCATCAGTGATCTTCGCTCCCTTCAAATCTGCCCCACAAAGATTTGTACCATTTAAATTTGCTTGGCTCAAATAAGCTCCTTTTAAATTGGCTCCGCTTAAATTTGCCCCTGACAAGTCCGCCTTACTCATATAAGCTGACTGAAGATTTGCTTCACGCAAATCAGCAAGAATCATCGAAGCACTACCTAAATCAGATTTGATCAATATTGCTCTCTGCATTTTTGCTTCACGCAAATTTGCCCCATTAAGTTTAGCTTGGGAGAGATTTGCACCCTGAAAGCTAGCTCCAGTCAAATCACTATGACAAAAATCTGCCTCAACCAGTTTTGATCGACTCAACACAATCCCTGTGAGCATGGCACTACCAAAAGCCGCCTTAGAGTAGTCTTGATTAGCAAAATTGCGTTTGCCTTGACTATATTCAACAATAACTCGGCGACCACCTTTAAGTTCATTACTGCTACCCACACGACTACCCGATCGCGTATTGCCAGTTGTCATCATCCCGCTATCAAATTGCGTTCCCTGATTACCACCATATCGCTGCGGCTGAATGCGGGAGTTAGGTGTCTGTATATTATGCTGTGCGTTAGTTGTTCTCACAGTCACGGAAGAAGGTGCAGGTAAACTTGGGGTGGGAGAAGAAGTTGGTCTAGGTGCTTCGTCAGATGTACTTCCCGACTCTAACGCTCGCAAAGCTTCTTCAGCAGTACGAAATCGCTGTGATACTGATTGCTGAAGCAGTTTCTCGAATACAATTCTCAGCCGATCGCTTAGTTGCACCTGCGACTTCCAATTAATTTCACCCGTGTAAGGATCGTGAGGCAAGTCTTTAGGCGATCGCCCTGTCATCAAATATAAGCAGCTCATCGCCGTGGCATACAAATCACTAGAGTAAACAGGACGCATTGCCATTTGTTCAGGCGGCGCAAATCCAGGCGTACCGATCGCAAAATTTGTTAATAAACCACTAGGATCATCATCTGCTGAAGGCTTATTTACTTGGCTAGAAACTGCCCCAAAGTCAATTAATACGAGCTGACCATCTTGTTTGCGCCGCATAATATTGGCAGGCTTGATATCGCGGTGAATGACTCCACTTTCATGCATAAAGCCAAGAGCGGGAAAAATTTCGGCAAGAACTTTACGGATTTCAATTTCGTTAAATACTCCACGCCTCTCAAATTCTTGCTTCAGAGTTTCTCCATCCACAAACTCTTGAACTAGATAAAAATTGCTGTCTTCTTCAAAATAATCTAGTAACCGTGGGATTTGAGGATGACTACCAATTTTCCCCAAAGTAAAAGCTTCACGCTCAAACAACTCTCTCGCCATCTTCATGACACTAGCCGATTGAGTATTAGGTCGCAATTGCTTGACTACACAAGATGGAAAGCCCGGAAGCCCTTCATCGGCCGCAAGAAATGTCGCCCCAAATCCTCCTTTTCCTAATGGACGACTGGCTCGATAACGATTACGCAACCTTAAACCAGAACCACAAGACGCGCAACTAATGGCAAATGGTTCGTTATTCGGATTAGCACAAGTCGGATTAACGCAATAACTCACGGTTGATCGAAAGCCCAAATAATGGTTGATCAAAAAATATATCTAGAGGATTAAATCTAGAAGATGAATCTAAGACTCACTGTAGCAAATAAATCTAAAGCAAATAAATCTAAAAATCATCAGTATCTGAAACTTCATTAGCGTTCGGGTACGTTGACGGACGGTTTGATGGTCTTCGTCTCCGCCCAGATGGGTTGCTATCTTTGCCAGATTCATTAGCAGTGAAATTATCAGATTCACCACTACGATTTCTGGGGCGATCGCCACTTGCATTGTTCCCGTTCATATTATCACCGCTAGGACGTGGACGGCGTTTAGGATTTACAGGACTGATATCACTTTCGTCAATATCAATAACTGTATCACTGCTACTACTACGCTTAGGACGGCGGGAACGGTCGGTTGTATCACCGCGTAATTCACTGGCTTCAGCACTATTAGCGATAGAACCACGCATCCGCCGAGATGAGTCACGATCGCGCCGAGCGGCAATTTCGCGGGTGGGATCGATTTCAACTCGATAGTCAGAACCAATTGGTTCTTCGTCATCAACTAGAGGGCTAGAGGGCGCTCTACGCGCTTGATTTGCTAGAGCTTGACGTAACACCAAAGACTCAACTGCAAACCAACCTGCAAAACCAACTACTAGCACTTGAGCTAATTGAGTTGTAATCTCCATCCGAAAGTTAAAGGCAAGCAAAATGATGCCATACACAAGTGCGATCGCGGAGAAAAAGATATCATGGTCGCGGGCTAACTCAGGGCGAAAGTTCCGCACAAAATATAGACCCACGCCTCCCAAAGCGGCAACAATTGCCAAAAGAATCATTAGCGGGTTGCCACCGATGTTGATCATGGTTCTATATTTCTCCCAAATACCTGCATTCTTTGCGGTTTAGACTTCGATTGATTCTAACAGAAAGTAGAGGGACGCAAGCGTCCCTCTACTTTCTGAATTGATATTATCCACGGCGGACGGTTTTGTCTTTATTGCTAACGATAAGCAAAGCCACGAGGATGAGTCCAAGTACTACGCTACCTGCAACTAGGCTAAGTAGTAGGTTAGTTAATGATGAGGTCATAGGATTTTATTGGTAAAGTTTTAATATACAGACTAGATATTCACTCTAGATATTAGCCGTAATTTTAGCATCAGACAGAATCGCGATCGCTAGACATTATTGCTAAACATTGTAGTAATGCTCGAATTTGACTAGGTGTATGAGTTGCCATCAGTGTGAGTCGGATGCGCGCGGTAGGCACAGTCGGTGGACGAATGGCTGGGGCAAAAATATTATTGTCACGCAAATGTTTAGATATTTGCATCGTTGTTGCTATATTGCCCACCTCGATCGCCATAATCTGAGAGTCCCCAGCGATCGCCTGAACACCTAAATCTTGTAAACCTTGTTTAAAAAATTCTACATTTCTCCAAAGCTGTTGACGGAGATTATTTTCTGATTTATCTGATTTAACTATTTCAATAGCGGCGATCGCTGCACCCGTATCCGCAGGTGATAACGCCGTTGTATATATCCAAGTCGCCGCCCGATTTCGTAAGAAGTCAATTAAATTTGCCGAGCCAGCCACATAACCGCCCATACTTCCCAAAGCTTTGCTCAGCGTCCCCACTTGGATCAAATCTTGTTGAATTCCTAAAGCATTGGTCAGACCGCCCCCACGATCGCCAAATACTCCTGTTCCATGCGCCTCATCGACTAACACCATGCAGTCATACTCGGCTGCCAAGTTCATGATTTCGCGTAGTGGCGCTAGGTCGCCGTCCATACTAAACACGCTGTCAGTGGTGATCAGACAACGACGATATTTAAGACGATGCTCTTGCAGTTTAGCGGTGAGGTCTACCATATCTAAATGGAAATAATTGATCGCGGTTGCGCCACTGAGCAGTCCACCTTTTTTTAAACAGGAATGATTATATTCATCGCCTAAAATCAAATCCCGCGCTCCCACAATTGCCGCGATCACCCCCAAATTTGCCAAGTACCCAGAACTAAAAACTAAAGCCGATTCTGTGTTTTTGAGATCAGCGATCGTCATCTCCAACTCTTCATGCAGCGCTAAGTGACCCGTCACTAGACGCGACCCCGTTGAGCCTGTGCCATACATTTCGGTGGCAATAATTGCTGCCTCAATCAAACGGCGATCGCCTGCCAGTCCCAAATAATTATTGCTGGCAAACATCAACATTTCCCGCCCATCGATTGTGGCGATCGTCCCTGCTTTGCTGGTGATAGTTTGAGTAGAGCGATACCAGTTAGCTTTATGGATAGATTCTAATGAGCGATCAAGCCAATCGTAAGGAGTAGATATAGGTTCAGTCTTCACACTTCTTCACAAATCCAGATTAAAATTAGTTAACGACAAAGTACGGCGCAAAAAGCCTTACTTGATTCAAGTATTCATCAGGTATTTATTATCTAGGTTAAAAAAATGACTGTTGCATATCCCCGCAAGCTTCGTGGTCAACTCAGCGCTCAAGATATTCTCGACCAAGTTGTGCGATCGCGCGAGATTCATATGGTAACTCTCAATCGCTATCGTTTTAACGAGCAGCGTAGTTGCAAAGACTTGACCGACCTGATCGAAAAACTTGATGGCAAGCCTCGCGATCTGATCAAAGATTTATCGCATCATGTTGCTGACGAGGCACGTCATGCTTTTTGGCTAACCGACTTGCTCTATGAACTTGGTGAAGATATGGGTACTCCGCCTGGAACCTCCTATATTGATGAATTTGAACGGATGATTAGTTACGAAACTATCGGTAGCAATCCTGAAGATGGCATCATCGAATCTCTCGCGGCAATCAATGTCACTGAAAAGCGGGGTTGTGAATATTTCGCTGCTCATATTCGCGCACTCCAGAAATCTGAGCAAACCTCCGAAAATATCAAGGTTCGCGAAACCATCGAAAAAATTATGCCTGAAGAGGTAGAACATGTTCGCTGGGGTAATCGCAAGCTTGCAGAAATTGGTAAAAAGAGTAAATCTCTTCATGCCAAAGTCGATAATGCGAAGCGCAAATATGCCGCGATCGAGCAAGCTGCCTATGAGTCAGGAATGGATGTTCTCGCAGGTGCAGAAGTTCGCCGTGTTGAGAACTTGATGAAAATTGCCGATACCCTTCCTCTTTGG
The DNA here is from genome assembly GCA_025356295.1 of Cyanobacteriota bacterium. Lineage (GTDB taxonomy): Bacteria > Cyanobacteriota > Cyanobacteriia > Pseudanabaenales > Pseudanabaenaceae > Pseudanabaena. The sequence goes on from JANXUJ010000003.1 coordinate 10,730, forward strand.
CAACGTCCACAGTACCTGATCGATCAACTTCCTCAGACTTTGTTCTCTTCCGATTTGCAAAAGACTAGAATCGATCTAGTCAAAAAAGCATGGGATAAAGACCCATCTTCCTTTGTCGAGAAGTTCATCCCGATGTTCTTTAATGGCAATCTGAAAGAGGCTGCAAGTAAAGCAGGAAATAATTAGCTTCACAATTTCTACAGCAGTTTTCCGATTAGTTTAGATTACGATTAGTTTAAATTAGTTGGAAAACTGCACAACTGATTTTGTGGGTTTAAGCAATTTAAGCGATCATTTTTGTTAAATTTATCTGCTTATTTAGCTTGTTATTCTTCTCTAACGCTAAGATAATCCCAAACATAAATGAGTAGATTGCCAATTTGTCAGCAACCCCGCACTGAAGTGACGGGGCTTCGAGCCTAAAGCTTGAAGCCGTGCTGACCAGCCTAAGTCTTAACTGACTACGTTATTTAGGTCACGACACCTCGGAATGCGTGCTAGTTCCCCGCCCTGTCGTTTGCAA
>JANXUJ010000009.1 GCA_025356295.1 Cyanobacteriota bacterium
GCTCGCTACGCGAGCAGCACACGATCTGGTCTTAATAAGCAGGAATTACTTTGGATTTTCAGATCATTCATTACGAAGAAATTGACTCAACTAATAGTGAAGCATGGCGATTAATTGATCGCCATGCTTTGCTATCTAATACGGTTATTATTGCTAAACGCCAAACTCAAGGTCGAGGTCAACGTGGCAATACTTGGCGATCGCCTTTGGGCGGATTGTTTATGTCGGTGATTTTGCAGCCAGATAATATGCAGCCCAACATAATGGCGGCGGATGCTCATCAAATTACTTTATGGGCGGCTTGGGGAATTGCCAAAGCTCTAAATGAAACAGGGGCAAATGTAAAGCTCAAATGGCTAAATGATCTATTAATCGATCGCCGTAAGTTGGGAGGTATCCTCACGGAGACAAGGATTGTGGCTGGCAAAATTAATTATGCCGTGGTGGGGATCGGCATTAATTGGACAAATGAAGTACCCGATGGCGCGATCGCTCTTGGTGAATTGCCCACCACTTTGTCCAGCATGGATGAGCTAACCGAGGTGGTGCTATCAGGTATTCAGCTGGGACAAAAACGCAGCGATCGCGAGGGAATGCTATGTCTTTTGGCAGAATATTTGGAGATGCTAAGCGATAAAAATCTGCGTAAAACGATAGATGGACGGGAACTTCAAGGACAAATAATCGACATTAGACCAACAGGCGAACTGGTAGTAAGATGGGAGAACCATTCCCAAGATGCCATCTATCAGCCTCAAAACTTTTCTGTCGGCTATTAGTAGCCTTAATAAATATGCGTAAATTAAATATGCGTAAATCCACACTTTCAACGATTACCTTAGCAACATTGCTATGCTTCTCTTCAAATAACTACGTTCTAGTTAGCTCAGCATATGCCTCTACTAAGTCAGCAATTTCACCTGATATCGCCGTCTCACAACCCTCGACATTAATTATCCCAACGCAGCCCGCGATCGCGCCAATTGCCCCCACCAGTATCGAGATTAAGAGTGAAAATGCTTCCAAATCTTATCCTGCTGATAACTCTGTAAATAATTTTGCAAATAATCGTGAATCTGTCCAAGTCAATTCCGTCCAAGTCAATATTGAGACTGCCAAAAGATTAGAGCCAAAAGTAGAATTAGGGCGATCGCAACCAGTCGAGATTGTATTAGAAAATCGCTCAACTGGTTGCCAGTTTAAGGCTAGTACCCTCTTGGAGCGCAATGCAAATCTTTGCAATCCTGAAGTGGCGATCGCACCTACACCTAGTCAAAAGTATTATCAAAACGAAGATGTTCTTTATGCTGCTGCGTCAGGTGACACTGCTTTCCAAGTGCGCCGCCTTACGCCTTTAGAGATCGCTGCCATGAGCTTACCCAGCAATGGCGATAAACAAATGCTATTCCCATTGATTGCGCCATCGACAATCAGCTCACTGTTTGGTAGCCGTGTGCATCCTGTCACAGGGCAAGTACGCTTCCATCAAGGCACAGACTTGGCAGCTCCAGAGGGTACACCTGTAGTGGCAGCCTTTAGCGGTCGTGTGGAAATTGCAGGTTGGCTCGGTGGCTATGGCTTGATTGTGGTAATTTCTCATGGAGACACCCATGAGACTCGCTATGCTCATTTGTCTGAAGTTTTAGTTAAAGTCGGTCAAGAAGTCAAACAAGGAAACGTGATCGGCTTAGTCGGTAGTACGGGTCTGGCAACTGGTCCTCACCTACATTTTGAGATTTGGCAGAAGATGCGAGAAGGTCTCGTAGCGATCGATCCTACGCCGCAGTTGATGCTGGCTATGGAGCAGCTACAAAAGTATCTTGCTCAATCACCAAAATCTTCTAGTAAAGCTTAATCAGACTTTTATTTCTGTGAATTTTTAGGATGTCGGAGATGATAAAGCTGTATATTGACTAAAGTCATACTTTATCGATCCAAAATTTAAAAAACCTTGATTGCAACTGCCATTAAACCAACGACAAGACGACCTGTATTTCCTTTCACCGCCGTGATCGGACAGGAAGAGATGAAGCTCGCTCTGTTGCTCAATGTCATCGACCCTAAAATCGGTGGAGTAATGGTCATGGGCGATCGCGGTACAGGCAAATCTACCACCGTTCGCGCCCTTGCTGACCTCCTCCCTGAAATCGAAGTTGTTACCGACGATCCATTTAGCAGTCATCCCACTGACGGCGATCTGCAAAGTGAAGAAGTGCGCCGCCGTATTGCCAATGGTGAAACTATGGCGGTTAGCACTAAGCAAGTGATCATGGTGGACTTGCCTTTGGGTGCGACTGAAGACCGCGTATGCGGCACAATCGATATTGAAAAAGCGCTATCTGAAGGCGTAAAAGCTTTTGAACTTGGTCTACTTGCGAAGGCAAATCGCGGCATTTTATATATCGATGAAGTCAACCTTTTAGATGATCATCTAGTTGATGTTTTGCTAGATTCCGCCGCTTCTGGATGGAATACCGTTGAGCGCGAAGGTATTTCCATCCGCCACCCTGCTAGATTTGTGCTAGTTGGTTCTGGGAACCCCGAAGAAGGTGAATTGCGTCCTCAATTACTTGATCGCTTTGGGATGTATGCCGAAATCCGCACCGTGCGCGAACCAGAACTGCGGGTGCGGGTAGTGGAAGAGCGCACTAATTTTGATGGCAATCCACATGGATTTCTATTAGACTATGCCAACCGTCAAGAAGAACTCCAAGCGAAGATCGTTAATGCTCAAAATCTTCTTAGCGAAGTGGATATTCCAGCAGATTTGCGGTTGAACATCTCCAGAGTCTGCTCTGAGCTGAATGTTGATGGTTTACGCGGTGATATTGTCAGCAATCGGGCTGCGAGAGCGATCGCTGCTTTTGAAGGACGCAAAGAAGTAGAAGTAGATGACATCAAGCGGGTGATTGGTCTATGTCTGCGTCACCGTCTCCGCAAAGACCCGCTGGAATCGATTGATACTGGTTATAAAGTTCTCAAGACCTTTAATCAGATTTTTGGTATTGAAGAAGAATAGCTCTAACCCCTCTCCCACAGGAGAGGGGTTTATCTAACTAAAAATCAACTTCTCATCTTCCACAGTAATATTAATTACATGCCCTTCCGCGAAAGTCCCTTCAAGGATTTTTGTAGCGATTGGGTTTTCGATTTCTCGTTGAATCGCTCGTTTAAGTGGACGCGCACCATACGAAGGATCGTAGCCAACCGCAGCAATATAATCTTTAGCTTCTTCGCTGAGTTTTAGAGATATCTTGCGATCGCTTAATCTGCTCTCAATGCGTTTAATTTGCAATGTGGCGATCGCGCGAATCTCATTTCTCCGCAGAGCATGGAAAATCACGGTTTCATCAATGCGATTGAGAAATTCAGGACGAAAGTGAGTGCGAAGAACATCAAGTACGCGATCGCGCATTTCGTCATATTTAGAATCACCATCAAGATCGCTAGCTAAATCTTTGGAGGTTTCGAGAATGCGATCGCTACCAATGTTACTGGTCATGATGATTACGGTGTTTTTGCAATCGACTAAGCGACCTTGACTATCAGTAATGCGTCCATCATCAAGTACTTGCAACAAAATATTAAACACATCAGGATGAGCCTTTTCAACTTCATCAAAAAGTACAACTGAGTAAGGGTGGCGGCGTACAGCTTCCGAGAATTGTCCACCTTCTTCATATCCGACATATCCAGGCGGCGCACCGATCAATCTTGAGATCGAGTGTTTCTCCATATATTCCGACATATCGATTCTTACCATTGAGGCATCAGAATCGAATAGAAATTCGGCAAGCGCTCTAGCAAGTTCAGTTTTGCCAACTCCAGTTGGTCCCAAAAATAAGAATGAACCAATCGGACGATTGGGGTCATTCATGCCTGCACGGGCGCGGCGGATTGCTGATGCTACTGAAGTTACGGCTTCATCTTGACCGATCACGCGATCATGGAGATGCTTCTCTAGGGTCAATAATTTTTGACGTTCTGAAAGTAATAACCTACTAAGAGGAATGCCTGTCCAACGGGCGACAATCTCGGCAATATCATCTTCTGTAACTTGCTCACGAGACAGAGAACCTTCAGAACCTGCACGGCTAATTTCTAACTCGGCTTCATCAAGATTTTTTTCTAGTTCAGTTAATTTGCCATATTTTAATTCTGCTGCCTTGTTGAGATTAAACTCACGTTCCATCTGATCGATTTGCTGCTTAGTTTGATCGATTTGTTCTTTTAGCGATCGCAAATTAGTCACCGCATCTTTTTCCATCTGCCAGCGATCGTTTAACTTGGTGAAGCGATCGCTTAGTTCATTCATTTCAGTGTCAAGACGTTCAAGGCGATCTTGTACGGCTTTGCTGCTCTTGTTTTTGTAGATCACTTTGCCATCGGTTTCTACTCGTTCAACTGCTGTCGCATCTTTTTCTTTTTGCAAAGAAAATCGTTCCATCTCCAACTGTCTGATACGGCGATCAATTTCATCTAGTTCCAACGGTCTAGAATCCATTTCCATTTTTAACTTCGCTGCCGATTCATCAACAAGATCGATCGCTTTGTCTGGTAAAAAGCGATCAGTAATATAGCGATTAGACAGCGTCGCCGCCGCTACCAGTGCCGAATCAGAGATAGTTACGCCATGATGTAATTCGTATCGTTCTTTTAATCCTCGCAAAATCGAAATCGTATCTTCGACTGTCGGCTGCTCGACTACGACTTGCTGAAAACGCCGTTCTAGAGCCGCATCTTTCTCAATATATTGCCGATATTCATCGATAGTTGTCGCGCCAATACAACGCAGTTCACCCCGCGCTAACATCGGTTTGAGAATATTCCCAGCATCCATTGCTCCTTGCTGCGTTGCTCCTGCCCCCACGACAGTATGCAATTCATCAATAAATAGAACTATTTTTCCATCAGAATTAAGCACTTCCTTCAGCACTGCCTTCAGCCGATCTTCAAATTCACCACGATATTTTGCTCCTGCAATTAATGAACCCATATCAAGGCTAATAATCGTGCGGTCTTTGAGAGACTCTGGAACATCACCCCGAATAATTCTCTGGGCAAGTCCTTCCGCGATCGCCGTTTTACCTACCCCTGGTTCACCGATCAGCACAGGATTATTCTTAGTCCGCCGCGACAATACCTGCACCACGCGCCGAATTTCATCATCCCGCCCAATTACGGGATCGAGTTTGCCTTCCTTAGCCTGTTCCGTGAGATCGCGCCCATATTTTTCTAGCGCCGCATACTTAGCTTCAGGATTTTGATCGGTGACAGTCTGACTGCCACGCTGCAATTTAATCACCTCTTCTAGCCGCTTGCGATCAATGCTCAAATCCCGAAATAATCGCTTACCAAAGCGCTCATCATCTGCTAAGCCCAACAGCAGATGTTCAACCGCCATAAAGCCATCGCCAAAGCCCTTACGGCTCTCTTCAGCACGATCAAGCCACACCTCTAAGTTACGCCCCAAATACAACTGTTCTGGGCTAGCCACACGCGGCTGTCTTCGCAAAAATTCTTCAACCTGTCGCCGCGCCCTTGCCATCGGCACTGACAGCGCCGCAAATATGGTCGTAGTCAAGCCCTCTTCCTGCTCTAATAGCGCCATCAGCAAATGCTCGACTTCGAGTTGCTGATGTTGCGATCGCCTAGCGACCTCCTGCGATTTGACGATCGCTTCCCATGCTTTCTCAGTAAATTTTTTTGGATCGGTTGGTTGCATTGGCTTTGGTTACAGCAGGATCAGGTGTGATGACTAATGTTAGTTACGATAAGTTTACATTATCTTCAAAGGCTATAAAACCTTGTTAGCACCTGTTAATGATTAAAAGTAAATAACAAGCGATCGCCATCAAATCTCAACAAATATTCTTGCAGTTAGCTTTTGTTTCTAAGCTTTTTCAAGTTATAGTCATAAATAATTCTTGAAATATCAACACATAAGGGGGAAATCAAGCTATATCCAACGATTCTCTAAAACTCGACATCTATTTTCATGCTCGACTTATCGAAAAAGATAATAGCGATCGCCAAATCATAATCGAAGAAGATAACTTTGAGGAAGGATTAGTTAATACACTCATCGAAGCAGGAATCAAAAAAGAAGATACCGTTACCAGTTGGCAATCTAATAGTTACTCTATAGGTTTACAAAGATGAACAACCAAAAACTTGATAACTTTCACTTTAATCATCACGTCTTTAGCGTTACAAGTTTAACCGATGAAGATATAGAAGATAAGACATATTGGCTTCAGAAAAATCCACGCGATCGCTTAATTGCCTTGGAATATTTACGACAGATAATGTATAGCTATGATCCAAATACCACAAGACTTCAGAGAGTTTTTGAGATTGCTCAACTACCATCACGTTGAATATTTGCTAATTGGTGGATATGCGGTTGGTTACTATGGCTTTGTTAGAGCAACTGGAGATATGGATATTTGGGTAAAGATTTCTCCAAATAATGCTACTCAAATAGTTAAAGCTTTACAAGAGTTTGGTTTCGCAGTACCAGAGCTTTCTTACGAACTATTTATGCAGGAAGAGAAAATTATTCGTATGGGAGTTCCACCGTTAAGACTCGAAATCCTCACTACTATTTCAGGTGTTGACTTTGTAGAATGTTTCCAAAATCGTTTGACAGATCAAATTGATGGAATTGACTTGACACTCTCAGCGCTAAAGCGACTGAGATTCCTGATTCAGCGAGACAACTTACCAAATAGACTTACATCTAACTAGCAGAGGTCGAACTCTCCACAGGCGTAGAAATTTGGGTATGCCCTACCCTATTTAAACCAATAGCCAAGATATTCAGTGCCGCATTATGGTCACGGTCTAAAACTGTACCGCAATGACTGCATTGATGAGTGCGCTCACTCAGCGCTTTCTTAACTAATGTTCCACAAGTTGAACAATTCTGGCTCGTATATTGAGGCGGCACTGCAATCGTGACCTTACCAAACACTTTGCCAAAATACTCAATCCAGTCCCGAAACATCGACCAGCTTACATCAGATATTGACTTAGCCAATTTATGATTCTTGATCATGTTACACACTTGCAAATCTTCATAAGCAATCAGGTCGTTAGACCGAACTACGCACCTTGCAGTTTTTACCGCAAAGTCTTTACGTTGCCTACTTACTTGCAAATGTTTTCTGGCTAACCGTTTAACTGCTTTTCTACGATTAGCCGATCCTTTTTTACGCTTAGAGACTTTACGTTGCAACTTTTTGAGTTGACGCTCTGACTTTCTCAGGAATCGAGGATTCTCAACAACTTCACCCTTTGAATCGGTGTAGAAATGGTTTAACCCAACATCTAAACCAATCGTGGTTTGAGTTGGGTTCATTTCTTCGCGGCGATCAACATCGACACAAAACTGAGCATAGTAACCATCAGCCCGTTTTACTAGCCTGACTCGTTTAATTTGCTCAATCTGATAGAAGTTAATATCTCGGCTACCAACTAATTTAAGTCTGTCAATCTTAAAGCCATCAGTCAAAGTTAGATATTTCCGATCTTCACTAAGTTTCCATCCAGTTTGTTTATATTCAACTGAGTGACCACGTTTCTTGAATTTTGGATATCCTTTTTTGCCTGATACTTTCTTCTTGCAGTTATCAAAGAATCTAGATATTGCTGACCACGATCTCTCTGCACTTGATTGTCTGGCTTGTGAGTTTAGTTTCTTAGCAAAGTCGAACTCTTTGGCAAGCACAGCGCACTGGGCAGATAGATCGTATTTGTTGGCTCCGTGATTATCCATCCAGTATCTCAAAGCTTTATTACGCACAAATAACGCAGTACGAATCGCCTCGTCAATGAGACTATACTGTTCTGTTTTGCCTTTTAGTTTCGCTTCGAGAACTAGCATGGATTTAGACTTATTTATATTGATTATGATAGCGTAAATACTGTTAGTCGTGGCATAATCTAAAAGAAGAAAGCGAATAAATTCGCTCGTCCGATTTTCATCTCAGGTCTGAAGACACTGAGCTTTCAATCTCTCGTGTGCTTTCTGTAAAAGGGCGCTAAGCGCCCTTTTACTTGTCTAATAAACTTGTATCCATTCGTGAATTTCGTAATCTGTCCAAATACCATTTTGCCAATAGGGATCAGACTCAACTAACTGCCGCGCCGCAGATATGTCGGCGGCAATATAAACGGCAAATACTTTGGTCACATCTTGAGTCGGTCCAACCGTCAGTAACGATCCTGCCTCATGCAAAACTTTAAGACCATCAAGATGCGCTTGACGAAAAGGCGATCGCTTCTCTAAAACATTTTCGCAATAGCTGCCCCACATCACAAATTTTTTAAGTACAGTCATTAATTTTTCTTGCAATCTAGAATCATAAAGGCGTGCAAAGCACGCCTTTATGATTCTAGTTAAAAAATACGCGATCGACAATCAACGCCACGGTCGTAGCGAAAGCCGTTACGCCGATCGCCACAAAAATATTCTGCCCTTGACTGACACTAAAACAAGCAACAGCACCCGCACCCAAACCCGCAGTAACTGCTGCGACTAGAGGGTCTTTAGTTGATTTATCTTTATACATTTTATAAAATACCGACTATTAGAAATTTTTAAAAACTTTTTTAATGATCGTTAGCCTACAGCAGCACATAAATCTCTTTGATAGTTCTCAATAATTCTTCTTGCAAGCCATCATTTTCGTAATATTTAGTTACAGGCGCATCCACAGACATGTAGAAGCTATGAAGAGAGATAGCAAGCGCCCCAAAATCACTTACCAAAAGTTGTCACCAAATATCTGTTAGATTTATATATGTTTACAAAGTCAATTTAATAAAAAAGTTTATGAGCTTACTGATCGTCGGTGCGACAGGTACATTAGGTCGTCAAATCACCCGTCACGCACTAGATCGGGGGCTAAAAGTGAAATGTTTTGTCCGCTATCCTAAGAAGGCAGCTTTCCTTAGAGAATGGGGCGCAGACTTAGTTGCAGGAAACCTTGCTAATCGCGAAAGTATCGATGATGCATTAGAAGGGATCACTGAAATCATTGATGCATCTACAACTCGTGCAACTGGCTCCCTCAGAATTAAAGATGTTGACTGGCTTGGCAAGGTTTCCCTAATCCAAGCTGCCGAACGCGCTAACATTCAACGCTTTGTGTTTTTCTCAATTCTTAATGCTGAGAAATATCCCACGGTTCCATTAATGGACATCAAGCATTGTACCGAAAAATTTCTTGCGTCCACAGACCTCAACTACACTATCTTGAGACCTTGTGGATTTTTCCAAAACTTGATCGGTGAATATGCGATCCCCATTCTTGAGAACCAAACAATCTGGATCGGTGGTGAATCGTCACCGATCGCTTACATGAACACGCAAGATATTGCAAAATTTGCCATTCGCGCCTTAACAGTCAAAGAAACTGAGCGTCAATCTTTTGCGATCGCAGGACCAAAAGCATGGCAACCCAGCGAAATTATCAAATTATGCGAAAGAATGTCAGGTCGCACAAGACGTACAGCCAACATGCCCTTAGGTTTATTGCGATTTGTGCGTAATGTCGCACTTGGCTTTGAAGGCGGCTGGAGTTTTGCTGAACGTATGACCTATGCTGAAGTCCTCGCTAGTGGTATTCCTTTGGACGCAGACATGAAAGAGACTTATAAAGTCTTTGGTCTGGCAGAAGAAGAGATGACCACATTGGAAGCCTATATGCAAGACTACTTCAGCCGTATTCTCAAAAAGCTGAAAGAGTTAGATTACAAAGAACCAAAAATCAAAGCTCCTTTTTAGCGGCTTCCTATTTCTACGATTTTGCTATATTAGACAACATAACTTAATAATTAAAAGTCATGAACAAATCGCCGTTAGACGCTTTCTTTGTTGGTAGAGCCACTGCTGAAGCGGTAATTGATCGCATTGAAGAAAAAGTAACCGATGCCCTCAGCGCCTTAGGAAAATTCGATGCTGAACAGCGCGAACATATCCGCAACTTAGTCGAAACCATCCTCGAAAAAGCCGAACAACAAAGGGAAACTGTCAAAACCGATGATGCTGATATTACTCCTGATGAATTGCAAGAGACTATCGATAATCTGCGCGCGGAAATTGCTCAGCTAAAATCTGAACTGCAACAATTTCGCGATCGCTAAAGCCTCTTCTTTATCAAAAAATAAAAAAGCTTCGCATCGCGAAGCTTTTTTATTTTTTGATAATTTTTTAATGTAATTTTTAGCGTAACGAGGGTGAAACCTTTGGCAACGGACTAACACGAGTGGGCGGAATGCTAGGTGGAGGAAAACTAGGTGACACGCTAGGCAGAGGACTTGGCGTAGTCGCAGGCTTAACTTGTACTGGTTCAGCTTTTTTCTTTTCACCCAAAATGCTAGGACTGCCATCGTCAAACACGCCCGCGATACAAGCAATCATCAGAGTTGCCAATGTCCCCACAAACAGAGCTTTCCAACCAAGATCAGATATATCGCGGCGACGAGATGGAATCAAAGCGATCGTGCCACCCACAAAAATGCCTACTGAAGCAAGGTGGGCAAATCCAGATAATGCATAACTGACAATAATTACAGTACGATCACTAATTTCCCCAGCTTGAGCAGCCTGAGCTAATGCCTGATATGGGGGGATCGCTGTCTCTAGCAGCCGCCGACCAATAATCACCGAAGCTTTCCAAGAATCATCCAATGATACGCCTGTCAGTAAAGTTAAAGGATAAAACAAGGCTCCTTGAATATTTTTTAGATTAATTCTATCTTCACCAAAAATATCGCTTATAGTTGCTAGCCAATTGAAAATTTGATTGAGTAAATCAACCAAACCAACAATCAAGATCAAAATTGCCGCGATCGAAGCTGCCATCTTCAAACCATCCAAAGCCCCAATAATCGTGGCATCCATCGGACTCATCCGCTTCATCACTTCGCCGCCAGCATTTTCCAGATCGCCATCATGATCAGACTGTACCGACTTATCTTCTTGAGGAATACCGCCCATAGTTACAGGGACACCCGTCTCAGGCACAAGAATTTTTGACAACACAAAACAAGCAGGAATCGCAATAATCGAAGCTGAAACCAAATGCCCCAAAATATTTGGAAAAACAGGACGCAAAAAGCTGACATAAATCGCCAAAGTCGAAGAAGCTGCCGTCCCAAAACAACAAGCTAAGATGGCACATAGCTCACTGCGCGTCATCCGAGCCAAATAAGGCTTCACCACGATCGCCGCCTCAATACCCACAAAGATATTTGCCGCACCACTCAAAGCCTCAGCACCACTCAAACGCATTGTCCAGAAAAACAACTTCGCAAACACATTGACCACAATTTGGATAATGCCAAGATTTTCGAGCAAGGCCATAAACCCTGAGAAAAAAATCACCGCAGGCAGAGCGCGAAAAGCAAATACATAAGCCAAGCGATTGGTTGTGCAGTATCTTGCTGTCGCATTGGCAACGCTAGTGAGATCATCGAGCAAAACCTGTCCCGCAGCGCAAGTGCCATCGGGCTTTAAAGGAAGTAATGCAAAAGGTTCCTGTCCCGTAGGTGGTACAAGCAAGCGCCCAAACACAAATCTTGCACCAGTATCCGCCGAAGCAAATATGCCGTCCAGTAACTCACTAAACCAGCGTAAGCCCTCTCTAGTTTGTGGCTGCTGAAAAACTAAATATCCTAATATCAACTGCAAGCCGATCCCCCAGATAATTACCCGCCACGGAATAATCCTGCGATCTTCAGAAAATATCCAAGCGACAAAACACAAGCCAAAAATGCCGAAGAAAGAAACAAAATTTAGGTAAGTCATGGGCGTTTGAGGGTAAATTTAGTCAAAAGATTACAGGGCTTTGCGATCGCCGTAAAAACTAGATTTTCGTTCAAAGTACAGTAAAGTAACACTCTTAAAAAATCTGGTGATTACAAATTGCTGTAAAAAGATAAATTGAGCTTTTACTTGCAAAATTCAATCAAAATGTTAAGATAGTAGACGCTTTAAACCATGTCCGACCCGTTAAAGGAATAAACTGTGGCAAACATCAAGTCCGCGAAAAAACGCATTCAGATCGCTGAGCGCAACCGTCTGCATAATAAGTCATATAAGTCAGCCGTCAAGACTTTAATGAAAAGCTATATAGAAGCAGTCGACGCTTACAAGGCAAATCCTACTCCTGAAGCTCTAGAAACAGTTAGTGCTAAGCAATCCTTGGCATATAGCAAAATTGACCGTGCTGTCAAACGTGGAGTACTTCATGGCAATACAGGCGCACGCCGCAAAGCAAAACTCGCTGTAGCTCTCAAAAAAGTTACTGTTGCAAAGTAGTATTCAACCAGAGTACCCAACTAGCATTTGCTAATCATTAATAAATACAAGTACGTTAGTAGTTAAGATTACTAACTGCTTGATATAAATCTGCTATGGTTAGTTAGGTAGTAATTTGAGATTAATCATCTAAATCTAGCAATAAATTATTAGCAACTTATTAATAATTTGTTAAAAGACTGAGTATTTGGACAGGTTGTGGAATAGCCGCTTTTCCCTACATCCGTCTGCGATCTTAATATTTTCTCAACCTGTCCCGCCTACATCCATCGGCTAGATGCTCATGTCTAATCTCGACAAAGATCGGTATATCAGCCCTATATCTAGATATAGAGGCGAGTTCTCTCCAGAAAATTTAGCTTTTGATGCTAATTTGCAAGAATTTGCAAATCGCATATTGATAGTGTGTGCCTTAGAAACTGGAGGTAAAATCTCTCCAATCGAAGCATATCAACAAATTAAAAATCTGTGGACAGAATTAGACCAATCGAAAAAAAATCTTTTGCCTGATGACTAATTTCATCTTGAAACATAGTCTCAGCAAAGATTATTCCTGCTTACACACCTCTAACATAGTTATAAATTCTCGAAAAGATTGTTTACAATCTTTAACATAGGTTTATACTATAAATAAATTAACTTCATTTTGCTGATTTCTCCCATTGCATGACTATCCAAAGCAATCTTAATCTTTGGAAGCTGAGGTTTTCATAAAAAAGCTTTTTTTTAACTGCTTAAAATCTAGGGCAGAGATGTCCTTCGGCTTTGTTAGTGATTGTTTATCGCGTGCGATTGGCAGAATAGGCGAACTGTTCGTAGAACAAATTTGCTGCAAATCTTAGGAACATCAATGCCCTCATCTTTTCTTTCTCTCGGTATTTCGGAATCACGAGTTGCCAAGCTCGAATCTATTGGTTTTACAGAACCAACGGCTATTCAAGAACAAGCAATTCCCCAACTGCTCGCAGGAGCAGATGTACTCGGTCAAGCACAGACTGGTACTGGTAAAACTGCTGCATTCGCTCTCCCAATTTTGGAGCGTTTAGACCTTAATAGTGATTCTCTACAAGCACTTATCTTGACTCCAACTCGTGAGTTAGCGATTCAAGTTGGACAAGCCTTGCGTAGTTTCAATACAAAACCTGGTGCAAAAATCCTCACTGTATATGGTGGGTCTGACATTAGTCGTCAGATGATTCAATTGGAACGTGGTGTCCATGTTGTTGTCGGTACTCCTGGTCGGGTAATCGATCTGATGGAGCGCGGAAAGCTAAAACTAGAGCATCTTGCTTGGTTTGTTTTGGACGAAGCTGACGAAATGCTCAATATGGGCTTCATTCAAGATGTAGAAAGGATTTTGGTAACTACTCCTTCTACTAAGCAAAGTACTTTCTTTTCGGCAACAATGCCACCTGCGGTTAAGCGCTTGGTGAAGAACTTCCTAAAGTCGCCTGTGACTGTCAAGGTTGAGAGTCAGGATTCTACGCCTACTCGCATTGATCAACAGATTTATCTGGTTCCACATCACCTTACTAAAGAAGAAGCTTTACTGCCTATTCTCGAATACGAAGCTCCGACTTCGGCAATCATCTTTGTTCGCACTAAGGATTCTGCTAGCAGATTGACAGAGATTCTGCAAGCTTCAGGGCATAGTGTGGATGAATACCATGGAAACCTTTCGCAGTCTCAGCGTGAAGCGCTGTTACGCCGTTTTCGCAACCAACAAGTACGTTGGGTGGTAGCGACTGACATTGCGGCGCGTGGTTTAGATATCGATGGTTTGACTCATGTATTTAACCTTGATATTCCTGATGATCCTGAGCGCTATGTTCACCGTATTGGTCGGACTGGTCGCGCTGGTAAGAAGGGTATCGCAATTACGCTGATTTCTGGAAAAGAGCGTTACAAGTTGCGTCAATTGGAACAGCAAGTTGGGATGCCTTTGCCTCCTCAGCCTTTGCCTGATGTGGCGCAAATCCAAGAGCGGCGAATTGGTCGCTTTACTGAGCAAATTCTGCAAGCATTGACGGGTGAGCGTTTGGCTTCGTTCTTGCCTCTAGTCTCGCAATTGGTTGAGGAATATGATCCTCAAGCGATCGCCGCGGCAGCATTACAACTTGCTTACACTCAACTGCAATCTGATAAGGCTGAGCAAGCAGCATTGCAGGTGCTAGCTAAGCAGCCTCATAGCCCTGAGGGTCGTGGTCGTGGTGATGGTGGCTCCTACAGCGGTAGACCAATCAAGCGTGGTCAAAGTAGTGGCGGCGGTTCGCGTTCTGGTGGTCGTGAAGGCGGCGGTAGTCGTGATGGTGGTGGATATGATTCGCGTCGTCCTACTCGCGATCGCGCTCCTGCTCCTGTTAAATATTAATCTAGCAAGCCGATAGAAGATATTGCAAAGCAATATTTTATATCGGCTGATTACAAGCATTCATCCGATCGCTTGATACCGCTAATTTAGAACTTGATAGATAATCTTAATTAAGTAACCGCAGCCCAAGTCATTTGCAGAAGACTCTTTAAGAGAGAATTTTCTCAAATGGCTTGGGTTATATGTTTTATTGGTCATATTGAGATTATGCAGTCTTTAACTACTTTTTCTAATCTTGATGCTCACATTCGTAAAAATCTGACTGCGATTTTTTGGACTGGTCTATTTTTTTGGTCAAGTATGGCTTCACAATTGCCAACCTTACCTTTATATGTACGCAGCTTAACGCAGTCCTTTGACCAAATTGGGATCGTTATGGGTTCTTTTGCGATCGGATTGCTGGTTTGCCGTTCTTATCTTGGTAAGCTGTCTGATCGTAAAGGTAGACGTTATACAATGAGGATTGGGCTAATCGTGGCGGCTGTAATTCCATTGTGCTACGCATTACTACCATCTATTCCTTTATTGATATTATTTCGGGCTATTCATGGGATTAGTATTGCGGCTTTTGCGGTGAGCTACAGTGCTTTGGTCTCAGACCTATCGCCAATCGAGAATCGCGGTGAGGTAATTGGCTACATGAGCTTAGTCAATCCTTTAGGACTGGCTTTTGGTCCTGCCTTGGGTGGCTTAATGCAAGAATCTTGGGGATATCAACCGCTCTTCATTACCGCATCATTATTGGCTTTTGCGGGATTGTTAATGACAACCCAGATTGTCGAAGAAGGTAATGAAAGCGACCGCCAAATCGCATCGGCAGCGATCGCGAAATCAAAATTTTGGCAGACTTTTCTGAATCCTAGAGTGAGAGTACCGTCAACGGTTTTGTTGCTAGTTGGATTGTCATTTGGAACTCTCAGTGCTTTTATGCCAATTCTGATGCAGCAAAAGAATATTTCTTTAAATGCAGGTTTCTTTTATATGGCAGCAGCGCTGTCTGGATTTATTATTCGCTTTCCTGTCGGACGGTTAAGTGATAAATGGGGACGGGGGATTTTCATCTCGATTGGAATCTTCTTTTATGGATTGTCAATGGCGATTATTTATTTTGCTAGCCATAATTACGAGTTTTTATTGTCAGGGATTGCGGAAGGAATTGGTTCGGGAATTGCGATTCCTGCGATCGTGGCTTTGCTTGCCGATCGGACTTTTCCTCAAGAGCGAGGATATGTATTTGGGATGACATGGATCGGATTTGATTTGGGGATTGCTTTAGCGGGACCAGTGATGGGCAAGATGATTAACTTTGTCGGTATTACGAATATTTTTGCGATCGCTACAGGACTCTGCACATTGGGACTATTTATTTTTGCTACACAGTCCAATAAAACTGTCGATGAGTCGTTTAAATTTGCAATTGGTAAATCAAGCGATCGCTATTCAGTCAAATCCATAGCAATTTGAGCTTAGTTTAAATATTAAATTTAATAAGCTAAAAGGGACGCACTTCATGCGTCCCTTTTTTGCGATCGCCATATCATACTCATGGGATTATCATCATAAGAGACTAAGTATTTACTAAATTAGGGAGTATTTTATGTCAGAAACAGAATCAGCACTTCCTCAAAAAGCAGACCGAGCTGCTCAAATTGGCGCAAGTCTAGCTACCGCAAAAATTGCAGGTAATCTTGCCCTTGCTTCAAGTGTGACGATCGCCTTACTTGTGGGAATTGTATTCTCACTGGTTACAGCCATAATTTTTATTGTCAACAGCCCCAATCCTATACTAGGATTCGGCGTTGCGGTATTAGTTACCTTAGTTGTCAATGCAATTATTTTCTTTGTTTCACCTTGGATCATGGATTTGACACAAGGCTGGCTCTATCACACTCGTTGGGTGAAAATCGAGGATATCGCCCGTCTCAGTCCAGAGTCGGCGCGTACCATTCAGCGCATTTGTAGTCTCAAAAAAATTACTGAGCCTCGTCTCGGCATTATTGACGACAACAATCCTACTGCCTTTACCTATGGGGCATTGCCAAACAGTGCGCGTCTAGTCGTTAGTGCAGGGCTGTTTAAATATTTAGCCGATGACGAAGCTGCCACAGTCTATGCTCATGAGATGGGGCATATTGTGCATTGGGATTTTGCCGTGATGACTGTGGCTTCCACCCTCGTGCAGATCAACTATTTGCTTTATGTGACCATTCGCGAGATTGGTAGAAAAGTTAATGACGATCGCGCTGAATCTGCGGCAGCGATCGCTGCATTTATTGCTTATGCTTTTTATATCATCGGTACATACTTAGTGCTGTACTTATCGCGCACTAGAGAGTATTTTGCTGATCATTTTGCAGCCGAACAAACGGGCAATCCCAACGCTTTATCGCGCGCGCTGGTCAAAATCGCCTATGGCATTGTTCAAGAGACAGAACAGTCAAAAGAACCAAGTCGTTTGATGCAAGGCACTCGCGCCCTTGGTATCTATGACGCAAAAGCTGCGGCAACGACAGGCACTGCTTATCAAATTTCTTCTTCTCCTGAAAAAATTGGTCGCTTATTTCTCTGGGATTTATTTAATCCTTGGGCATGGTGGGTAGAGCTAAATTCTACACATCCACTTACAGGTAAGCGAGTTCGTGCGCTCAGTAACTATGCTGAACAACTAGGACTAGCGATGGAATTTGATATGGGTCATGTGATTGCCGAAGGTAAGCGTCTTGATAAAAAACGACTCTATGCAACTTTTTATCAAGATATCCTGCTCTATGGCGCAGAATTTTTGGCGATCGTGATTGGTTTAGCGATCGGTGCGTTTCTATTTGGTCGTGGACTGAGTGGCATAAAAGCGTTTGTGGCTATCCCTCTACTATTACTCGGCGGTGTAATGATCTTTAAGCGATCGGTCATGTATCCCAGCTCTCAAAATGCACCCACCAGCGATGTAATTACTTTGATGTCCGATCCCTATGCTAGTCCTTTGCGCGGACAACCTGTGCAATTAGAAGGAACTCTCATCGGTCGTGGTGATGCAGGTTATGTGTTTGGTTCTGATCTAAAGTTGCAAGACAAATCAGGGATGATGTATCTGCTCTATGCTTCGCGTTGGGGACCTTTGGGCAACTTCTTCTTTGGTATGAAGCGCGTACAGGGATTGATCGGCATGGAAACCAATGCAAAAGGTTGGTTTCGCCGTGGTGTTGCGTCTTGGATGGATTTAGAACTTCTATCTACAACTAATGGAAACAAAGTTTCCAGTCATCCTGCTTTTTGGGGACTATTATGGTCAATCATCTTTTTGGCTGTAGGTACATTACTATTTGTTATTAAGCTTAAAGTCTAGAAGTGTGGGTCGCCCACCTCAACTCACAATCTAGTTTTGGTTTTTAAAAAAGAGAGGGCGATCGCCCTCTCTTTTTTGTTTGTTATGCAAAGCAAGAACACGAAACGTTCCACCACTTTATGAACTTTCTAGAAGAAGTTAGCAGTAATACTTACTACAGCGGTACAACTAGAGCTAGGCGCAAGTACAGTTAAATGCTCCTTAGTATTTAATGAATTGCGAGTGGCACTCCATGGTTCTAAGCAATAGAAATCTTTGCCCTTAACTGTCCAAAATACAAGATAGGTATAAAAATTATCGTAATCGATCGCAATCTTTAATTTGCGATCATTATCAGTCACTGAGGTTAAGCGACTAGACAGCTTGCCAAATACAGAATCAATCTCATCCTGATCGAAATTAAACTTACCATCAAAAGTGAAATTTTCTTTGGTACGATTGTCTTGATAATTGGCAGAAGGAATATCTACTTCAATCTGATTCTTGTCACCACAAAGAAAATAGGGATGGAAGCCTGAAGAGAATGGCATAGGTGTAGGCGAGAGATTCTTATACTCTTGGCGAACCTCTAAGGTGTTTCCACGCAACGTATAGGTAAAAGCCACATGAAAATCAAATGGATAGACAGCCTTAGTTTGTTCATTGCTGCCTAGCTCAACGGTTATACTTGCTCCACCATCGGTACTCTGTTCTTTGGCAATCCAAGGCAATTCACGCGCAAAACCATGTTGTTTGATTTTATAATCTTGTCCATCAACGCTATAAGTGTCATTGGGCAAATTACCACAGAGAGGAAACAGAATTGGATTGCCACCTCTGACACTCAACTCAGGATGAGTGAAGCGCTCAGTATCAAGATAAAAAACCTCTTGACCATTAATTTGCCAGCTAGTGACAATACCACCGCGTTCGGGTACGACTTCTATCTGAGAACCTGTGCTGTCATCGGACAAGGTATAGGTATTGTATTGCTTTTGTTGAGAGGAAACTTGATACACAAATTTTGCCTTATAACTTTCCAAAAATGATTATATAGTAAAGTTCGTGTCTCTTTTACTTTCTTGATGCACAGCCAATTAGAACTTAGCCAATTAGAACTTACAAGGACCTTTCTTACCGTTGGGACAAACTGTTTCTTCATCTGTTTTGGGAAGCTTATTCTTATCAAAAGCAACATCTGTAAGATTAATGCCAGCTAGCTTTGCCCCACTCCAGTTAGCTCCATTTACCTGACTTCCAGTCAGATTTGCACCACTCAAATCGGTACTAGTCATATCAGTATAGTTGAGCTTAGAGTTAGAGAGATTAGCACGCTTGAGGCTGGTAAAACTCAGGTTTAAACCCGATAGATTTTGCTCAACTAAGTTACGTCCCTCACGAGACTCGTTGACGATTTGCCAAGCTAGTAAAGTTGTCGAACTAAATTTCGTTGCTTTCTCTGTCCCTTGAACACCAATTTTAGAGCCTTTTAAGTTAACTCCTTCCATTTTGGCATTGGCAAGGTTAGATCGGGTCAAATCTGCCTCCGCAAGATCAACCAAGTTCATTTGAGCATTGTTGAACTCCGCCCAAATGACACTAGCTTGGATTAATCTCGCTCTATTTAAGTTTGCTTTAGTAAAGTTAACCCCGTCAAGATTTGCACCTTGAAAATTTGCGCCAATAAGGCTTGCATCTTGC
Organism: Cyanobacteriota bacterium; assembly: GCA_025356295.1. Classification (GTDB taxonomy): domain Bacteria; phylum Cyanobacteriota; class Cyanobacteriia; order Pseudanabaenales; family Pseudanabaenaceae; genus Pseudanabaena. Next base: position 19,726 of record JANXUJ010000009.1, read on the forward strand.
ATCTTTGCGCCTGTTAAGATTGCTTTACTGAAGTCTACATTGTCCAATTTAGCTCCCTTAAAGTCTGCGTTTGTGAAGTCTTTCCCACTAGCATCTTTAAATATTCCCCAGCGTAGACCTAAATCAAAAACGGGTCTATTGAGTAAACTATATAGTAAGAAGACCCCACCGATTGCACCTAAACCCATCGAAGGAATTTTTAGATAGTTTTGCCATAGAGACTCCAAATTGATAGTAGGCATCGTCATTTTAGGCTGACTAAATGCTACTTTGGGAGACGATGTTGTTGCTGGAGTTGTTAGTGGATCATCATAGCCATAGGAATTGTAGTTGTCTTCGGTAAATCGATTGAAATCCATTTGATCTGGAGTAGCTGACGTACGGGCTTTAGTAGCATCTCCAAAACTTGCCATTGGTTTGCGGCGATCGCGTGGTATTTCTTTAGTCTCACTGTTATTTGTCACATCCAAACGTGAAGAGGTCGTCTGACTGACTCTGGCGCGAGAATAGTTTTGAGCATCTTGCTGACTAATAGCAGTAATATTGTCAGACAGATCGCCGCTATCAAGCAACCCAGACCAATCGGTACTCTCACCATGAATCTCTAAGCCTAGATCATTAAAATCAGGCAAGGTATTCTTAGAGGTATTAGAAGAATTGCTTTCCCTACCTCCTTGAGAGGTTCTCCCTGCGCTTGAAGAGTTTGCACCACTTGTATTGGGAAATGAAGGTTCTGTTGGTGATCGTAATACTCCAGATAAAACAGTATCTGCATCCAATAATTCTGACCAACCCTCGTCAATTGAATTGATCGATTTGCGATTTTTGTTTTGATTTTGTGAAATATGGAAACTATCAAAATCATCTTCTCCATTTCTGTTTTTGGGTTGTGATTGAAATGCAATATTTGGGACAGAAGGTGGAAGTGGTGGAGCTATAGCCTTGCCTAGATTGCGCTTTGGTGGCAGAGGTGGCAAAAAAGGTGGCGGTGGCGGGTTATTGATAGATGAGTAGGTCGGTTCTTGCTCAGTGACAGGAGGGATAGGAGTACTCAGCGGAAATGGTGTAGCTAAACTGGTAGATATTAAAGGAAGCACTATATCTGAGTTAAAGTCGTCACCAGTTAGTTGATTGCTAATGCTATCTAGGTCAAAATCATCTAAAAAATCGCGATCTTTTATATCCACATCTTTTATATTCACAATAGAATCTGAAGATGATACAACATCTAGAGTAGAGGCTATTTCTATTTCTGGAGCTAAATTATCGAGAACATCAAAGCCATATTCATTGTTTGGCAATAGTAGGGTATTAGTTGAAGTATTTTCAATTAGGACTGGAGAATAGACATCATTTAAGAGATCATTTACCAAACCTTCTTCAAAAGGATCACTTAATGCGATCAACTCGTCTACAGAAGAACTATCTGAAGATGGAGAAGGAGACTTAAATTCGGATGCAAATTCATTTTCTAGATATGGATTGGAAGCAACAGGATTTGAGGTAAGCATTGTTGCAATATTTTCATTCTCTATATCGGATAGAGAAGTTTCTGGGAAATACTCTTCATCAAAGGTTGCTAGATCAAAATTTTCACCGATAATACTTTCTAAGTTGTCAAGATTTTTGATAAGAGGTTCTACATCCGCATCCCAATCAGTAACAATGTGGTCGTCCGAATTAGCTTCTAAGGGTCTTATCACAAAATCATCGTCAAGCTCTATATCTGTGCTTGGCTCTGCGAAGGATACGCTAAAATTCTCCCATTCTGTAGATTGAGCTATAACGTTTTCAACCTCTTCAAAGTCATCACCTTCAAAGCTTTGTGCGTTATTTTGTGAATTATAGAGATCAGACTGATCGTTAAATTGATCATTGAATTGATTATTAAACTGCTGCTGATTAATTTGTTCCTGATCGTCAATGTATTCAGAAATGTATTCAGAGCTTTCAACAGTATCTAGATTACTAGATATATTTTCAAAATCACCGTTGTTAAAATCATTGTAGATTTGAACATCTTCATTACTCAGACTTTGGTCATCAAAATTACCAGTAAAATCCCAGCTTCCATCTAGAGACCCTTCTTGCAATTCAGTCTCGTATCTCTCCCGCAAACCTTCATTAGTAATTTCTGAAGCCCTAACAGTCTCAACCTCTGATGTTTTCCAATCTTCTTCTACTATCTCAACTATTTCATCCTGCCATGTCACATTATCTGTGTCTGGTGTTTCAATATCACTAACTAGATTTTCTGAAATACTCTCAAAAGCAAACTCAGCATCACCATTGATTTCATCTTCTAATCCTGCGCTCCAGTCATCATCATCGCCAATTTCAGACTGTTTTGCTAATGGAGCGATCGCCCAGTCATCTGATGTACCAAAAGTATTGTCAATTGATATTAGTGAGATTATATCAGGGGCATCGTTGGTCGAAGCATCCCAAATTAGATCATTGATCGCATCATTGACTACGATCTCGTTACTTTGTCCCCAATCATCAGTAAATACACCATCATTTGAGTTGGCACTAATTTCAGTGTTAGGAATTGGCTGACTCGACCAAAATTCGTCTTCACCTATATTGGTATTTAATGACTCCAGAGATTTTACTTCCCCAAATCCATCATCTGGATCATTGTCAAATCCTTCGCTAAAATTGCTGGCTTCTTCACTAACAAATACATCTTGAAATATATCTTGTAGTTGATTATTAACAACACTAAGGTCTTCAATTAAGCCATCAGCTTGAATTTCATCAATCACCTCCAAGTTATGCAGTGGATCAAGGATTGGGTCTATATGTTCATAATATTCTTCAGTAGGATTAAAACCCTGAGAGATTTGAGTCTCTATTTCAAAAGACTCACTGATGATATCTAGATTTGATTGCTTATTGGATTGATCACTTATGTCTTCTGAGATTTTATTCCAATCATTATCAATCAAATCAAAATTATCACTAAGAAAACCATCCAAATCCTGATCATCATCAGATTCACTGAGATCAGGTTCATTCAGTAACTCACTAATACTAAGATCGTGAGTTTCTGAAGTGTCAAATCCTAAAGAATCTAAATCAGAAAAATCAGAATTATCAAGAAACTCTAGTCCATCTAAACCTAAATCGTCATCGAGAATATCATCTGTTAACTTATTGCCAAATACAGATGATTGAATGGATAGATTTGGTTGGACTATATCTTGATATAGAGGACTAGCTTTTGCTTTAATCTCCGAGTCATCCATTCGCGTTTTCAGATCAGTCACAATTAGCCAATCAATCTCGCTTATATCATCATCTAGACTGTTTAATTTAGGTTCTGATGATGAGGTTATTTGAGAAGGCGATCGCTCGATTGGACTATCTAAATCTAGCGATTTCAACCAAGCTAAATCTTCAAGATCGTCACTATCAATCTGATTACTAGATACTTGAGAAAATGAGGATTTTGATTCTGGCTTGGGATTTGGATATCCGCCGATCCGCGTACTAAGATCAGACATAATCATCCAATCAACATTAGTTACCTCAGCATCCACTGATTGCTTCTTATTTGGTTCACTAGCGCCTTGATCTTTTGGGGAGCTATTTCTATTAGAAGCCATGAATCAATCCTCATCACTATTTTCAGACTTGCACCGCTAGGCACTTTTTTATTTTAGATCACAATTTATTGGTCATATGTGATGCTTTAAACTATAGCTTAGCAACAATATCACTATGATTTGAACAAACTTAACAATTAAGTAGCTACACATAAGTAACCTTAAAACTTAGAAGCTTGAGTCGTTCGCGGAGCAAGCGACTCAAGCCTCGGTTATGAACTATTTAATATCTGCCTCTTCTTGTTTTTTATGAAGAGAGAAATCCACCGATTTTTATAGCTGCTTCGCGCAAAACTTCGGGTGAATGCACCAACGCAAATCTCACATAGCCTTCGCCATGCTTCCCAAAACCTGCACCTGGGGAGAGAGCTACTCCAGTGGCGGCGATCAAGTCAAGACAAAATTTAACTGAGTCATGGGCATAGCGATCAGGTAATTTTGCCCAAAGATACATTGTGGCAACGGGATAAGATATCTTCCAGCCGATCGCCTCAAGGGCTTCGAGCATCACATCGCGCCTTGCTTGGAATGTGGCGACTACACGATCAATGGGAGCGCGATCGCCTGATAAAGCTTTGATTGCGCCGCGCATGATCCCTTGATATTGATTAAAATCAACCACGGCTTTGATTTGACGTAATGCTCTAATAAGCTCTCGATTGCCAACCGCGAAACCAACGCGAAATCCGCCCATATTATATGACTTGGACATCGTAAAAAATTCGATCGTAACTTGGCGATCGCGATCAGCTTGCAACATTGAAGGCGGTGTTGAACCGTCAAATATTAGATCAATATAGGGAAAGTCATGAACTAGAGCCAGATTATGATGCTGACAAAATGTCACGGCTGACTGAAAAAATTCTAGAGAAGCGATCGCCGTGGTGGGATTGTGAGGATAGCTCAACACCATCATTTTTGACTGCGCCAGCACTGCGGCAGGAATATCAGCAAACACTGGCAAAAAATTATTTTCAGCGAGCAGAGGCATTCCATATACCTGACCACTTGCCATATGGATACCGCCATAGTGAGATGGATATCCAGGGTCTTGCAATAGTGCAAAATCATGAGGATTAAGTAATGCAAGTGGTAAATGAGCCGTACCTTCTTGAGAACCAATTAAAGGTAATACTTCGGTCTCAGGATCAACTTTTACGCCAAATCTTTGCCACATCCAAGCCGCGATCGCTACACGAAAATCTAGCGTATTCCCAAATAGAGAATAACCGTGAGTGGTTGTATCTTTTAAAGCTTCAGCGATCGCCTCTAAAATAAACGCATCGGTGGGCAGATCAGAGGAACCTAATGACAGATCAATTACTTGCCTTCCTGTTGCCTTGACCTGACTCTTGGCGATGTCCATATCGGCAAATACATTAGACTGTAGCGACTGAAGGCGATCGGCAAATTGCATAATTTCGCAAATACTCCGCAAATATGTTTCGCAAATATGTTGGATTTTAAGGTAGACGGAGAACTCGCCGCCTACCTTATTTTTACGTTAACATAGAGTAAAGCTGTCAAAATTTAAAAACTCTTGGAGAAAATGCATGGTCTGCTGTAAAGCCAAAACTAGCCTAGCTAAAGCCGTAAAACTACACCGCAATTTTCATTTCAAAACTGGACTTCTGCTCGATCAAGGGGTGCGTCTGTTTGGTGTGCATAAGTTTCCTCTCACCAAGCCACTTTACAAAGCTGTCAAAGTTGCTGGTTACACTAATGTTTCCCTCGCTAGTATTGCACTTGTCTTACTAGAAGACTAATATTGCTGTTAGCACGATTCGCACATAGGAAAATTTTATATGATTACATTGACGGACGCAGCGATCGCGCGGGTAAGAAATCTTCAAAGCCAACGCGCAACTTCGGCATCTTTGCGATTGGGTATTAAACAAGGCGGCTGTTCTGGTTTGTCTTATTTAATGGACTTTGCCGATCAACTGGAAACTGATGATCATGAATACGAATACAACGGCGTAAAAATTGTCATCAACAACATTAATTTACCTCAGTTACAAGGTTTAGAACTTGACTATACCGAAGATCTCTTGGGCGGTGGCTTCCGTTTCCGTAACCCTAATGCAAGCAAGTCTTGCAGTTGTGGTACTTCCTTCGCAACTCCTAAAGAAATTGGTACAGCCGTAGCCTGTAGCTAAATCAAGATCACAAAAACAAGATCACAAAAAAGCAGCCCCGCATTGCGAGGCTGCTTTTTTCTGGTTCAAGATTGTGCGAAGATTTAGCAGTGAGAAATACAGTTATGTTTTCGGCTAAATAGATTAATGGGATATTTGCAGCAACGCTTTGGAGCATGGTTGGCGATCGCCTTACTACTATTAACAGCATTATTTGGCTGTAACAATGGCAAAACTTTTAATAACAGTAACAAACTGGGGATTAGCGATCGCACAAGTGAACGCATCGTTATCGGCACGACTAGCAAAATCCGCACCCTCGATCCTGCGGATGCCAATGAATTTTTTATTAGTAATGTTTTTTACAACACGCTCGAACGACTCTACACCTACAAAGAAGGCTCCAACGAGATCGTGCCGCAACTGGCGACTGAGATGCCAAAAGTTAGCGATGATGGCTTAACTTATACAGTGCCAGTTCGGACAGGGCTGAAATTTCACGATCGCACTAACTTCAATGCTTATACGATGAAATTTGCTTTAGAACGCTTTATGAACTCTAAAGGAGCGCCAGCATATGTCTTGAGCGATGTGATTGAGTCAATCTCAGTGCCTAACGATGCTGAATTGATTTTTCAACTTAAAAAGCCTTTGCAATTTTTTCCTAAATTTTTAGCCTTTACAGGTGCAGCTGCAATCTCACCCCAAGTTTATAAGTACATCAAAGATGAGAAAACGGGCAAGCTCTTATTCTTGCCTGACAAATTAATTGGCACGGGTCCCTATCAAGTTACGCAGTATGTGGAAGGGAGCTATTTGCGCCTTGATGCATTTCCTGACTATTGGGGAAAAAAACCTGTCAACAAAGGTGTAGATATTCAGTTTTTCTCCTCTAATTCCAACTTGCTTAATGCTTTCAAAACAGGGGCGGTTGATGTTGCTTTTCAGACGCTCACGCCAACTCAAGTTAAAAATGTTGAAAACAATGCTAAGCAAAATGGTTGGGCGATCGCTTCAGGGCAAGGCGCAACGATCTTGTATATGGTACTAAATACACAACAAGCACCACTCAATGACGTGCGCGTGCGTCAGGCTTTAGCCGCCGCAATTGATCGACCTCTTTTACAAAACCGCATCTTTTTCAACCAACGCGAGCCACTTTATAGTTTAATTCCTAGTGCTTTTATCGAGTCAAAGCCTGTATTTGAGCAGAAATATGCAGATGGTAATGGCAAACTAGCGCGGCAACTGCTCCAAGAGGCAGGGTATTCAGATGGCAACCCTGCTCAAATCACAATCTGGTATTCGCCTAAATACGGTGGTAATGGTGACTTAATTGCGAGTACACTCCGCGCGTCAATCCAGAAAAATACTGGCAAAATCTTGCAAATCAAAACTGAACGGGTTGAAAACACCGTTGGTTATGCTTTTCTCGATAAAGGTGTATATCCTGCCTATCTACTCGATTGGGTTCCCGATATTCTCGATCCTGATAACTACATCAAGCCATTTTTAGAATGTGAAGAGGCCGAAGGCGATCGCTGTAAAAAGGGCGGCAGTCAATTTCAAGGCTCGTTTTATAACAATCCTAAAATGAATGAATTAATTGCCAGTGAACGTAAAGAGCGTGATGTCACCAAGCGATCGCAAATACTGCAACAAATCCAAGAAATTTTGGCTCAAGACGTACCATTTATTCCGCTTTGGCAAAACAAAGAATATGCCTTTGCTCAAAAAGGTGTTGAAGGAGTCAAAATTGAGCCAAATCAGCAACTCCCATACTGGAATATTTCCAAATAACCAAACCATAAAAAAGAGCGCGGAGCGCTCTTTTTTATGGTTTGGTTACTTATTAGTTTTTTATTGGCTGGTTTCACTAATCGATAATTTATAGTCCCCACGACCGCCACTGGCTGTACCAAGCCAGATTTGATACTTTCCTGCCATCCAAGCTCCCGAAAGCTCGGGGTCTTTACCAGTGCGACAATAGATGCCATCGGGTCCTTTTACCAATATGGACACAACGCGATCGCCCGACACCTTAAGACTCAAAAAGCCAAAATCTTTCTCCGTTGTCAAGATAAAATTTGGAGCTGCGATCGCCCCGCCTTCACATTTTCCATTGGCTTTGTTAGTGGCGATTTCTGACAAAGATAGATCACCACCTGCTTTGCCAACATAGACCTGAGGGTCAGGCGTGAACCTCGGCGAGATCGGCTTCAGGACTTCTTGGCTCATCGCTGGTAACACCGACAGCAACATCGGTACTAGAGCAAATCCTAATAAAGCGATCGGCTTCTTAAAGAATCTTAATTTCAAGAATTTCATTTTTGGCGTATTTCACTCAAAGATAGCGTGTAAGCAAAAGATTGATTAATAGTTTTAGAACCAACCCAAACTTGATAATTACCTTTAGGTAAACGGCGATTAACTTGCGGATTGCGTCCATTCGACTCATCATCAGCACAAATAACAATGCCGTTTGGTCCCTTAATCAACATCGTAGGATCATCATTGATATTACTGCTGTAAACCAAAATATCCATCACAGGAAAAGTTTCAGTCAGAGTAATTGTGTGATTTGAGGCGACATTCGCAAAACCCCGACAATTATCCGCAATTCCCGCAATACTGGCAATACTCTTACCACCACCACCATTTCCACTCAAAGTTGCAGGATCAGGTCGGAAATTGCGTCCGAGAGAAATCGCATTTTGGGCAAAACTAGGAGACGCGATCGCCAAAGATACCGCAATACTCGCAAAGGCTCCCCAGCCTAGCTTAGTCATATTCGATTGACAACCAATTTTATAAATGTCCATGCCTGACTCCCTTTGAGATTGGATACACTATCCAAGATTCTCTATTATTCATTAAACGTCATGACTAAATCACTTTTAATATTGTTCCTAAAAACACTTCTGGGCTTAATGTAACAAAATATTAAGTTATTGATGTCATAATGGCATAACGTCTTGACATTAAAAAATATTACCTGTACCTTGATCCTATACCCGGGTATTCACTGTTTTTAACCAATATGCAAGACAAGCAAAAGGTAACTTTCCATCTTCCTCAACACTTACATCAACAGCTCAAGATTCGCTCTGCTATTGATGGTGATTCGATGTCAGACTTAGCAGATAGAGCTATCAGCTTTTTTCTAGCACATGCTGATGTGGTCGAGTCCGCAGGTATAGGACATACCCATCAAACTTACAACTGTCCCAGTTGCGCTCAAACAGTCGTGATCCGTGATGGCGAACTGTTAGCAATCGGGGGTAATAGTTCTCAAACTTTATCTGTAACTGTTGTCAAAGCCGACAGTCCAGAGGAAGAGCTAGTATCAGTTAGCTAATCCGATAATTAAACTTTTCGACATTCTTTGTAGACAAGGTGAGGACAAGAGGCTCAAACCCTCTGTATTAAGCATATGCAAGAACAACTTAGCATTTTAATTCAAGCCCAATATCCCTTGATCTACCTCAATACGCCAGAGGAAGAAAGAGCAGAAAGGGCGATCGCTTCCATCGCTGAACTAAAGCCTCTACGTCGTTTGTTTGTTTGGACTTCCACCCGCGGGATCGTAGAGCAAGGTCAAACATCTAGTCAAAATTCTGGGGCAGCGCAACATAATACAGAATCGATTCAAGCCGCCTTGCAATGGGTAATTCGTGCCGATCAAAAAGATCCTGCCATCTATATATTTAAAGATGCTCATCCTTTCTTCGATCATCCAGTAACGGTGCGTTGTTTACGCGACGCTGTTGCTAACTTTAAAGGCACACAAAAAACAATTATTTTGATGTCCCCCGTCCAAGTAATTCCGATTGAACTTGAAAAAGAGATAGTAGTACTTGATTTTCCTTTGCCAGACATTAAGGCGATCGAAGAAGTTCTCGATCAACAACTTGGACAGGTTCGCACTAAGAAAGTATCGGCTGAGACTCGTGAGAAGCTAGTCAGAGCAACTCTGGGATTGACTCAAGATGAAGCTGAAAAAGTCTACCGTAAAGCTCAAGTCACTAATGGGAAGTTGACCGAAGAAGAAGTTGATATCGTGCTTTCAGAAAAACAACAACTAATTCGCCGCAATGGCATCCTCGAATATATGGAGGAGGATGAAGACATAGATGATGTTGGGGGACTCGAAGAGCTAAAACATTGGTTGCAACAGCGATCGAATGCTTTTAGTCAAAAAGCCAGAAATTATGGATTACCTCAACCAAAGGGAATGCTGATACTCGGTGTTCCAGGGTGCGGAAAGTCCTTAATTGCTAAGACAACTGCTCGTCTTTGGTCATTGCCATTGATTCGTCTAGATATGGGGCGCGTCTACGATGGCTCAACTGTGGGCAAATCGGAAGCAAATTTGCGAAATGCTCTCAAAGTAGCGGAATCAATTTCACCAATGATCTTGTTTATCGATGAGCTTGATAAGGCTTTTGCAGGTGGAGCAGGCTCTGCTGATTCTGATGCTGGCACATCATCACGGATATTTGGCACATTCCTAACCTGGATGCAGGAGAAAAAATCACCTGTATTTGTGATGGCAACTGCTAACCGTATCGAGAAGCTGCCAGGGGAATTTTTACGCAAGGGACGTTTTGACGAGCTTTTCTTCGTTGATTTACCCAACGCAGAGGAGCGCAGAGATATATTTGGCATCCATCTGCGGAAGCGTCGTCCAGATTTAGATAGATTCGATTTGGAGCAACTATCAAAGGTAAGCGATGGTTTTTCGGGGGCGGAAATCGAACAGGCGGTAATCGCTGCCATGTATGAGGCTTTTGCCCAAGATCGGGAGTTTACACAGCTAGATATCATTTCGGCTGTGAAATCGACAACTCCCCTCTCACGCACAATGACGGAGCAGGTTGCTGCTTTGCGTGACTGGGCAAGGATGCGGGCTAGACCCGCCGCAACTTCGGTCGCTGAGTATCAGCGGATGGAGTTTTGAAAAGCTTATTCTGCTGTTTTTGCAGGCAGCAGAGGTAAGGCTAGATTCTAAAATGTGTCTTATTGTAAAGGCGTTTTAGGCTAGCAGCTAACATAAGAGTAAGAACCACCAGTACTCTTATGTCCCACGTTCGAGTCAACAACTGAGTTCACAATTGTTTACAGGAGCAGAACCATTATGTCTCATTTCAGCACACTTCGCACAAAAGTTACTGATGCCGAAGTCCTCAAGTCGTCCTTGCGCGATCTAGGTATTAGTGTCAACACTGAAGCTGATGTTCGTGGCTATAACAGCCAACGCATCCGCGCTGACATTGTGGCAACTCTTGAAGGTGACTACGATCTAGGCTGGTCTCGCAATGCTGACGGTTCTTTTGATCTGATTGCTGATCTTTGGGGTGTCGCCAAAAAGCACAATCAGACTGAGTTGATCAACTCGATCAACCAAAAGTATGCTGTGAACAAGGCTTTGACTGAAGTGAAGCGCCCTGGTCTCAGCAATGCTAACGTCAAACTCCTTGTGCATTAAGGTGTTTCATTTTGCCAGTTAACTATGCAAATTAACGGACTAGTCATCCTTGACTAGCCCGTTTTTTCAGTAGACCCAAGGATTAGAGAAGCGCTAAGTACTTCTCTAATCCTTGGGTTTTGTTATAATTTTTTATACACCGCGAGGGCTAAACAATGATTGTGGCGATAAAACCTCAGCAGCAAGTATGGCAAAAGGCAACTTGGGATGATTATGTGGCGCTGCGAGATGATGATCTTGATCGCTACAAATTATTTTTTGATAATCAACACTTGTGGGTAGAAATGGGCGCAGAAGGGATTAATCACGCTAGATTTGATGATTTGTTTGTGATGATTCTGTTTATTTTGGCGACAAAATTTCCCGATCGCAAATTAAGTACATTTGGTGGCTGTCAAATAGAACAAAAAGGCAAACGCGCAGTGGCTCCCGATATTGTTTTATACATTGGTGACGATGCTCCAACTTGGAAAGCTGGACAACCCCGCTTTATAGATTTGGATAAGTACCGATCGCCTAATCTTGTTGGTGAAATCTCTGATACTACTTTGGCGATCGACTTGGACGCCAAAAAAAGAATATATGCAGAACTAGGGATTTCTGAATATTGGGTAATTGATGTCAAAGCCTATCGGGTATTTGCATTTCGATTAGATGAAGATGGGGCTTATAAGGAGTGTGAGGTTTCTCAGGTATTGCCAAATTTAGCGATCGCATTGTTAGAACAAACTCTGGAACAGCTAACCACAAAGACTAATACTGAAGCGGCGATCTGGTTTTCAGAGCAAATTTAATGTATGATCTTGATACAAAATTTGAAATAATATCGCGCTAATGGAAATTGCGATCGCCCTATTGCAACATTACAGTTTTGACCTTGGTGGTTATACCGTTGCTGACTTGACTCGCGCATGGAGCAAATTTAAGCCTGAATGGGTGCGCCAAGCTGTAATTGAGTCGCTGTTTCGAGGACGTTATAAAGCGGTTTCAGTTAGTCAGATTTTACAATTATGGGATCGCAAGGGCGAACCAAATTGTCGATATAATCATGAATTTGAGCGTTTGATTTGTGGCGATGTTGCCGTGATTTATGAAGACCGAATTTTTTATACGCCTCCTCGCACTTCTATTCGTGAATCTTCTATAACGGAGGTGCTTCCATCCATAAATTCAGAAATCACCCGTTCACAAACCATGAATTCGCACAATCCCCCTTCTTCCCTTCCATTTCCTCATCGCTCAATGCTGGGAGCCGTTAAAAATCTTCAACACTCACAACCAAATTCTCAAAGATATCCCAGTCGGGCTGCTAGTCCTTCGGGTACAACTAAGTCATCAAAAAACTATCCCGCAGACTTTAAAGCCAATTATTCGGAAACATATCGATCTGCCTATGCAAATATGACTCTCCTTGCGGAGTCGTCTATGTTTGTTGATAAGTTGCGGTCAATGTGTAGCGATCGCCTAGTTTTGCCTGCTCCTGCGATCGCTTCTGAGATGGACAGATTAGAAGTTATGACTGAGAATTAGAACTAGCTTCAAAAACTCTTTTCTGATGCTGACCTCGCAACTGTCCACAAGCTGCATCTGCCTCTAGACCTCTTGTCCGCCTTACACTCACTGCAACTTTGCAGTCTTCTAGGACTTGCACAAAAGTGTGAATTGCTCTCTCAGTCGGACGTTTATAATCAGCATCACTGACCGTATTGTAAGGAATGAGATTAACGTGACTTTGGAAGCCGCGAATCAAGTGAGCCAGCTCTTTGGCTTGTTGGGCTGAGTCATTGATACCCGCTAACATCGTATATTCAAAGCTAATCCTCCGACCTGTGAGTTCCACATACTCGCGGCAATCATCCATTAGAGCAATGAGTGGATATCGATCGGCAGATGGAATTACTTGAGCGCGAACTTCTTGGGTCGGAGCGTGTAAGCTGACTGCAAGCGTAACTTGGAGATGTTCTTCGGCTAGCCGAGGAATTTGATTGGGAATGCCGACCGTGGAGACGGTGATGTTGCGCTGACCGATGCCGATATCTTTGTTAATGACGGTGATTGCCCCGATCAGATTTTCGTAGTTAAGTAATGGCTCACCCATGCCCATAAACACGATATGGCTGACGCGCTGTTGCATTACTTCTTGGACAGTTAGCACTTGATCGATAATTTCGTGCTTTGCCAAATTGCGCCGAAATCCGCCTTTGCCTGTGGCACAAAAATCGCAAGCCATTGGACAGCCAACTTGAGTTGAGACGCAGACTGTCAAGCGCTTGCTGGTGGGAATGCCCACAGTTTCCACGATTTCGCCATCTTCTAGTTTCAATAAAAATTTCTCAGTGCCATCGCGAGTTTGCTTATGGACATCGATCTGCGATCGCCCGATCTCAACTGTGGGGTTAAGTGCAAATTCTTCGCGCCATGTTTTTGGGAAAACCGTAATATCTTCTAAACTCCGCGCCCCGCGCGTATAGAGCCATTCATGGAGTTGTTTGCCGCGATAGCTTGGCTGTCCTTGTGATACCACCCATTCGGTAAGTTCAGGTAGCGATCGTCCGATCAGGGGTAGAGCTTTAGTGGAAGAATGTGGCAGCGTGTTGGCGATCATGACGGGTTGGCAAATTGGGCGAATATGTTAATTTTATCAAACAAACTAAATAAGTGAAGGTAGCGCGCTGCGACTTCAAATAGGTAGAACAGCACATCGCATCGCCCTACCTATTTGGTCTATGGTAAATTTGACAAATATTCGCTTGAGGATTTCATGAAACGTCGTCAGTTTTTATTGACATTAGGTGGATTGCCTGTAATCGGCTCTTTAGTTTATGCCGCGATCGCCAAGTCTAAATCTGAAAAAACTTCAACGAATTACCCAGCAGAAGCTACACCAAATAGTAATGGCTCATTAATTAATGAGCCATTACTAAGATTTGCGGCGATCGCCGATAATGGAGTTGGTAGCTCTGATCAGTATGCTGTGGCTAACGCCATGTCGCAAACCTATCAAAAACAGCCTTTTCTGTTTGTGCTGATGGCAGGCGATAACATTTATTCCTACGGCGAGATTAACTCTGTCAAAGCATATTTTGAAGAGCCTTACGCAGCATTACTTAGCCAAAATGTGAAATTTTATGCGGTGCTGGGTAATCACGACATTATCAAAACCAATAATGGACTCGATCAGATTAATTACAAACCTTTTAATATGAGCGATCGCTACTATTCATTTACAAAAGGTATTGGAGAAAAGGGAATTAAGGGAATTATCGAATTTTTTGCACTCGATACTAATGACAATGCCTCATGGCAACAGCAACTAGCTTGGCTCGATCTGCAACTAACAAACAGCACCACGCCGTGGAAAATCGTCTATGGACATCATCCTCTATACTCATCAGGACGACATGGCGGTGATCCTCAGCTAGCAGCAAAACTCGCACCGATATTTGCCAAGCACAAAGTTCCGCTTTACTTATGTGGTCATGATCATGGCTATGAGCGTTTTGTACCGATCGCTGGCACGACTTATATCGTCAATGGTGGTGGTGGTGCGCCTCTGTATAGATTTGGTAAATCCGACAAAACTGCGTTTGTCAGTTCGCAGTTTAGCTTTATGACTTTTGATGTCTATGAAGATAAGATCATCACCAAAGCGATCGCCACTGATGGCAAAGTTTTTGATCAATCCGTAATCACTAAAAACATTTAAAGTCAAAGTCACCTAAACTAATTTTTATGAGCTTATACCTGTACGCAATTTTACTGTCTGAAAATCTCGATCTACTTAAAGATATCGATCTCAAAGGAATGAATGCTCAATCTGTGCAGTTTCAGGCGATCACTCCTTTTGCGATCGCCTATAGCGAAGCCCAACAGACTCGTTATCTCGCTAGTCGTGCCAATCTGATTACCCACGAAACTGTCTTAGAATCACTAATGCACGCGATCGATCCGCATCGAGCCGTACCGTTACCATTACAATTCGGGCTGGTTGTCGATGAATGGGAAGAAGTCCAAAACGACTTGCTCACGCCCTATGAGGATCAACTCAAAAATCTGATCAATAACTTAATCGGCAAACGTGAAGTTAGCGTCAAACTTTTTTGGAATCAAAACGAAGAATTAAATCTAGCCGTTGCCGAAAATCAAGGCTTACAACAAAGACGAGAGGCGCTGATGGGAAAGGTGCTAAGTATGGATGAAGCGATCGCGATCGGGCAAGAACTAGAAAGCGCGATCGAAGATCGCAAACAAATAATTATCAATGCTTTTCTAAATACACTCCAGCCTTTATCAAATGCATATGTTGAAGGTGAGCTTCTCACTGAAAGTATGATCTATAACGGTTCATTTTTAATTGATTGGGATAAAGAACCCGAATTTGCAACATCAGTTGAAAATCTTGATCAACAGTTTGAAAATCGTCTGAGAATCCGCTATAACGATTTCACGGCTCCTTACAACTTTGTAAACGTAGATCGCGATTAGAGATTTAAAGATAAACGTTGTAAACCACTGCCCATCCTTAATCTCTAGACTAATATCGAAAATCTGTTAAAATAGTTCTCATACAACACCTCGCTTAAGCAAGCTATGGTTAATATCTCTTATCCAAAAAATCGAATTCTTCCCACTGCTGAAGAATTGCCATCATCCGACGAAACCCCTGTGGATAACCAGCTACAAAATGACATTCCCAACTTACTTCTAAGTATATTAGCTTCTATTTGGGCTAATCGCAATGATTGGTACTTCGGGGTCGATATGGCTGTTTATTATAATCCTGATGAGCCAGCGATCGTCCCTGATGGTTTTTTGGCAATTGGGGTTAAGCATAACACAGGCGAAAGAGGAAGGCTTAGCTATGTGTTGTGGGAAGAACAAAATATAACGCCACTCTTATCTTTAGAAGTTATTTCCGAACGCTACGGCAGTGAATACGAGACCAAGTTCGCTGATTATCAAGCATTAGGAATCCTCTACTATGTGATTTACAATCCCTTTAGTGGTCGCAGAGGTCGATTTAGAAATAGACAACGCTTAGAAGTTTATCGACTGATTGCAGGCAAATATGAACTTTTACCTTCTGAAAACAATCGAGTTTGGTTCCCCGAAATCAGCTTGGCGCTTGGCTACGAGCAGGGAAATCATCTTGCTTGGTCTCGTGAATGGTTGTACTGGTATGATAAATCAGGAACTCGATATCTAAGCGATCGCGAAGATGCAGATACGGCTAGAGCGATCGCCACTCAAGAACGTTTAATTGCTAATCAGGAGCGTCTAATTGCTGCTCAAGAACGCCTAATCGCGTCTCAAGAGCGTGCTGCCAAGCAAGAAGCTGAGCAGAAAGCACAACGTTTTGCAGCGAAGTTAAAAGCACTTGGCATTAATCCTGATGAGGTTTAAGCGATCGCATCTGGAATCTTAAATAACTATGACTAACCAAACCCATATTATCTTTACGCACTACGGCAGTAGTGATTATCTCTCAAAATCAATTAGATGTGCAAAAGTCACTAATCAAAGTGCAAAAATAATCATGATTGGAGATGAGAACAATCTAGATTATGCAATCTCTAACCAAATTACCCATCGACATTTTAATACCTTAGTAGAATCTGATTTAAGGACTGAATTTTATAGAGTATTTAAACCTGTAAAAGGTGTCTTTCATCCTCTAATCAGAAATGGGCGAAATTGGTTAATGTATGTATTTGAGAGATGGTTTTATATTTATGAACTAGCTCAAGAATTAGGACTTGAATCATTTTGGCATTTTGACTCAGATACAATGATTCTGAAAGATGTAACAGAATTCAATACATTTTTTTCTGCTTATGACTCAACAGAACAATGCAATGGAAATTGTCTTAATGGATTTATCAAAATAGGAATTCTTAAACAATATCTTCGAGTTGTTAATCAGCTTTTTACAAATGAAAATTTCCTTAAGATACAACAAAATGAATTTGACACAGTAAATCCTGAATATGCATTTACTGAGATGCGTGCTTGGACAGAAGCAAAGCAAAAGTTATCTTTTAAGACTTTCCATCTTGGTAAGATGGTAAATGAAAAAACTTGGGACGATTCTATTGTATTGGGGAAAGACATAGGTTATGACATGGCTCGTCTAAAAAGCGGACAGACTATGAAAAATATATATTGGAATAATGGGCTCTATTGTTATAACCATAATCTACGAAAACCAGTAGAATTTGTTTCGTTAAATTTAAGCCACTCTCCGATTTTTGTGTTTGATTGGGTATTGAATTGTGTTGAGGAAAAAAAGACTACAAAGTACCTCGCAAAAGCTCCAGTGCCAGTTAAAGAAATTGCGATCGGGATAGCAAGAAATATTAAGAGAGCTATAACTCATTATTTAAGTAAGTTAATATCTTTTTTAAAAAGTCTACGATACGCGAAAAGCTAACACCCTTTAAGGTTGAGATAGAAATAAACGGTAGTTTCAAATGACTTGTCTAAGTTCTATTATATTTCGTAGTAAAGGTAATCAACTACATTTGATTTACTCATCCTAAGTTGTTTATAATTTTATCCATCCACAATACAAAAGTCTTCTAACTTTACAGTTTGAGATTGATTATTAATATTTAATAAAGGAACTTTGCCATAAAATGATGCCCACATCGAATAAGTGCTTGGTGGTCCTATTAAATAGTCACATTTAGCAAGTGAATATAAGTCTTCGATGAGTTTATTCATACCTAGCCTTATATTATATTTTTTGAAATTATGTTCTTGTATTGGTTCATTAGAACAGATTAAAAATAACACTCGTTTTCCTGTTGAATTAAAATGAGTTTGAATCTGCTCCATTTTGTCTATATATACGTCATCATGAAAGTAAAACTTAGCATTTTGATAGAGCTTAAAGTCACCTCTTCGCAAATGGATACCTATTAATACATCACATTTATCTTTGCAATCTGAGATTAATTGATCGATTGTATGTAATATTTCTTGGTCAGGAGTGAAGTAACTTCTGATAACATTACTGTGTTTTCTAAAACTTTTTTTATCCCGAAATAGCCATCCATTAGCTAGTATATTTTTATGCTTTACTTTACTCAAAAAATTAATGTCACTAAGATCAAGTTCTCCTGTTTTAGGGCATTGAATGAACTCATGATATTTAGATATAGAAAATATTTTTTCAGTTAATCGAACCAAGATTTTAAATAAAATAAACGGGGGGTTTATTCTAAATTTTGTGTAAATGGGATACTTGCCAAAATTATTGTCTCTAGTAGCATAAAAATACTGGCAATATTCATCAAAGGTTGGATTGATTAGTATGTATTCATTTTCGATCGCATTGGCGATAAAGTGGCTAAATAAGAATAATCGATTTGCAAGTTGCATTCCTAATTTTTCTTGAATAATGATCATCGTAAAATTTACTGAGCAGCTATAATTTGCGTGATTTAAGTTTAAATTATACAAGCCCATTTACTGGTTTTAAATTTTGAAAGTTTTATTGTTGAGTACTTTTGATATTCGAGGAGGGGCAGCGCGTGCGGCTTATCGGTTGCATCAGGGATTACGATCGCTTGATATCGACTCCAAAATGCTTGTGCAAGATAAATCTAGTGATGACTGGACAGTAATCGCACCTCAGACACGCGTCCAAATGGGAATTGCCAAAACTAGAGCCACGATTGACGCTCTACCTTTGCGCTTTTATCCTCAGTTTGATGGTTACGGGGGGTTCTTCCCACAGTGGCTTCCAGACTCTCTTGCTAATAGAGTTAATCAAATTAAACCAGATATTCTTAATCTGCATTGGATTTCTGGAGGGTTTGTGCAGATAGAAACTTTAAAAAAGTTTAAACAGCCCCTAGTATTAACTTTGCATGATATGTGGGCTTTTACAGGTGGTTGTCACTATAGCCAAGATTGTGATCGCTACACGATCAACTGCGGTTATTGTCCACAGCTATACAGCAAGAAAGATCAAGATATCTCCCGCTGGGTTTGGCAACGCAAAGCTGATGCTTGGAAATCTCTGAACTTAACGATTGTCACTCCTAGTAATTGGTTAGCAGATATTGCTAAAAAGAGTTCACTTTTAGGCGATCGCCCTATTCATGTCATCTCTTATGGAATAGACACCAAAATCTATCAGCCATTAGACACTAAACTTGCCAGAGATTTGCTACATTTGCCTCAAGACAAATATCTAGTTCTATTTGGTGCTATGCGCGCGACTAGTGATCTGAGAAAAGGATGGCAGTTCCTCCAACCAACTTTACAACGCTTAAAAGAATCTGGGTGGCAAGATAAAATCGAAGTAGTAGTATTTGGGGCATCTACTCCAGAGTTGCCGCCTGATCTAGGATTTCCTTGTCATTATTTAGGACAATTACATGATGATTTGACCTTAGCGGTGATGTATGCCGCTGCTGATGTTACGCTTGTGCCTTCCACACAAGAAGCATATGGTCAAACTGCCTCTGAGTCTCTGGCTTGCGGTACTCCTGTTGTTGCTTTTGGAGTAACTGGATTGCTAGATATTGTCACACATTATCAAAATGGATATCTCGCAACTCCCTTTGACTGTCAAGATTTAGCCAATGGAATTGATTGGGTGCTAACAGATGCTGAGAGACATAAAGCTTTACGCCATGCTGCTAGACAAAAGGCGGAACAGGAGTTTACGCGATCGCGCCAAGCTGATCGTTATCAGGCTTTATTCCATCAGATTTTGAATGCGCCAAACTAGATTAATCATGCTTGCTAAAAATATTTCAGAAGATATTTCACCCCCCCCTAAAATTGCAGCAATTATTCCCACTCGCGATCGCAAAGACAAGTTATTTCGCTTTTTAGACCAGTTTTCACAACAAACTTATTCTAATCTCCAGATCATAATTGTGG
The DNA here is from genome assembly GCA_025356295.1 of Cyanobacteriota bacterium. Taxonomy (GTDB): domain Bacteria; phylum Cyanobacteriota; class Cyanobacteriia; order Pseudanabaenales; family Pseudanabaenaceae; genus Pseudanabaena. Next base: position 39,861 of record JANXUJ010000009.1, read on the forward strand.
ATTCTAATTCCACTGATGGCACACGCGAAGATATAGCTGATCGGTTTCCACAGGTTAAGCTTATTTGTGTAAGCGATCGCGAATATTGGGCTGGGGCAACTAATACTGGCATAAAAGCTGCGTTAGAAGATGAGTGTGAATATATCTTGACGATTAATGATGACTCAGTGGTTAAGCTAAATCATGTAGAGAGAATGTTAGAAATTGCTCAGAAATATCAAGTTCTGATTTTAGGAAACTGTATTAATTATCTGTCAAATCCCGAATTAATTTGGTCTATTGGCACTTCTAATCATTGGGGAACTGCCGATTTTTTGAGTCTAAACTATCACAATGTTGAGTTAAGTCATCTTCCAAATTCCATTAAAAAATCTGAGCTAATTCAAGTGGATGCTTTAGCAGGAAATGGAGTTTTAATTCATCGACAAGTATTTGAAGCGATCGGGTTATATAATGATGCTTTTTTACCACATTATCATGCTGATTCAGAAATGACTATTCGGGCTAATAGTAAAGGAATTAAAGTTTTTGCTATTCCATCAATAATTTTATTAAACGACTTTCATATTGACCAAAAACAGCTAAATCTCAGGCAATCGAGAGGGTTAATATATGCTCTTTTTCATAAGAAATCTCATTTATTTATGTTGCCTTTGATTTATATTTTTGTAATGTATTGTCCTAATCCTAAAAAGTTATCAACTTTTTGGACATTAATTAAGCGGTTTATCTCAAAAGTAAAGAATTGACACTCTCAGCGAGTAACGCGACTGAGATTCCTGATTCAGCGAGACAACTTACCAGATAGACTTACATCTAACTAGCAGAGGTCGAACTCTCCACAGGCGTAGAAATTTGGGTATGCCCTACCCTATTTAAACCAATCGCCAAGATATTCAAAGCCGCA
>JANXUJ010000018.1 GCA_025356295.1 Cyanobacteriota bacterium
GAATCTCTCAGAAATTTTCATTCGTCGCCCGATCATGACTACCTTGGTAATGGCGGGAATTCTGATTTTTGGCTGGATGAGCTATCAGGCTTTACCAATTAGCGATTTGCCAAGCGTGGACTATCCCACGATTCAGGTAACAGCATCAAGACCAGGGGCAAGTCCTGAAACCATGGCGGATTCAGTGACACGTCCATTAGAAAAGCAATTTTCAACGATCGCGGGACTGGACTCACTCAATTCGACAACGACCTTAGGGAAAACGCAAATTGCGCTGCAATTTAGTCTTAGCCGCAGCATTGACGATGCTGCTCAAGATGTACAGGCTGCGATCGCAGCTTCTTCTGGACAAGTTGCTAACGATTTGCCCAATCCTCCTACCTTTAGCAAGGTCAATCCCGCCGATCAGCCAATTCTCTATCTTTATCTCTATTCACCGACATTACCTCTTTCGCAAGTGGATAGTTATGCGGAAACATACCTTGCTCAAAAGCTTTCGACGATTTCGGGAGTAGCGCAGGTCAGTGTTTACGGTTCCCAAAAGTATGCCGCAAGGATTCAACTCGATCCACAAAAGCTGGCTAGTCAGGAGATAGGCATCGATCAAGTGCAAACCGCGATCCAGCAGGGTAACGTCAACTTGCCGACAGGTAGTCTATCAGGTGAGCATAAGAACTTTACTGTCCAGACCAACGGACAACTTCAAGATGCCGCCGCCTATCGCAAATTAATTGTCGCCTATAAGAATGGCGCACCAATTTATCTAGAGCAGCTAGGAAGGGTAATCGACAGTGTTGAAAATGACAAAGTAGCAAGCTGGTATAACAACACTCGCGCTATTATTCTCACGATTCAACGCCAACCAGGGACGAATACGGTAGCCGTTGTCGATACGATTCAGAAATTGTTGCCAAAATTACGGGAACAGATTCCCAATTCTGTGCAGATTGGCGTGCTGTACGATGCTTCCCAATCAATTCGTGATTCCGTCGATGATGTGCGGTTTACCTTGGTTCTCACGATCGCCTTAGTCGTTCTGGTGATCTTCCTATTTTTGCGAAACCTTTCAGCGACGATCATTCCTAGTTTGGCTCTACCCGTATCGCTGATTGGGACATTCGCAATCATGAACCAGCTAGGTTTTTCGCTGGATAACCTGTCGCTAATGGCGCTCACCCTATCGGTGGGCTTTGTTGTTGACGATGCGATCGTTATGCTGGAAAATATCGTGCGGCATATGGAAATGGGCGAACGTCCGATGCAGGCAGCGCTTAATGGTTCTAGGGAAATTGGATTCACAATTTTATCAATGACTCTCTCATTAGTCGCCGTATTCATTCCCATGCTGTTTATGAGCGCGCTATTAGGACGCTTATTCCATGAATTTGCGGTAACGATCGCAGTTTCTATTCTGGTTTCAGGCTTTGTTTCCCTGAGCCTGACTCCGATGTTGTGTAGTCGCTTTCTGCGTCCTGTCCATCACGCTAGCCAAAGTCGCTTTTATCGCGCCACCGAAGAAATATTTGATCGCTTTCTTGGTCTATACGATCGCACCCTCAAAACTGTGATGAAATACCATCGCACGACGATGGTTTTATCATTTGTGTTGCTATTTGCCACGATTGGACTATTTGTTGCTGTTCCGAAGGGATTTATTCCTAGTGAAGATAAGGGACAGATTGTTGGCACAACTCAAGGCGCTCAAGATACATCCTTTGAAGCGCTAGTCACTCATCAACAAGCAGTCGCCGAACTGATTGCTCAAGATCCCAATGTGGAAGCAGTGAACTCAAATATTGGCGCAAGTGCTGGTGGCGGTGGCGCGGCAACAGCCAGTAATTCGGGTAGTTTATTTATCAAACTAAAACCGCGATCGCAACGTCAAGCTAGTGCTGATGAAGTTGTCCAAGAATTGCGATCAAAGCTTGCTGATGTCACAGGCATACAAGTGTTTCTGCAAAATCCTCCCGCGATTCCGATTGGTACGCAGCAAACTACAGGACTTTATCAATTAGAACTGCAAAATACCGATGTGCAGCCTTTGCAAGAGTATGTACCCAAATTGGTAGAAAAGATGAAGGAACTACCTTTATTGCAAGATGTGAATAGCGATTTGCAGATGACTTCTCAAATCAAACTAAACATTGATCGCAGTAGAGCCTCAGCTCTTGGAATTACAGCTCAACAAATCGAGAATGCCCTCAGAAGTGCCTATGGAGCTTATCAAGTATCGACAATTTATGGTTCGACTAACGAGTATCAAGTCATTCTCGAATTAGAACCAGAATATCAGCAGGATGGGTCGGCGCTACTGTCGCTCTATATTATCTCTCCATCTGGGCAAGGTGTCCCTCTCAAGACCTTTGCGACAATTTCTCAAAATATTGCCCCATTAATGATCAATCATTCAGGAAGAATGAATGCAGCGACGATTTCTTATAACCTAGCTCCTAACGTGTCTCTAGGTACAGCCAATCAACAAATCGAACAATTAATTCGCGATACAATTCCCGAAAATATCGCTACTAGTTTTACGGGAGCTAGTCAGGTATTTCAGAGTTCGTTGCCGAGCTTAGTATTTCTACTTGCGATCGCGATTCTGGTGATTTATCTAATTTTAGGGATTCTTTATGAGGACTTTATTCACCCAATCACGATCTTATCTGGATTACCTTCCGCAGGTTTTGGCGCATTGCTAACCCTGATGATCTTTCATGTGGAACTCAATGTTTATTCTTTTATCGGCATTATTCTGCTCGTAGGTATCGTTAAGAAAAATGGAATTATGATGGTGGACTTTGCGATCGAGGCGCAGCGCACCGAAGCCTTAAAACCTGCGACCGCGATCTATCAAGCTTGTTTAGTCCGTTTTCGTCCAATCATGATGACCACGATGGCGGCATTAATGGGAACGATCCCGATCGCGATCGGTTTTGGCGCAGGCTCAGAATCGCGCCGCCCTTTAGGTATTGCCGTAGTGGGTGGATTAATCTTTTCGCAAATTCTAACCCTATATTTAACGCCCGTTTTCTACATCTACATGGAAGCATGGCGTAAAAAACTTAGAGGATTTAATTTGCGACAGATTTTCGCAGTCTCATCTAGTCAATAACCAAACCGATATAAATGCAACGACAATTAAAAGAATCTTTCAAATATAGACAAGGCTTTCTAATGAAGTTAACTTTACCTGCCTTGAGATCTAGAAACTACCGACTATTCTTTGCTGGTCAGGGAATCTCTTTAATTGGGACTTGGATGACCCAACTTTCTACGGTTTGGATCGTCTATCAATTAACAAATTCTGCTTTGATGCTAGGTTTAGTTGGATTTGCTAGTCAAATTCCTAGCTTTTTACTCGCTCCTATTGGTGGATTGATCGCCGATCGCTACAATCGTCATCGTCTGTTAGTGATTACACAAGTATTAGCAATGAGCCAATCTTTAGCTCTGGCGGTCTTTACTTTAACTGGAACTATCAATATCTCGCTCTTATTAGGATTAGGTATTGTCCAAGGGCTAATCAATGTGGTCGATGCTCCCGTCAGACAAACCTTTGTCAACGATATGATCGAACGTCCTGAAGATCTGATGAGCGCGATCGCTTTGAATTCTTCGATGTTTACAGGAGCAAGATTAATTGGTCCTGCGATCGCAGGGGTAATCATTGCTCAATTTGGCGCTGGCTATTGTTTTCTGATTGATGGATTTAGTTATATTGCCGTGATTATCGGTCTATTACTCATGAATCTCAAGCCTCAAGCGCCTGTTTTAAATACGATGAATCCGCTTCAACGTCTTCAAGAGGGATTTCAATACGCCTTCCAATCACTGCCAATAAGATCGATTTTAATGATGATGAGTCTATTCAGCCTTATGGTAGTTTCAGGCTCAACCCTAATGCCTATATTTGCAACTCAAATATTACATGGTGATGCTCATACTCTAGGATTCTTACTTGCAGCCTCAGGGATGGGAGCTTTGAGCGGCGGACTTTATATGAATACGCGATCCACTGTATTGGGATTAGGAAAAGTGTTTGCCTATGCTCCAATTCTATGCGGCGTGGGATTGAGTGCATTTGCTTTGTCCTCAACTCTTTGGCTATCGATACCCGCGATCATGTTGGTTGGATTAGGCTCGATTTTGCATCTTTCGGGTGGTAATACCATTCTCCAAACTATCGTTGAAGATGATAAACGCGGAAGAGTAATGAGCCTTTTCACGATGTCAGTTTTAGGTATTGCTCCCTTTGGAAGCTTACTAGCAGGAAGTTTAGCGAATGCGATCGGCGCTCCAATAACGCTTATTCTGAGTGGAAGCATTTGTGCGATCGGCGGTTTTCTATTTACCAAGCAGTTACCAAAGTTAAGGCTTCTAGTTCGTCCTATATATCTTGAAAAGAATATTTTACCAACTGTCCCCTTATAAATTCCATGACATTGATGCAGACAAAGCATTCTCAATAATTTTATGAATCTTTCTAAATTATTTATTACTCGCCCTGTCATGACGACCCTCGTGATGATTGGGATTCTCATCTTTGGAATTATGAGCTATTTTCAGCTACCGATTAGCGCTCTACCCAATGTTGAGTATCCCTTTATCAGCGTCTCGGCAAGTCTTCCAGGAGGGACACCTGAAACAATGGCTTCGGCGGTTGCCGCACCCCTCGAACGTCAATTTACGGAAATTGCAGGGCTAAATTCCTTTAACTCCACCAGTTCCACAGGTAGTACGAGTATTTCTCTCCAATTTGACTTTAGCCGTAATGTCGCCTCAGCCGCTAAGGACGTGCAAGCAGCCATCTCGGCGGCGGCGGGACAACTACCTGCGGATATGCCCAAACCTCCGACTTATCGCAAAGTTAATCCATCGGTTTCTCCAGTTCTCTATCTCTATCTCTATTCAGAAACTCTGCCGATTTCCGAAGTTGATGAAAATGCGGAGATTGCGATCGCGCAGCCCATCTCCGCAATCAATGGTGTGGCTCAAGTACAGGTCTATGGACAAAAGCAATATGCAGTGCGCGTTCAACTCGATCCGCGATTAGTTGCCGCTAGAAAGATTGGATTCGATCAAATTAAAACCATAATTCAGCAAGGCAACGTCAATCTGCCTACAGGCACATTATCGGGTAAAGATAAAAGCTATCTGATTCAGGCAAATGGACAACTTAATAATGCCAATGACTATCGAGAATTAATTGTCAGTTATCAAAATGGTTCTCCCGTAAAACTAAAAGACTTAGGTGATGTGATTGATAGCATCCAAAATAATAAAGTCTCGAATTTATTTAGCGATCGCAAAGTATCCAACCAGCCCTCAATTGTCCTTGCTGTGCAGCCGCAACCAGGGGCGAATACGGTCAAGATTGTTGATGCTGTCAATGCAATGCTCCCGACATTACAAACTCAGATTCCGAAATCGATTGAAATGGGAATTCTCTATGATCGTTCCCTATCGATTCGGGCTTCGATTCAAGATGTGCAATTTACCTTAGTGCTTTCGATTGCTCTTGTGATCTTGGTGATCTTTCTGTTCTTGCGAGATCTCCCCGCCACGATGATTCCCAGTATGGCTTTGCCGATCGCAATTATTGGTACTTTTGCGATCATGTATTTGCTGGGATATTCCCTTGATAACCTCTCATTAATGGCTTTGACTCTATCGGTAGGTTTCGTAGTGGATGATGCGATCGTCGTACTCGAAAATATCGTGCGCCATCGTGAAATGGGCGAATCACCAATGGCAGCAGCATTAAAGGGTTCACAGGAAGTTAGCTTTACAATTTTGTCGATGACTCTTTCCCTAGTTGCCGTGTTTATCCCGATTATCTTTATGGGCGGACTAATCGGCAAACTGTTCCATGAATTTGCGATCGTCATTAGCGTTGCCATTCTTGTATCGGGATTTGTTTCTCTGAGTCTGACACCGATGCTCTGTAGTCGCTTTTTAAAATCGCCGCATCATCAGCAAAATCGTTTCGCAGACCTGTTAGAAAGCGGATTTGATTATCTACTCAAAGGTTATAAATGGACACTTAAGCCAGTTTTAAAACATCGCCGCATCACGATGATTAGTTCTGTCGTCTTATTATTCTTAACTTTTTATATGTTTACGCTCGTTCCCAAAGGTTTGATTCCGACTGAAGATACAGGACAATTGATGGCAAGTACTAAAGCCGCGCAGGATATCTCCTTTGACGATATGCTAAAGCATCAACAGGAAGTTGTGGATATTATTCGGCAAGATCCGAATATTGCAGCGCTAAACTCCACGGTTGGGGCATCAGGTCCAAATGCCTCTGTTAATAGTGGTCGAATTACAATTCAGCTTAAGCGTCGCGATCAGAGGCAACTCAGTGCTGATGAGATTATTCAAAAACTGACACCCCAACTACGTCGCCTCACAGGTATCCAAACATTTTTGCGATCGCCTGCGGCAATTCCCATCGGTGGACAGCAAACTAATTCTACTTATCAATTCACGCTTCAGAGTTTGAATTTACAGGATTTACGTGATTCTATTCCCAAATTATTAGAAAAGGTGAAAGCTCTTCCCGGACTCCGTAGTGTTGATAGCGATCTACAATTGAGAACTCCTCAAATTCAAGTAGAGGTCGATCATGATAAAGCAGCCCTACTAGGCATTACGGCTGCTCAAATCGAAAAAACTCTTGGTAACGCCTATGGCTCTAGTCAAGTTTCCACAATGTTTACACCAGACAATCAATTCTATGTGATTTTAGAATTAAAGCCAGAATTTCAACGCGATCCCACTGCCCTAGCGATGATTTATGTACGCGGTAAAAATGGCAGCGAAATTCCTTTAAGTGCGATCGCGTCAATCAAACAAGGTGTAGGGCCCTTAACCGTCAATCATCTAGCCCAATTACCTTCAGCAACTATTTCCTTTGATACGCAGTTAGGTACATCCTTAAGTGACGCAACAGATGCGATTAAGCAAGTTGCAAAAGAAGTTCTACCTGATACTGTCACG
>JANXUJ010000107.1 GCA_025356295.1 Cyanobacteriota bacterium
CGTCCACCAGGTCGTGAAGCCTATCCTGGAGACGTATTCTACTTACACTCTCGCTTGCTCGAACGAGCCGCGAAGTTGAGCGATGAACTCGGCGGCGGCTCGATGACCGCATTGCCTATCATCGAAACCCAAGCGGGTGACGTATCTGCTTATATTCCTACTAATGTAATTTCGATTACCGATGGTCAAATCTTCTTGTCCTCTGACCTCTTCAACGCGGGTATTCGTCCTGCGATCAACCCTGGTATCTCAGTATCCCGTGTTGGTTCCGCAGCGCAAATCAAGGCGATGAAACAGGTGGCTGGTAAGATCAAGCTGGAACTCGCTCAGTACGATGACCTCGTAGCTTTTGCTCAGTTCGCATCTGACTTGGACAAAACCACTCAAGCCCAACTCGCTCGTGGTATCCGTCTGCGTGAAATTCTCAAGCAGCCTCAATACTCGCCTTTGCCTGTTGGCGATCAAGTGGCGATTATTTACACGGCAATTAATGGCTACCTTGATGAACTCGAAGTTGCTCAAGTTGGCGCATTTAACAAGGGTCTGCGTAACTACTTGGCAACCAGCAAGCCTAGGTATGGTGAAATCATTAAGGATGAGAAGAAGCTCTCTCCTGAAGCTGAAACCATCTTGAAGGAAGCACTTGTTGAATATAAGAAGACTTTCTTGGCTTCTGTGTAATTCATAAATAAGCAAATAAAAAAGAGGGCATATGCCCTCTTTTTTATTGTAAATGAAATTTAAACTCTGTGATATGCTGCCAGACAAGTAGTTTTTTGTACTTTGATGTCTAATTTGCCACATCCAATTCAATATCAGGGGAGTAAGAGAAATCTCGCTGCATTTATTCTTGGTTTTTTCCCTGACAAAATTGATCGGTTAGTTGAGCCGTTTTCAGGGACTGCATCAATTAGTATTGCGGCTTCTGCTAAGCAGTATGCACAAAGATTTTGGTTAAATGATCTTAATCAACCTCTAATTGAACTACTTCAGTTGATAATTGATGATCCATATGAGATCGCTGATGCTTATGCAAATATATGGGAAGAGCAGCATTTTGATTCAATTAGTCACTATTTTGAAATTAGAACAAGATTTAATCAAACTAACGATCCAAAATTGTTTTTATATTTATTAGCTAGATGCGTAAAAGGCTCAGTGCGTTACAACTCTGAAGGTTTATTTAATCAGAGTCCAGACAAGAGACGCAAAGGGACAGTTCCTGCAACGATGAGCAAAAATATTACGGGGGTTTCTAGTCTATTAAAAGGTAAATGTCACTTTACAGCTTGGGATTATCGAAAAGTATTGGCGGCAGTCCAGAAAACTGATTTAGTTTATCTCGATCCACCTTATCAAGGTGTATGTGGAAATAGGGATTCGAGATATTTAGCGGGGATTGATTTTGATGAGTTTGTTCTCGCGCTTGAGAGCCTCAATAATCGGGGCATTAGGTTTGTAATTAGCTATGACGGAAAGTTAGGGAATAAGACTTTTGGGCAGATTTTGCCTGAGAGATTGGCTCTTAAAAGAATTGAAATTGAAGTTGGGCGATCGTCACAGTCCACTTTATTAGGCAGGTCAGAAAAAACTATTGAGTCTTTGTATTTATCTCCAAATCTCATTCAGGATAAATTGATCGATTTGTCTAGCTATAGGCGTGAACAGCCTAGACAATTAACGTTGGTGTAAAAAATGGATAGTTCTCAGTCATTACCCAATGATTTTTTACAGCTTTGTCAGACTGTAACTGCAAAAAGACCAAAAGCAGTGATTGACCATATTCTCCAATATGGTTTTATTACAACTGAGTATCTAAAGGAAACCTATGGTTATAATCATCCGCCGAGAGCCGCTAGGGATGTACGCGAGCATGGTATTCCCTTAGAAACTTTTCGGGTAGTCGGAAGTGATGGCAGAAAAATTGCTGCCTATAGGTTTGGCGATATTAGCAAGGCAAGATTTTCGAGGTTATCTGGTCGGACTGGTTTATCGAAACAGATTAAGGATGAGTTGATTAAGAGTTATGGTCGTCGCTGTTTTATCTATCTAGAAGAGGTAGATGAGCGCGAGTTGCAAATCGATCATCGTGTCCCTTTTGAGGTTGACGGTGAACCAGATTTAGTACCTAAAAATTTTATGCTTTTATGTGGCTCGGCTAATCGAGCTAAGTCTTGGGCTTGTGAGCATTGCCAAAATTGGATTGAGCTTAAAGATAAGTCTATTTGTTTGTCATGTTACTGGGCTTATCCAGAAAATTATCTACACATTGCAATGCGACAGGTAAGACGTATCGATCTTTTGTGGGATAGTGATGAGGTGGGAGTGTATAAGGCTTTGAAGCAAAGGTCAATGAGTTTAGACAAGTCGATTCCTGAGTTTGTTAAGGAAATTATCGAACGGGAAATTAGTCGTGATGAAGGTTAGATATTTTGCGGATACTGACACTCTTTACATTGTTTTTTCTCAAAAAACACCTACGGAAACACGGGATTTAGATGAGAATACTTTGTTGGATTTAGATGAGGATGGTCAGCTTTGCAGTATGACAATTGAACACGCTAAGGAAAGGGTGGGGATTCCAGAGATTGATTATCAGCGGATTGCTGCATAGAAATCGCCTATTCATTTCACAGATAGAATCGCTTGATTGCTGATAGATTTATGTGTGTGGCGATCGCATCTTCGTCAATAGCTATAATGAGAATATCTCGCTGAAATTAATAATTTAGTCAATCAAAGTAAATTTATGACCGCAACACTTGTCAAACCGTCATTACTAATTCATGAGATTTGTGTTGAGAAGGTTGGCAATCTAAATCTGTTTAAGTTTAGCGATCGCCTACAGGATAGGATGGAGTTGCTTCTAGAGAAAAGAAAAGTGGAACCACTTTCTGTTGAAGAGATTCCTGAGTTAGAAACTATTGGGGAGCTAGATCGGATTTTTACTCACATTAATGCCATGCTTGCTGCTCAAAATGTCAATTCCTGATGCGATAAGGCAAATTGTCCGTGAACGGGCAAAATTTGTGTGTGAATATTGCCATTCACCAGAGCGACTAAGTGCTTCTCGATTTACGCTCGATCATCTCATTCCTGTATCACTGGGAGGCTCAGATGATGTTGAGAATCTTGCTCTTGCTTGCCGCCGTTGTAATGAGAGACGCTACAACTTTGTTGAGGCGATCGATCTTCAAACTCAGGAAGTTGTGCCAATCTTTAATCCTCGCAAGCAATACTGGTCAGAGCATTTTGTTTGGACAAATAATAGTACTGAAATTAAGGGAATTACGGCAGTCGGTCGAGCAACCTGCGATCGCTTAGATCTTAATGACCTGAGATATCCACAGGAGGACTCAATCCGCGCCACAAGATTTTTTTGGACTCAAACAGGGCTGCATCCACCAGATGATGATGTATGTGAGGTTTAACTAAATTGGGTTTAGATGAAGATGGTCAACTATCGCCTATTCATTTCACAGATAAAGTCGCTTGATTGCTTGCTGATAGATTTATGGGTGTAGAGATCGCTCATCAAAAATGGTATTTACTCAGTGTCGCCTATTAATAGATTTATCTCTTCAATTGATAAGTTGAGAACTTGGCAGATTTGATCAATATTCATTCCTATTTGTATCATTTTTATTGCAGTTTCTCTCTTTGCTGTTTGCTTTCCCTTCAAAAAAGCATTAGTTATAGATTCTGGTGGATATATTGTTATGTTTGTAGTTTGGCTTGATACTGTAATAACACCATTATTGGTCGTTCCGTAAGTACTGAAGTTAACAATGCCTCGCCGAAATAAAGTAGATTTTAAGTTCTTCTTAGTCACTTCTTCACCTAACAATTTTGAGAAGGATTGCCACAGTCTAGAACTCACATCTTTAATATGTCCTTCAGTACATTCTTGATGATTAGCAATTTCTGAGTAAGTACAATTATTCAAAACCCCAATAATTATCGCTACTTCAACATCAGTTAAATGTTTACCCCGTTCGGCAAATATTAAGCCATCTGCTACCTGCAATATGTCTTTTGCGTCACTCATAGGGCAAGTTATAAAAAATTAAAAGTTTGATTTCGGTTTGATCAAACTATAACCGACTAAGCCCTACTTTTGCCGTCTTCCTTATAATTTGTGTATCAATTAAGCTACTGAATGCTAAGGACTGTCACGAAATTGTCAGTAATTCGCTTTCAATATTAACTTAACATATCCCAAAATGATCCCTGATAAAAGCAAATCGTGGTTCTATTCCATCAATGATTCACAAGTAGGTCCATTGACATTCGAGCAGTTAGAAGAAGCTGCTAACTCTGGTGCATTTAATCGTCAAACTACGAAAGTTTGGTGCGAAGGATTAGAAAGCTGGGTATTGGCTAGTTCTATAGAAGGACTTTATTCTTCTCCTCCATCTTTATTATCAGACTTTTCTCCCGTAGTATCACCTGATGATTACAGTCTAAAGTTTAATCATCAGGAGAGATTCAAATATACCCAAAGAAATAGTATCTTTATTGGTTTTATTGCATCATCAATTCTGTTTGAGTTGATTAAATTGATTAGACTGTTATGCTACTCAACATCACTGGGAGATCTAGATACTTTTTTTAGGGTTGCAACTGGATTTTTAATGCTAGTTTCTACGTCCATTGCAGGGTTCCACTATTATATGATCATATTTCAGCAATGGAAATTTATTTCAAAGTACTCTAATATTTCTAGCGAGGGAGTTATAGGCGTTTTATTTATACCTATCCACAATTTTTACTGGTTTTTCAAGATTTTTGCAGGCTATCATGAGCCATTTAATCTTATGGTAAAGGAAAATAAATTAGATAAATCTTTTGAGTTAGATAAATCTCTAGGATTTACTGTCGCAGTTATATCTATTCCTAACTCAATATACAACTTTCTATCTCTTTCTTTGCTGGATTCATTATCACGTATTAGAGAAATCCCTCTAACTTCTTTACGAGATTATATTACTCTATCAATCGTGTTGCTAACTGTATGGAATGTTGGATATATTGCTATTATATCATTGTATTTCTTGCAAGTTTCTCGCCGTATTAATCTTGTTTATGCTCAAATTCGAGCTAATCGCGCTTAGATATTATTGCTGTTTGGTTGATTTTTTAGAGGGGCGATCGCGGTTTATGGGATGAATAGGCGATCGCTGGTTGATTAATTTTTTAGATAGGTGATCGCTGTTTATGGGATGAATAGGCGATCGCTGTGTAATTGATTTTTTTGAGGGGCGATCGCTGGTTGGTTAATTTTTTTCGAGGTGCGATCGCTAGTACTAAAGATATAGGCTTTAGCTGTATATCTATCAGGTTTTAAGCTGGAGACAATTCACGAATTTATCACGAATTGCCTCTAACTTGTAACCTGATAAATGGTAAAAGTAGTGGTAGAGAGTATCGTCACATATACGACTAAGACTTGATAGCAACCCAATCTTTTTTTAGCAATGACATAAATGTGGCGATGCCTCTAGAAAAACCTGCGGGGTCTTCTAAAGCGTATTCAGGAAATTCTTCGTAATATCGCCATTCTTCAGATGGATTGTGTCGCAAATGCAAGACGCGATCGCCTTCTTCAAGTTTCCAGAGCATTTGACCGCCAGTTGAAATGTCAGACATAGTCTCCTCCTATTATGATTACTTCAATAAGAAATTTCAGTGAGAACATTTAGCATTGGTATGAGCAACCAGTTGCTAAGAACAATTTTGATGATTTAAATATTAAATTCTGTAAACGTTGATACTGTTAGCATAGCTAGTATAATTAAGCTATTGTGTTTAAAAGCTTAAATCATTCGTACATATTTATTATGTAATCTATTACGGAAGCAAATTCTCCATCGCAGCCCCAACTACTCGATAATCAACGTCATTTCTGAGATTAGCCATCGCCTCTTTAGCTTCAGGCGTATTAAACTGGATAAGCGCATAGGCAACTCTGACTCTAATATATTCAAATTCAGAATCCTTTAATTGTAGGAGTTTGGCGATCGCTTTATTTGTCTCTTGAGAAGCAGACAGAGACCCTAACCCATCGACACAAGCCTCTTGCACAGCCGCATCTTCGCCTTCTATTCCTAAGACACACACTTCGAGAACTTCTGCATGACATTCCATTTCTACTAACGCCGCTAAAATACTACGGCGGACAAGCCAATGATCATCCTTGACAAATGCTTGGACTAAATGAGAAGCGGAAATACGATCAAATAGAGACAGGGAATTTGCAGCTTCGGCGCGCACATTTGGAGTGTTATCGTAGCGCATAATTTGTAAGAGAGCAGCGAAAGATTCTGATGTTTTTTGCCGACCTAGCTCTCTCGCCACAAAGGTGCGAACTAAAAATTCTGAGTCTTTTATGTGTCTCATTAAGATCGGAATTGCTATATCTGGCTCATAGTCTTTGAGAGCAGCGATCGCTTTCAGTCGATATTGAAAGTCTGGATTTTGGAGATTAATTTTGATTTGATCAAGGTTCATAAAAATGCTTAAATCTTAAGTAAAGTGAATAGAATGTAAAGCGTCCTATCTACTTTAACTAATTTACTCTAAAAGAAATGTCTGAATTTCAAATCAGTGATAAAGTCCGTGAATTGATCAAAAAGTCAAGAATCGTTAGTTTTGCAAATTGGCAAGATATTTATGATGCTCAGTTAATTGAGTATCTGCAAGCAGCTGATGATCAAGGGCGCTACTTAACGGATGCCGATTTGCAAGAAATGCAGAAACTTGAGCCTACGATCGCTAAATACATACCAACATTAAAAATATTGCGCGATCAGGTCAATGCGATCGTCAATGAAGCTAGGGCTGAAGTCTTGCAAGCATTTCCAGAGATCACGCAAATGGGCGGTGGGTTATATCCATCAATACGTGCTGATGCTTGCTGGCGAGATTTTTGGCATTTTTTACGATGCATTACTTATGCGATCGCTGGGCAACGCGCTGATTATTTGAGCGAGTCAGGATTGCAATATATGAACTCGCTATATCAGGAGTTGCAAGTACCGCTAGATGCAATGTTGGTTGGTCTTGAAGGGATCAAGACGGCTTGTTTAAGTCGCGTTGAGAGTGATCGCCGCTCAGAGATTGCGCCGTATTTTGATTGCTTGATCGAACAACTCAAGCAATTTGCTTAAGCGACAGCATCAAATAACATCGTGGTCATATAGCGATCTGCCCATTCTGTGCCGAAAGATTTTTCGAGGACACGACGAGTTTTGTCGTTTTGTTGCTGCTTCTCGCAATAATATTGCTGACCTGCGATCGCACTCGCAACTTCGCGATCGCTAGTTAATGCTGTCTCCGCGATCGCAATTTGACAATGTAAAGTCAAAAAGTCGCGAACCCGTTGCAAAAATGCTTGCTCTTCCTGTTCACCCATTGGACGTACAAACAAACAAAACTCTGAGAAAATATCTGCCCAATCTGGCAAAGCGCGTGGCTGTGAGAAGTTTAGATTGGGTAATGCGGATAGGGCTTGATGGTATTTGATCGGCAGCGATCGCTCAGCATTTATTGGTGATAGATCGGCGATCGCGGCACTAATCGAGCCGCCGCGTCCACCGACAATATCTGAACCAAAGATCGGCAGGGCATATTCAGGATTAGGAAACATGACGCAGTGCAGAATATCTAGCCCGTTACCAACTTGGGCGAGTTCAAGATGTAGCTTCCGAAATTGGGGAGCTTGGTAGCAGAGATTTTCGATCACCAACTTTTCGCCTTCTAGTTGCCCTTCGATGTAGCCTAGTCCCTCGGGGACAATATAGGGAGATAGGTCTAAGTTGGTTTGCCAGATTTCTTCGATACAGTCGGCTAACTGGCAAATCAAATTGTGTTGACGATTTCGCAATGATGCTGCTGGCATGGGGCTTAGATATACGTTTCTATCTGAGTATAGAACGGCGATCGCGAAAATTATAAAAATGAAGCAATTCTTGAAATTTGAGCTAAGTGGATCAGCAAAACCTAGATTGTGGGTCGTCCGCGAAGCAGACGACCCACAATCTAGGTTTTCAGGTTAAAAAAATAACGCGCTTATATAAATCTTGCAAACTAATCTCAAATCTGACTGATTCGAGTTTGAGAACTGTATCTTCCCCCAAATATTCAGTTAATATCCACCGACCATCATTTTGTTTGGTGTACTGCTCCACGCAGTAATTGTTCTGATAAACTAAGACATATTCTCTAAAACTTGAAATAGAGCGATATTGCTTAAACTTGTTTACACGATCGTATTCTTGGGTTGAGCTAGATAGAACTTCCACAATCAAGCAAGGGTTAGTAATAGCAGTTTGCTTTTCATTCGTAAAAATTGTTTGTCCTTCAACAATCATCACATCAGGATAAGTATACTGATTGTAATCTGGCATCCATAAACGCACATCAGTTGTAAAGACAGAATAGTCTAAATCTTCTAATGCCAACAAAATTCGAGCCGCAAACTTAAGCGTTAATATGTTGTGATTTGCGGTTGCCCCTGCCATAGGTAAAATTTCTCCGTTTACAAATTCACTTTTAAATTCGGCTCGTTCTTCTAATTCAAGATATTCGGTTACGGTGTAGCGTTTGGTTGTTGCAAGTACCATGATTTGTTAGGCTCTCGACGTTGTTTTGATTATATCTTAAAGGTTTAAAAGTTACGATCGCAGCTTTCGATGACCTGATTCCAAATCGCAAAATGTAGTTCTCGATTACGTTGGCGATCGCTTCTTATTTCTAATATTTGAGTTCCCTTAGAATCAAGAGAATCTAGGACAGCCTCCCGAAAACTTTGCCAGTCATCAATTAGAATATGTTCGCAATCGTAAGCAGTAACTATCGGTGCAAAATCTATTCCATGAGCCGTGCCGAAAAATTCTTCAAATACATTTTCAAACTTAGAGATTGGCAATAGATTAAAAATGCCACCACCATCATTATTTAAAAGAATTACAGTAAGCGAAATATTATATTTTTTGGCTGCTAATAATCCATTTAAATCATGATAGAATGCTAAATCACCACAGATGAGAACCATCGGGCGATCGCATCCCCATGCAGCACCGAGCGCACTCGATATTGTGCCATCAATGCCATTTGCACCGCGATTTGCTAAAACTGTAACTACGCGATCGCTATGAAAAAATGTATCGAGATCACGAATCGGTGTGCTGCTAGCGATGTAGATATAAGTATTTTCGGGCAATATCTTGGCAAGTTCCGCATAAACTTTGCCATCGAATAATTTATCAATTTTTGCCAGAGAATTGGCAATTTCCTGTTCGGCAATGCTTTCCGCTAATTCAAAATCTAAGCGCCATTGCTTATCTTGCCAAACAGATTGAGCATAGTTTTCTAAATAATTTGCTAACTGTTCACAAAAAATGACAGGATGAACATTCAGAGCTTGCGTAATTCCATGAGTGGGATCACTATTGGTGCTACCAACCACGATTTGCTGACAGCCAATATGACTTTGCAACCAGAGTAAATAGCTTTTGGAAGTTGGCATCGCCCCGAAACGCATCATGATGTCAGGCGCATGGGTTTTGCAAAAGTTTGGCGATCGCAAAAAACTATCATAATGTCCAATTTCATCGTAGCGATGCGCTCCTGTCGCTTCGATTAGCAATGGATAGCCTGTTACTCTTGCTAATCTTTGGACAACACTTAAAAAACCAGATGGAGCATCATATACACCCACCACGATCGCCCCTTTGGGATGACCAATAATTTGATTGGCAATCGTGGCAATTGCATTAGTGTCAAGCGATCGCATTCCCGCAATGATTTGACTGTAAGCTCCGCCTGATGGATTGCCAAACATCGCTTCTGGACTGCTAAGTGCTAAATCTTCTGGCACATCATCAGCAACAGCGATCGGTGACATTGGGTCTGCAAATGGGAAGTTGAGGTGAACTGCTCCTGCGGGTGTATCGCCTTTACCCATAGCAATACTGACGCTACGACTAATTAGCGATCGCAAATAGCGCAATCTAAACCCAATAATCTCTGGAGTTCCCACTTCAAAGAAATAACGAACGTGCTTTCCATAAATATTAATCTGATCGATAGTTTGTCCAGAACCACAATCGCGCATCTCAGGAGGGCGATCGGCAGTTAACACCACAAGTGGAATCTGACTATGATAAGCCTCAATAATCGCAGGGAAATAATTTGCAGCTGCCGTTCCTGATGTGCAGAGCAACGCCACTGGAGACATTTGTACTTTTGCTAAACCAAGCGCAAAAAAACTACTTGAGCGCTCATCGATATGTACCAATATCTGAAAATTAGCATGGCGATCGCGCAACTCCGCAAAAGCAATCACTAGAGGTGTAGACCGAGAACCTGGAGAGATACAAACTGTTCGTACACCCGATCGATAAAGTTCTTCAGCAACGATACTTGCCCAGAGAGTATTTCGATTTGCACTATTCATTTATTTAGCTCTACGATCGTTGTTCCATTCGCGCTAAATTGAATGCTATAGCCAAGTTCTTTTAACATCTGTCGCAAGATCGGCAAACTCAATCCCAACACATTAGTATGACAGCCTTCGATCTTCTCGATTAGCAATCCACCCAGTTTCTCTAAGGTAAAGCAACCCGCGCAGCAGAGAGGCTCGCCTGACTCAGCATAGCTAGCAATCTCAGCATCAGTCGCATCGGCAAAATACACTTTGGTCACGCCATACCGCATGATTGTGCGCTGAGTTTTAGTATCAATCAAACAGTGTCCTGTATACAGTTCGCAATAATTACCACGCATTTTTTGCCATGTAGCGATCGCCGTTTGCTTAGAGTCAGGCTTGCCATAAATCATACCATTTAGATACATGATCGAGTCACAACCCATGACCAGCACATTTTGTCCTGCGAACTCCTGCACAACCTTTGACAAGACAACCTCAGCTTTGCACTGAGCAAGCGTTAGTACTAGAGCGATCGGATCATAAACCTGAATTGCCTCTTCATCAAAATAACTGACTCTAACAATCGGTTTGATGCCAGCATTTTCAAGGATTTTCTTACGGGTCGGAGATGCGGAAGCAAGGATAAAAACTGGATGCGACATACAGCAAAACTATTAGAACTACATTTAATTATATTCTCTCGCCTCACTCATGTTTTCAGTTTTAGGAGTAAGAGGGGACGCAATTGCTTTTCCCTAAATTTTCCGCATATTCTTCCATATATTCAATAATCGATGGAAGCTGGGTAGATGGCTAGTTGATTCACATCTTTTTATCAAAGCATCTAAATACTCTTTCTCTTCAATAATTTTGGGATTACTCTGTATATAAGGTAATCCAAACCCTCTTAAGTACTCGTTTAAATAGGCTTTGTGAAACTTTGCTTTTGTACGATAGTAATGATTGGGTGGATGATCAGTCATTATTTCTGGATCATCAACTAAAATATTATAATGAGCTTGAAAAGCTGAGAATTTTGTGGAGCGATTTTCGTAACTACTTTTAATTGGAATTTCTGCGTTACCTAAAAACCAAGTCTCCATACAGCAATTGTGAACGATAATATGAAAATGAGTTGATTGACTTTGCTGAATACCAACTTGAGCTTTTAACATTTCAAGTTTATCGTTAACTTCATCGTAGCGATCTTGACAAGCTTCTTCTTCAGAATCTAAACAGATAAAAAAATAGTCTATATTACCGAAATTCTTGATGTCTGTTAAACAGGATTCTATGCGACTAAATATGCTCGGATAGCCACCACCTATGATGATTCGATATGAGTTATTCGTGCTATCTTCAGCCCTAGCCACAAACTTGAGGTCGGGAAATAAATGAGATAGCCATGCTCTATATATCTGATATTCTGTGGTCGCTCCTTCAACTAAGAACAAAAGATTCACGCAGTGGTATCCTCATATTTAAGTAGATTAATTAATTGAGTGAACTTATCTAAACTAGATGCAGTATCCAGTGTGGGAATATCTATGGCTTTTCGAGATATTATTATGCCGTTAGTTCTGCTTACTAATTGCCAAGTCTTCCAAGGAATATTATTAATAATATAGGGATGATGACTGGTAAGAATAAATTGTAGATCAGGTAATTTATCTAGAATAAAATCTGTTAACTGCGGCATACAGTTAATCCCTAAACTGTTTTCAAATTCATCAATGACTATTACTGAACCATCTGGAGCAGAAAAAATATCTATCAAGTAAGTTAATGTTTGATACATACCAGACGATATCTGTTGCTGTGAAATCCAATCTCCTAAAATATCTTCCTCAAGTTCAAATAAAAGATTATACTCATTAGCAGATTCTCGATCAACGGTAACTCTAATATTTTTTACGCTAGGGAAAATATTTATGTAAGTCTCTTTTATTTCTTCAAATACTTGAGAGAAGAATTTTTGTAGGTAGTATCCTTTAAAAACCGTTGGAAAATTTACAGAAGCCTCTTTAAACTTCTGTAAATCAATATGATAATTAGGGTTATTGAGAGACATAGACAAATTACTAGGATCAAGACCAGTAGAAATGACTATTCTTTGAGGCATTTGATTGAAAATAAATCTTTTAAATCCTTCAGCTATTGGCTCAATAGAATCTTCTTCTGCAAGAAGAGTAATTGCACTTTCAGTTCTTTTAAGTTTTGGTAGATCGGTTCCGTTTAATTTTGAACCTGTGTCACTCCGATGCAAAATTTCTATTTCATGATTACCCCTAAATTCAATGAGCTTTTCATGTGAAATTTCTGAATGTTCGTGAGTACTAAGAAAAGTCTCATCATTTAAACTTGAAGCTTTCAAATCCCATCTGTAGTCTTTCCCAAAATGAGAAAAATTGATTGTCCATTCCACATCTTCAAAGTCAATGCTTGAACCCTTTGCGACACCACAAATTTGATCGAGAGACCTAAGTATCCTTGTTTTTCCGACACCAGAAGCACCAACCAACAAATTTAATCCATCAAAGAAAACTTTCTCAATATGTATGCTTTGGCTGTTGCTACTGAAACTGAAATTATTTATTTTCATAAGTGATACAGTGTTTTAGAAATAAAAGGAATACAAGTAATTTTATAAAAAGCTTGTGAAGCAAGCTTTTTATAAAATTACTTGGGATTTAATACTATTAACGAGAAGGTCCTAACCCAACAGTGCCAGCATAGACAGCCCGATTGCCAAGTTCTGCTTCAATTCTTAACAAGCGATTGTACTTGGCAACGCGCTCGCTGCGACAAAGAGAACCTGTTTTGATTTGACCTGCGCGAGTGGCGACAGCGAGATCGGCGATCGTGGTATCTTCGGTTTCACCCGAACGATGGCTGATGACTGAGCGATAACTATTCTTGTCAGCAGTAGCGATCGCTTCAAGAGTCTCTGTAAGCGTACCGATTTGATTGAGCTTAATCAAAATTGCGCTCGCGCAGCCTTCACGAATACCCCGCTCTAAACGAGTTTTATTCGTCACAAACAGATCATCACCGACTAGCTGAGTATTGGTGAGTTGATCGGTCATGGCTTTCCAGCTAGCCCATTGATCTTCTTCTAATCCATCCTCGATTGAGACGATTGGATATTGACTGCAAAGTTTTTCGTAATAGTTGACAAACTCTTGAGGGCTGAGAGATTTGCCATCGATCGTATAGTTACCATCCTTGAAAAGTTCGTTCGATGCAACATCCAAAGCCAAAGCCACATCTTCACCTGGTTTGTAACCAGCTTTAGCGATCGCATCAATCAACAACTCTAGAGCAGCTTGGTTAGACTCCAAGTTAGGCGCAAATCCACCTTCATCACCAACAGCAGTTGATAAGCCTTTGTCATGGAGTACAGAGCTTAGCGCCGCAAATACTTCCGCTCCACAGCGCAATGCTTCTTTAAAGCTAGGTGCGCCCACAGGCACGATCATGAATTCTTGGATATCAACGTTGTTGTCAGCATGAGCGCCGCCATTAACAACGTTCATCAAGGGGACTGGCAAAACGTTTGATAAAGGTGTCCCCAAATAGCGATAAAGCGGCTGCCCAAGCGCGGAGGCAGCTGCCTTTGCTGTGGCGAGCGAGACTGCCAAGATCGAATTTGCGCCAAGTTCAGATTTGTTAGGTGTACCGTCACGCTTGATCATGATCCGATCAACTAATTCTTGATTGAGGGCATCTACACCTTTCAATTCAGGCAGAATTTTTTCGTGAATATTGCGAACTGCGATTAAAACTCCTTTGCCACCGTAGCGTTTTTTATCGCCATCGCGTAGTTCGTGAGCCTCAAAACTACCTGTAGATGCACCACTGGGAACCTGTGCGAGACCGATTGCGCCGTTGGCAAGTTGGACTTCCGCTTCAACGGTCGGTTTGCCACGCGAATCGAGAATTTCCCGTGCAGCGATCGCAATGATTTCTGTTCCTTTAGACACTTGAGCTATTCCTTTAATGATTTAAGTGAAGCTATGCGCCTCAATCTTACAATTTTGCGATGTCCCATTTCTCAAATGTTATGTTTTCAATAAATAAGTTGACAAAATCAGCTTTTTACCTTGCTTGAATCTGGATAAAATAGGCGATCGCTACGGCGATCGCCGCACCAATAGTTGTGTTAATTCCATTTACGAGTTCATTGGTCAGCCAGTCGTATTTTTCTTGGAAGGTCGCACCGATTAGGCTTTCGATGTTTGTGGCGACAAAGGCGGCGATCGCGCACCATAGTAAATCCCAAGGACTAGCCAATAAACCCACAGCTAAGCCGATCGCCGCAATTACTAACGAACCAATGATCCCCGAAATCGTCCCTTCTAGACTGATTGCACCCTCTGTGCCTGCGGCGACAGGCTTGAGCGTGGTGATCAAAAATGTGCTTTTGCCATAGGCTTTACCAACTTCGCTAGCAGTTGTATCCGCGAGCTTGGTGCTGAGACTTGCTACATAGCCAACTAACCAGAGCGGATTAGGCGCGATCGCTTGACCGATCGCACAAACGGCTCCTGTGGCTGCTGAACCCCAGAGATTTTCAGGACCCCTTGCCCCATCGCGTTTTTCAGCAATACCTTTAGCCTCTTTGATGTCTTTCCCAATCCGAGTTACCCCCGAACCGATGATCAGATAGCTTAAAATAACTGAATAACCTTGCCACCCTAAACATCCCCAAACGGTAATTCCCAACGCCCATGCATGACAAATACCTGCGGTAGTCAAAACTTTGCGCGGTAATAATAAGGCGATCGCACCGAGAATAGTATTTAGGGCGATCGCCCCTAACCAATCCTGCGAAATCGGGAAACTCAAAATCGGGAGACTTGAAACCATAAAAGTTAGTCTTTAAATAAGTTTAATAAGTTTATCAATGGAGCAAAGATAATGACCGCAGCATTTGAGCAGTTTTTAGATAATTTTCGGTGGATGGGTTGGAATTTATTTTTAGCAATAATTCCTTGTGTACTTAGTTTTATTTTGTTTGGTAAGCGTTTTGCTAAGCGATCGCCAAAGCAATTACCGCAAAATCTAATCTGGTGGTTAGGACTAGCAATTTTCATATTGTTTCTGCCAAATGCACCTTACATCCTGACTGACATTATCCATTTTGTGGATGATTCGCGATCGCCTGAGATTTCTCCTAACGGTGTAATTTTTGTCTTGATTCCACAATATATTGTTTTGCTATTGCTAGGATTTCAATGTTATGTTCTCTCTATTATCCATCTCACTGAATACTTAGGTCGGCTCAAACTGATTAAAAATGCAGCTTGGTTAGAAGTAAGTATAAATCTCATTTGTGCGATTGGTGTGTATTGGGGAAGAGTCAACCGCTTAAATAGTTGGCATGTCTTGACGCAGCCGCGCCGCCTCATTCACGATGCGATTGATAATCTCGACAATCCCAACTTTTTCTTCGGCACAATTTTATTTTTTACAATTTTCACAGGATTCTATTACATTTTTAAATGGATTAATCTAGCAATATCATTCTATTGGCACAATCGCCCCAATCAAATTTCTACTTAACCGTTTCTACTTAACCAGTGAGGCTCCGAAACTACGGATTATCGGTAATGTATCGGTAAACCATCCCAATCCCAATCCTGTACCTGCAATCAAGGCAAGCACAAAAAAGTTCCAACCGCGATTGTTGTTCATAAAAGCACGCAGTTCATTTCGCGCCACATACATCAGCATTACCCAAACAACGCTGATCCCCAGTGACAGTAAAAACTGCTCCTTTCCCATAAACACAAATACCACCGCTGCGATCGCCCATCCCACTGAAAACAACCAATCCACGCCAAACGCGATCGCACCCACAGGAATCCAAATACGCCAATCGGCTTTGTGAATAGATAGGAGCCATCCATAAGCAACATAACCAACTAGCACAAGGGCGATCGATAATATCGGCAATTTTTGTAAAGTACGCATTTTTATATACCTATTTGACCAACACAATGCTAACTATAAAGTAGAGAAAGTACTTCGCACGTTTTATATTTTATGTCAGCGTTGATGGTTAGCCACCATGCTAAACTGAACCGCCATGAAGACGGACACCCTATTTTTCCAAATTGTTTTAATTAACTTATATGACTATCACTACTGCTCCCAAAATGGGGCTTGCTTCTCGATTAGTAAATGGTATTTTAGCGATCGCGCCATTATTTAATATTGCTAAGCAACGCGCTCGGAAAATGATGATCGAGCGCGCTAACTCAATGGGTATGGACTGGCTGCAAATTGCGGCTGACTTGCAAAAACAAAATCTTGATGCAGAACTTGATAAGGTTCAAAATCCTAACTTAAAGTATCCAGATTATTATCTCAAGCCTTTTCATGCTTATACAGAAGGTAATCTGGGCTGGAGTCCTGCCACAGAAGTAGAAGTTGCAGCGGTTGCTGTGCATTCACGGATTTGGAATGATGCAGAACTACCGATCAAAGGTGATGCACGTCTGCGTCAGAGCTATTTGGATGTTCTCAAAGAGAAAATGCCGACATCACCGCAAGATATTCTCGATGTTGGTTGCAGTGTGGGCATGAGTACATTCTCTCTGCAAGCAGCTTATCCAACTGCTAAGATTACGGGTTTGGATTTATCGCCACATTTTTTAGCGATCGCTAATTACAACACACACACCAAACATTCCCAACTTGCCGATTCTTTGCAATGGATTCATGCCACTGCTGAGCAGACTGGCTTACTTGACAACTCAGTTGATTTTGTCTCATGTTTTCTGATATTCCATGAGTTACCGCAAGATGCGAGCCGTCAAATCTTGCGCGAAATCCGCCGTGTTTTGCGTCCTAACGGCTATTTCGCATTAATGGATATGAATCCTCATTCAGATATCTATGTGAAGATGCCACCATACATTTTGACTTTGCTCAAAAGTACAGAGCCTTATCTCGATCAATATTTTGCCTTTGATCTTGCCTCTGAGTTAGTCGCCGCTGGTTTTGAAGCTCCGAGCATTACTGAAAATACTCCACGTCATCGTACTGTAGTTGCTAAAGCTGCTTCATAAAACCGAGAAGAGTTGGTCACCCGCTACGCGGGTGACCA
>JANXUJ010000073.1 GCA_025356295.1 Cyanobacteriota bacterium
ACCTCACACTTTTCTGGTTTTATGTTCTAACAAGAATGGCGATCGCTATATTTTCTAGGTTTGGCTGAACTGAGATTGAATATGGGCAAGATAGCCAGTAGAAATTAATAAAGTTGATTTTGTGATTCAAAATCAAAGAGCAAGAGGCATATGATAGTGAGCAGCGATCGCCAGCCAATCCCAAAACCAACTAAAAATCGTGCTAAGAAGCATGATCTTCGCGCAGGAAGCCAAATTCAACAATGGGCTATGGTGGATTTTAACTGGTTGCGAGCGCTGTTACTGATTGTTAGTGACATTTTGGGATTGGCGATCGCTTGGAAAGTTTCGCTGAGTTTTAATCAAGTTTTTTCACCTTTGCCACCCGAACTTAATTGGGGAGAATTTGCTGGATTAACGGGCTTGTTTTGGGCTTTTGCAGCGGTGATTGTGACAGGTTTTGCTTATCACAGCTTTTATCGCGGTGAGTCTCAATGGCGTAACTATGTTAAGCAAGCTCAACTTATTAGTGGTGTTTATCTTTCGTCTCTAGTGGTCAGCTATTTTTGCAATCCGACTGTTGATGCACCGCGATCGCTATTTCTCCCTGCTTGGCTGGGCAGTATTGCCATGATTATCGGATTGCGGTTGTTGCTGACTTTACTATTTGACCAGTTTCCGATTGCGATTACGCATACCCCCGTTTTTATCATCGCGCCAAGCGATCGCATTGCCTACTTAGCAAATATCATCAAAAAACGCACAGGCTACAAAGTTGTAGGTGTACTTGCCTCTTCTCTTGCCAATACTTCACACTCAATGCAATCCATTATCAACTCTGGCGCAAAAGAAGTAATTGCCGAAGGATTGCCTGAAACTCAACTTGCCTCACAGTTGTATTGGCAACTCCGCAATGCAGGGATTGGGCTAAGGTTAGTTCCATCAAGTTTAATGCTGCTACATCGGCGCGGTACTCCAGAGATTTTTGGGGCAATGCCCATGATTCGGATCGAGTCATCAATGATGGCAAATTGGGAATATATTTTTAAGCGTTGTTTAGATTTCGTCGCCGCAACTATAGGACTAATTGTCTTATCGCCTGTTTTTATGGCAATCGCGATCGCTATAAAAACCAGTTCCAAAGGAAGCATATTTTATACTCAAGATCGGATTGGCTTACAAGGTCAGTCATTTCGGATGTGGAAGTTTCGCAGTATGTTTATGGATGCTGATCGCCGTCAAACAGAACTTGAACATCTCAATAAAAGTTCTGATGGCGTAATGTTCAAAATTGAACATGATCCTCGGATTATTCCCATCGGACACTTTTTGCGTTGCACCAGTCTTGATGAGCTTCCACAACTATTTAATGTATTGTTTGGACAAATGAGCCTTGTGGGACCTCGACCTCTACCTGTTCGCGATGTGACTCGATTTACAAACTGGCATCATACGCGACATCTGGTCATGCCAGGAATTACTGGTTTATGGCAAATCTCAGGGCGATCGGATTTAGATACAATTGATGATGTTGCCAAATTAGATTTATTTTATATAGACAGATGGTCATTAAACTTTGATCTAGAAATTCTCATTGAAACTATCCGACTTGTTTTGTTTGGCAAAGGTGCATACTAAGCCCAAAACGTGAGCCGCTAGCTAGGCGAGCGACTCACGTTTTGGGTTTTAGTTTTAATTATTTTGATCTTAAATGTTAAAAAGAACTTGATTTTTTTCGACAAATGATTACAATCTAAGTGTAAACCGATCAAAATATTCTACAAAGTAAATAAAAATGAGCGAAAATTCAGGGCTTGGTGGATTCGTAAGCGGCTTACAGCAAAAAGCTGGCGAACTTGCTGAAAATCTTAAAGAGAAGGCTGAGGGCGTTGTCGGCACAGAGAATGTGAAAAAAGCTACTGATTTCTTGAATACAGATGTCGGTGCGATCGCAAAAGATTCAACTGGCAAAGCCATTGATGCTGTAGAAACCGCAACTGGTCGTGACATTGACGGCGATGGCGATATCGGTGGCAAGCCTCAAGCCTAAATCACGATGATATAAGAATGAATAAAAAAGGCGGCGCCGATGCGCCGCCTTTTTTATTCATTGTGACCGAACTAATTAACAGGGCGGGGAGTCGCAACTGGAGTCTGCGGCTGAACTGGCGTTGCAGGAGAGACAGGAGTCGCACTTGGAGCCTGAGGCTGAACCTGTATCGTGGGAGGAGAAACAGGAGTCGCAACTGAAGTAGGCTGAACCTGTATTGTAGGAGAAACAGGAGTCGCACTTGGAGTAGGAGGCTGCGTAATCGTTACAGGTGCAACTTCTTTTGTAGTTGTGTTATTCCGTTCGATCACTGTTGATTTATTTTCTCTAACAGTATCTGTGCCTGGTACTAATATCTGTGTTGTGGCTGGACGATTGTTCATAAAGTAGGCAACTGCTCCTGCACCCACCGCCAAAGTAAGCAAAATACCGAGGATCAGTCCACCAGAACTGTTATCATTGCTCACCTTAGTAGTGCGCTGTTCTGATATTCTACTTCCGTCTACAGAACTATTTGGATGAGATGTAACTTTCTTAGTTGTAATTTCTCTATCTATTTCATCAGACATGTTTTTTAGCCTCTAATTAATTTAATTGTTTTAATGTTTGATTAGTTTCATTAGCTAGCATGAATAGCACTTTATGCTGTCCATGCTAGATTTTACGCAGTATTCTAAGCTGACTTAATTAGACGTAGCCCAAATAAGAGAACAACCGCGCCAATCGTAGCAACGATCAAACTTCCAAGTAATCCACCACCAGTAGATACTCCGAAAGTACTGAATAGAAATCCACCAAGTAATGCACCAACCACACCGACAACGATGTCTCCAACCAATCCAAATCCTCCGCCTTTAACCAATTGACCAGCTAGCCAACCAGCAGCCAATCCGATTAAAATAAACCAAATAAAGTCCATATAGTTACATCCTTTTTTTTACAGATCAAGTTGAGGTTATGATTCAAGTTCGCAATTTTTTTTATAATTAAAACCCAAAACCAGCTCTTGGGTTTAAGGTTACTTATGCATATTAGTTTTTGGCACTGCCAGTGACATTTCCAATTACTTCTCGAGCTTTACCTTTAAGGTCTTTAGCGACTGTCTTGATTTCATATACAAATTGACTTTATTGCAATAAAGTCAAGAATTATTTAACAATTTAACGCAATTGAATTAACGCAATTGAATTGTTAAATAATTCTTGAACATTAACTACCTAGTCAATGGCATTTTTGATATCTCTAGCCTTGTCTTTTACAGCGTCAGCTACATTTTTAGCTTTATCTTTCACATCTTCGGATGCATTGCGAACATCTGCTTCAGCTTGTTTTGCTTTACCTTCAGCTTGTTGTTCAGGATTGTCTGTGAGGTTCCCAAGTGCTTCTTGGGCTTTACCTTCTACATTCTTCGCAGCTGCTTTAGCTCTTTCTTGTAAACTCATGATTACTGTCCCTTTTTTCTTTGTCGATTTAGTAGTAGCAAGAAGCTTTATTTGTTCTTAGCTACTCAACTCTTGCAGAGCCTTGATTGACTTTCTGAATGATCTGGATGAATTGATTGATTATGATACAAAGTGTAATAAACATTTTCATTTAGCTGATGGATATCACCAAAATGAAAATGTTTATTCAAAAACTATTCAATTATGCTTAACATGATTAAAAACTAAAAGCTAGAAGCGTGGGTTGCTCGCGCAGCAGACGACCCACGCTTCTAGCTTTTAAGGATACTTATACATAGCTACTTATTGTGATAGCTTATTTTTAACCTTTACACAGGATATAACCCATGTCTTACAAAAATGGCGTGATGATGCAATATTTTCATTGGTATATGCCAGAGGATGGCAGTTTATGGAAGCAAGTTGCTGAGAAGGTTGAGGAATTAGCCAAAATTGGAATTACTTCCCTTTGGTTGCCGCCTGCTTATAAAGGTACAGGGGGAGGAATGGATGTGGGTTATGGGGTTTATGATTTGTTTGACCTCGGTGAGTTTGACCAAAAGGGTTCGGTGCGGACGAAATACGGCACTAAGGATGAATATATTCACGCGATTAAAGCTGCGAAAAAGGCAGGAGTTAGCATCTATGCCGATGTAGTGTTTAATCACAAAATGGGTGCAGATGAATCCGAAGAGGTCGAGGCGACACCAATGAGCATGGACGATCGCAATAAGGTAATCGGTGAGTATCAAAAAGTGAAAGCTTGGACTCATTTCACCTTCCCTGGACGCAAAGGACAATATTCGACAATGGAATGGCATTGGTGGCATTTTGGTGCGATCGACTACAACGCTTACAACGAAGGTGAGGATGCAGTTTATTTACTTAAGGGCAAGTCATTTGACGACAATGTTGATTTAGAAAAAGGGAATTTTGATTATTTGATGGGCTGTGACCTTGACATGCGAAATTCTGAAGTTAAAGGAGAACTTAAATATTGGGGAGAATGGCATCATGATACGACTGATGTTGATGGTTTTCGATTTGATGCTGTTAAGCATGTCTCAGCGGAGTTCTTTCAGGAGTGGCTAGATCATGTGCGTAACTATGCAAAACGAGATCTTTTTGCCGTGGGAGAATATTGGTCTTACGAAGTAGAAGCTTTACATAATTTTATTGAGGTGACTGACGGCAAAGTTGATTTGTTCGATGCACCTTTGCATTACAACTTTCATGTGGCGAGTCAAGCGGGTGAGAATTATGATCTCAGCAAAATTTTTGATAATACTTTGGTTAAGGATCAGCCTACGCTTGCCGTCACTCTCGTAGACAACCATGACTCGCAGCCGTTGCAGTCACTAGAGTCAATTGTTGAAGCTTGGTTTAAGCCACTAGCTTATGCGCTGATTTTATTGCGGCTAGAAGGATATCCTTGTATTTTTTATGCTGATTACTACGGCGCACATTACAAAGATTATGGCAAAGATGGTAATGAGTATGAAATCTGGATCGAAAGCCACCAATGGTTGCTTGATAAGTTTTTGTTGGTGCGCCAAACTTATGCCTATGGTGAGCAGTATGACTATTTTGACCATCCCAATACGATTGGTTGGACGAGATTGGGAGATCAGGAGCATCCAGGTGGTATAGCGGTGGTGATGAGTAATGGTGAAGATGGCAGAAAGTCAATGCAAACTGGACATCCTAACTGCATCTATGTAGATATTACTGAGCATGTAGATGAACCGATTACCACGAATGCTGAAGGATGGGCTGAGTTTCGTTGTAATGCTGGTTCGGTTTCGGTGTGGATATTGCAGTCTTAAGATTAGATAGAGTGCTTTGCTTAATAGACTTTCTTCAAAAACTTTTTGAAAGTGTTGCTTCGCGCCACTTTCAAAAAGTTTTTGATTTTTTATGTCAGCGCAAATCACTGTATGATCGTAAGCTCGCACGCGTTATTTCTACAATAAATTAATAAATTAATAAATTAATAAATCAACTTATGGCTTTATATCGCTTAATTTATGTTAGTCAGGCTGTTTCGGGTCTGGAATATCCCGACTTGGTGGAAATTTTGGATAAGTCTGAACGTAATAACCGAAAAGTGGGAATTACGGGGATGTTAGGGTTTGGGGACTCTATGTTTTTGCAAGTCCTAGAGGGCAGTCGGCGCGTGGTCAGCCAAACCTACAATCGCATTCTGCTAGATAAACGCCATGTTAATGCAGAATTAATCGACTTCTCTGAAATTGAATGCCGTGATTTTGGGGTTTGGTCAATGAAGGTTGTGCAGCTTGGCAATCAAGTTGAGGTGCGTGATCTTGTTTTAAAGTATTCAAGTTCAGATACGTTTTCACCGATTGCGATGACTGGAAAACAGAGTCTTCACTTTTTGCGTGAACTTACAGAACTCTATCAAAGAGGTGCAATGTCAAATAATTGAGTCAAATAATTGAGTCTGATCTGTTCTATTTGATTGTTGAGGTTTACCGCGAGTTGCACCAATTATCCAATTGCCTAAGGCAGGAAATAGCTGGCAAAGGTTCACTCCCATATTGGCGAGTGGTGGTTGGACAAAGCAGTTATGCATGATCCGTCCTAGTTGTAAACGGGTTTGAAATTCTCTTTGCCATGCGATCGCATATTGTTTCTTAAAGGCGATCGCACTAAGTTGATGTTCTAAAAACTGACTGACAAAGGGAACTGCTATTTCTGCTGATCGCAGAGCCATTGCCATGCCATCTCCACAAAGGGGTGTAATCATTCCTGCTGTATCACCAATCATGCAAATATCATTATGAAAGTTGCCTTTTAGGGCGAAGGTAATCTGGCTTAAGCCTTGCAATGATGTCGAAACCCGTTTCATGTTATGGAAGCGATCGGCTAAAGCTGGATTTTGGGCTAGAGATTCGGGAATGTCTAAACCTTTGTGCGTTGGTTCTTTCATGACTCGTTCATGGGCAATCCAACAGACATTAATTTCACCTGTTTCGATTTGTGACAATCCACAATATCCATTTGGGAAACTATGTAATTCGATCACATCAGCAATATCAACGCCTGTAAAATGTCCTTTGTAAGCGATCCAGGGCGATCGCTGCTGTATAAATTTACGATTAAGAGTGCGATCAAGAGGCGATCGCTTACCAAATGCGCCCAATACTACTCGCCCTTGAAATTCTCCTTTGCTAGTATTCACTGTAAATCCTTCTTGCAAATTTCCAGCTACGCCCATAACTTTAGTATTGTCTTGACAATCAACATTTAGAGCTTGCGATCGCTGAAATAGGGTTAAATCTAGTTGATAGCGACTCAGTCCTAGAGCCGCACTAGGGAGATCGCTCCGAAATGATGCGCCGCTAGCGGTAGTCAGGTAAGCACGATGAATTGGATGTGCGCCCACCTTGCGAACTTGTTCTAGTATGCCAAGATTCTCAAATGCTTCAGTCACTTCAACAGATAGAAATTCGCCACAGAGTTTATGCATTGGGTAATGGCTTTGCTCTAGCAATAATACGCGATAGCCGCGCTTGGCTAGTTGGATGGCTGCACTACAGCCCGATAGTCCTGCACCGATTGCGATCGCATCGTAGATCATATTTTATTTAGATTATAGCTTTCTCTAGTTGCTGCTTAGTCCAGAAGAAGTGAAGATGGATAAGAATGGCAACTTTAGTTAATATGAGTAAAACCTAACCTCGATGCCGTCTCTATTGTGAAATTAATCCATCCTGAATGCGGATAATACGGCGCGTTCGCTCAGCTACATCTGGCTCATGAGTGACTAAAACAATTGTGATCCCTTGAGCATTTAAGTCGGCGAGCAAATTCATCACATCATGGGATGTCTGCGTATCTAGCGCCCCTGTTGGTTCATCAGCAAGGATCAAAGCAGGGCGATTGGCTAAAGCACGAGCGATCGCTACTCGTTGTTGTTGTCCACCCGATAACTGATTAGGACGATTAGACATGCGATCGCTTAGTCCAACTTTAGTCAGGGCTTCTGTGGCAAGGCGGCGGCGTTTTTCTTTGGGAATATTAGAATAAATCATCGGCAGCATCACGTTCTCGATCGCTGTTGAACGTGACAACAAATTAAATTGCTGAAACACAAATCCAATGCGGCGATTACGAATGAAAGCGAGCTCATCATCGTTATAAGTGGTCAGTTCACGATCTTCGAGATAGTATTTGCCCGAAGAAGGGCGATCGAGACAGCCAATAATGTTCATCAGTGTAGATTTGCCTGAACCTGACATTCCCATAATCGCCGCGTATTCCCCAGATTCAATTTCTAGATCAATACCTTTAAGAACAGGAACATCAACTCCACCGAGTCGATAAGCTTTGCGGATATTTTTTAAACTAATCATAAAGTTTTAATATTTTGAGATGATGATGTGCGGCGTGCAGCACATCATCATTTCTTAGCCTAATTAATTTCTTCGACACCCAGAGATTTCAACATTTCTGCTAGCTTTTGCGATCGCTTTTCGGCAGCTTCAGCTCGTTGATTGGCAGCTTCAGCTCGTTGATTAGCAGCTTCAGCCCGTTGACTTACTTCTTCAAAGGTGCGAAACGCTTCACCATCAGGACAACGAAGAACGAGTCCATTGTCGGTCATATCAAAATGTATACCCAAGAGTGGACTTTGCCATGTCTGGTCAAAATGGACAACCAATAAACCATCATCTTGTCGCACAAATATCCGCAAGATATGACGTTCTGGATCGTAGATGTAATATTCTTCAACGCCGTGACGCTCAAAAAATATTAATTTCATATCCATTTCGTCAGCAGTATTACTTGGCGACAAAATCTCAAATATGATTTGGGGCGGAATATTTTCTTCGTTCCATTGTTGATAGGATTTGCGATCGCCCTTAGGTCTTCCCATTGCTACCATCACATCTGGAGCCACCACGATTTTGGGCTTACCTTGTACGGGATACCAAAACAAATCACCTGCGACAAAAACATTGGGATTATCCGCAAAAACTTGCTCTATGTTTTGTTTAATGATCACAATCCACTCAAACTGTATTGTATTATTTGCCATTGGTTGACCGTCACAGTCTGGATAGATAATTTTGGTATCGGGTTCTAGTGAAGCTTTAGTTAAGGTCTGCGTAACCATAGCGATCGCTGCTCCTAAATATAGAATTAAATACAGAATTGAATATAAAGTTAAATACAGAATATTGTTAGCGTAGCATAATCAAATTAATCACCATTAATCACTTCTGAGCGCCTGAATCGGGTCTAACTTCGCCGCACTTCGCGCAGGAATCACTCCAGCCACTAAGCCCACAACCATCGATAAACCAAACCCAGCTACCACTGACCAAATCGAGATTACAAACGGAAATTGGAAAATTGTCGCTGAGCCATAAGCGATCGCCACACCTAAACTAATGCCAACCACTCCGCCTAGTCCTGAAACCAGAATTGCCTCAGTCAAAAACTGACTAAGAATCGCTGATCGCGTTGCTCCCAGAGCTTTCCTAACCCCGATTTCCCGAGTACGTTCCACCACTGACACCAGCATGATATTCGCAATGCCGATGCCACCCACGATTAAGGATATCGCTGCGATCGCACCCACCATCAGCGTCAGCAAACCGACAATGCTCGTAAACGCACTCACGATATCAGTTTGATTCACAATCCGAAAGTCATCGTTTTGAGGTAAATATATCTTGTGACGCAGCCGCAACAGATTAGTTAATTGGAATTGAGCCGCTTCAATTTCTGATTCATCAAAAGCTTGCACCCAAAATCCACTCACCGCCACACCCTGCAAGGCATTATTACCGACAATCCTTGCCGACATATTTTTGAGCGGAATGTATACGCGATCGTCCTGATCGAGTCCGCCTGAAGCGCCTTTTGACTCCATCACTCCAATCACTTGATACTGCTCGCCCTGAATCCGAATCCTCTCACCAATTGCATTACTGCGCCCAAACAAATCAGAGCGAACTTTCGAGCCAAGCACCACTAAAGATTTTGCATTATCAATATCTTCTTGTTCAAAATACCGACCTTCTTGCGGAAAAGTATTCCGAATTGGTGAGTAGTTGACATCTGTACCTAAAATCGTAGTGGAAGTGTTTTGATTGCCATAAGAAATCTGTCGATTGCGCTGCAAATAGACAGATACCAGCTTGATCGCAGGCGCTTTAGCTACAGCCTGAGCATCTTCTAAAGTCAAAGTCGAAGCAGAACCACCACCTTGACTGATGCCACCTGTCCTCGCAAAACCCGCTAGTACATTAATCGAATTTGTTCCCAGCGCTTGTAGTTGTGATTCTGTTGCTTTTTGAATGCCTTGTCCAACCGATGTAATTGCAATCACCGCTGCAATACCAATGATCACGCCCAGCATCGTTAGCGCTGTTCGCAAACGATTATTCCATAAAGACTCAGCTGCCATTGCCAGAATTTCGGCAAAGGGAACCTTAGCAACTTGGATAGAACTTTTTGAGTGCGGCTTTGAGCTAGATTTTACGGATTGCTTAGATAGTTTCATACTAGCCACGACTGCGTTGTGGTGAAGGTGATGACAACCCTGGAATACCGCTAGGATTAGTCTTCGGACGAGAACCTTCAGGGAAAGAAACAAAGATTTTCTCATTACCCGTTAAACCAGACTTAACTTCTGTCTTATCATCAACAGTTACACCTGTTTCGATAGTCGTGAATACAGGAGTTTCGCTCTGATCCGTCTTTACATATACACCCGTACTTCCTTGTTGGCGCACGATCGCTACAGTTGGCACAACTAGCACATCTTTTAGCTGACCTGCCTTAAACTCTAGACTGGCATTCATTCCTGATCGCAAGACTTGCTTATCTTGAGAAGTAATTTCGGCTTTCACTTCAAAGCTGGTCACGTTTTGATTGACGATCGCTTGCGGCGAGATCGATACCACCCGACCGATAAACTTCTTCCCTGGGTAGGCATCAACTTGAAGTGTCACCTCCTGCCCAACCTTGATCTGTGCAATATTTGCCTCCGCAACATTGGCGACAACTTGGTTGTTACTAGCCAGAGCCAGAATCGAAGAAGCAGTCGCCGAACTAACCGCACTTCCTGAAGTCGTTGGGGTCACAAAAGCCCCTGGGTCAGCATATTTTCGCACGACCATACCATCAAATGGAGCGCGAATAATTGTATCTTCTAATTGAGACTGCACAGTTTGGAGAGAGCCAGCTGCCGCCACAACTTGCGCCTGTGCGCGATCAATTTCTTCAGGGCGCGATCCTGCTTGCTGCAAAGATAGAGCTTCTCTCGCTTGAGTTACTTTGGCGCGGTTAGCCTCTGATGTTGTCCTTGATGCGTCTAGATCACGCGAAGCGATCGCACCTTCTTTATAAAGTTGTTGATTTTGGCGAAATACAATCTCTGACTGTTCGAGAGTCGCTTGAGAATTAGTTAAATTTGCTTGAGCTTGGGCAATATCTTGAGAACGATTACCCGCTCTTAATAAGTCAAGACTGGCTTGTGCCGAGGCAAGTTGTCCATCAGCCTGTGTGATTTGTCCTAGCGTATTTGACTCATCCATGTAAGCAAGAATTTGTCCAGTTTTTACCATGTCACCTTCTTTGACTTGGAGACTCTTGAGGCGACCTGAACTCTTAGGACTGACGTTAATCGACTTTTCAGGCTGGATCGTGCCGTTAGCCGTGATAATGATCGGCAAGTCTGTACGTTTAATCGCAATCACGCGATCGCGTTTACGCGTTGCTTGATTGTTAGCAGGTGCAGTCAACTGCGTATAGGCATAATATGCCCCACCACCGACTGCCAAAAGAATCACAAATATGATGATTCGCCACCGCCATCGCGCTATAAATGACTTTTTTGGAGGTAGATCAAGATCATCAATATCGGATAAATCATTAGGAATATCCACTTGCTTGGCTTCTAGCTGTTTCTCTGATTGCATGAGAGTCACGTTCAGTACTTAGTGGGCTTAGACTTTTATACTCTAAAAAACGTTCAAGTCCCCTTAAATAAACAGCTGTAAATCTCTATAATTGGCTTGCAGCAAGAGTGTCACACTGATCAATATTTCCTGTATCCAGACCTCGCTTGAACCAAGTTACGCGTTGTTGTGAAGTGCCATGAGTGAATGAGTCGGGAGTCACATGACCACTCTTAGACTGCTTTTGCAAATAGTCATCACCAATCTGAGTTGCGGTGTTCAGCGCCTTCGTCACATCTTGATCAGTGATCAAACCACGTTGAGCGGTGAAATGTCCCCAAACGCCTGCTAGACAGTCAGCTTGAAGCTCAATTCGCACAGACAATTCATTGGCTTTGGTCTTGCCTGCACCCGATTGTAACTGCCTTACTTTGCCTGATGTACCGCGTAAATTTTGAATATGATGACCAACTTCATGGGCGATCGCATAGGCTCTCGCAAAGTCTGCATCACCTCCAGCCGTTGCTTCTAGATATTTAAAGAAACCCATATCTAAATAAACTTTGCGATCGGCTGGACAATAAAATGGTCCAGCTGAAGTTTGGGCTGATCCACAGGCTGAATTAACATAACCATTAAACAACACTAATTTTGGAGCTTGGTAGTCGCTTTTTAGTTGCTGTTTAAAAATGCGCTGCCAAGTGTCTTCGGTATCACCCAAAATTGATTTAACAAATGCAGAATCGCGATCGTTAACAGGTGCTTTGACCAATCCCTGCGATGCGGGGGCAGTTTTGTTGTTGGAGAGAAAACTTAAGATTTGAGCAGGATCAACTTTAAAGATGAGACCAGCAATTACAGCGATCGCTATACCGCCAGCCCCTAATCCTCCTAACAAGCCCACAGGTGAAGAACTGGAGCCAGATGAACCACCACGCTCATCTTCGACATTATCGCTCTCACGCATTTCATCCCATTTCATATTGCCGATCCTGCTTTATGTAATTTCTATAGTCGAGAATATAACGCTTTACACCATAAAAAATTAAAAGAAAAATTAAAGGATTAGAGAACGCGCAAAATCTCTTCTCTAATCTCCTAAAAATTAAGCACCCATACCCGAATATTGTTTAATTCCTTTACGCCATAGCCAACGGTTGACCACAAAAGAAATACCCATCCATCCCGTCATCACCGCAATTCCTTGCCAAATATTAACGGTTTTACCAATCAAGATCGCCGAGGGAAAGTACACCATGTAAGGAAAGGGAGTCCACATGACCAGATCGCGAACTAAGGGAGGAAATACTTCTAGAGGGGCGATTATACCTGATAAAAATATATAAGCCAAAAACCAAAGCTGCTCGATCGCACTAGCCCGCTCTGTCCAAAAGGCAAGCAGTCCAAAATTATACTGAATCACAAATCGCAAAATAAAAGCAAGTATCACCATAAATGTGGCAATCAATCCCGATGATAATGATGGTATCCAAAAGGATTGCGGGTAGAGTCCAAAAAATAGAGCGATTAAAACCACAAGTAATGGCAATCTTGCCCAACGTTCTGCAATATGGCTAATGAAATGATGCCAAAATGGATCGACTGGTTGCAATAAGCGATGAGAAAGCTGACCTGAAATCAGTTCTCTTTCAAAATCCCAAATTACCCAAACAATATTAAATTGACGAACTATAAATACGGCTAGAAAGTAACGGATAAATTCTAGCGAAGTTATGCCAAAGCTCCCATTCTCAGCAGCTTTTATCCAAGTTCCCATCAAAATAAATGGCAAGGAGTTTGACAATACCCAAATAAAAAGTTCGGCTCGATATTCGAGCATATAGGCATAATAGGTTGTAAACAGCGTATTAGTAACGCGAACTATATATCTAAGTTGCATATATTCATGTAATTAAAAACCCAAACCTAGAAGCGTGTTTCAAGACGGGCGACCCATGCTTCTAGGTTTTAAAGTTACTTACTAGGCTTTTGTTTTCTCAAGGACAAAATTACTGAGCGATCGCCTTACCGACAAAATCGGAATTTGCGCGATCGCCTCTGTTGCAAAAGCATAGGTTAGCAAGTTAGCGGCACTCTCAGCATCGATCGCTCGACTTTGGAGATAAAAGATTTCCTCAGCATCGAGTTGGCTGACTGTCGCACCATGAGCGCATTTGACATTATCCGCAAAAATCTCTAACTGCGGTTTAGTATCCACTCGCGCTTTAGCCGACAGCAATAAATTGCGACTTAGCTGTGCCGAATCAGTCTGTTGGGCTAACTTCGCGACTTGGATTTTGCCATTAAAAACTGTATGGGAACGACCATCAGCAATGCACTTGTGCAGTTGCTTACTGGAGCCGTGCGGATAGTTGTGAGCGATCGCGGAATGCGTATCCGCAAGTTGTTCACCGTCAATAAAGGCTAGTCCAGTCAGCGAAGTTTCGGTTTGTTCAGCCATCTGATGCATGATCAGATTTTGGCGAGATAGCTTCGCACCGAAGCTAATTGATTGATTTTTATAGACACTATTTTTTGCTTGAGCGATCGCAGTTGTATTGATATGCACTGCCTGATTTCCTTGCCATTGCACCTCAGTCTGATTGACCTGTGCGCCATCAGCAAGCCAAACTTCGGTTACCGCATTTGTAAAATAAGTCTGATCATCACTTCCCACAAATGTTTGCACAAAGGTTAGACTGCTGTGGGTTTCCGCAATCACTAAACAACGCGGTTGGGTTAATAATGCGTGCGTTACTGACTGTGGTATGGAGATAAAAATCAACTGGACAGGATTTTTAACCACCATATCTTTAGGGACAAGAATAATCGCCACATCTGCCATGCAAGCAGTATTCAGGCTTGCAAAATAGTCATTTGCATCAGGATGTTGAGCAAGGTGCGATCGCAACTTTGGTAAAAGGCGATCGCCCAGTGTTGCCAATGTGCCAATCACTAAACCTTGCGCTGCACCCGCTATATTTGAGTATTTTTCGCTATATTCACCATTTACAAACACAACCAAATTACTCGAAGATTCAGGCGCAGAATGCTTGGCAATCAAAGTTTCTACATCGATAGAACTAGCCGATTGATTGGCGAAAATCAAGCTTTTTAAACTAGAAACATCAGTATATTTCCAGTCTTCATCTCTAGTAGTTGGGAAAGTCAGAGTCGCGAGGCGATCGCTAGCTACTTGGCGCAATTCGCTCACAAACTCGTGAGTATCTTTCGCAAGATTAGTAATTTCGGAGCGCGAATCGATAACTTGAGAAGTAAATTTTTCAGTGACTTGAATAACCATTATGTCAGCACCGCCTCTTCTTCTTTGAGCCAGTCATAGCCCTTTGCTTCAAGTTCCAGAGCTAAATCCTTTCCACCTGTGAGGATAATTTTCCCATTCTCCATTACATGAATAAAATCTGGAATAATGTAATTGAGCAAGCGCTGATAATGCGTAATCACTAACGAAGCATTAAGAGGGGTCGAGAGTTTATTCACGCCGCCAGCGACAATCCGCAAAGCATCAATATCTAACCCCGAATCAGTCTCATCAAGAATCGCCAAAGTCGGATCGAGGATCGCCATTTGCAAAATCTCGTTGCGCTTCTTCTCTCCGCCCGAAAATCCTTCATTAACACTACGACTCAAGAATGAAGGATTCATTTCCACAACTTCTAGCTTTTCTTGGATAAAGTCGTCAAAATCGATTAAATCAAACTCTGCTAAACCCTTATGCTTTCTCAAGTTGTTATAAGACAACCGCAAGAAGTCAGAATTAGTCACTCCTGGGATTTCTAATGGATATTGAAAAGCCAGAAATATACCTTCTCTAGCTCTAATCTCAGGCTCTAAATCTAATAAGTTTTTACCCTTATACAAAATCTCGCCACCTGTGACTGTGTAGGCAGGATGACCAGCTAACACCTTCGAGAAAGTGCTTTTCCCAGAGCCATTTGGTCCCATGATCGCATGGACTTCGCCTGCCTTAATCTCCAGATCAAGCCCTTTTAAAATCTGGACTCCACCAACTTCCGCCGTCAAATCTTTGACTGATAAAATCACTTCACTATGTTCGACAATCATTTCTTTTTTATTAACAGTTAGTATAGATTGTAATGCTTTTGAGACTAGACATTTACATAATCATCCTCAAAAACTTCCTCCCAAGTTAGGAAAGAAATATTAGATTTAAGATTCATCTCTGTTTCAGCTCTACGTTTTCCTTTGACAAAGCATTGATCCCAGAGTGACTCGATAAACTCTCGGTTGAGACTAGGCATCTCTTCTTGAGATTCTTCGATCGCATCACGAGCATCTAGAATCGTAATAATCCAACTACGGCTACGTTTGTCTGGTTGAGTCTTCCACTTAATGATATGCATCATTAAGCGCATCAATTGACTTTTAACAGCTTGACGTTCTGATCTTGACATTGCATCAACTAGAGATTTTAGTGCATCTTTTGCATCTTCCATTTGCCCTTGCTTCAGCAAGGTTTGGGCCGCTTCAGCAGTTTGAAAATGGGAGTTGACCGCCATCATGTCCCAGTTTGTTTTTGGATTTGCTAGCATCTCAATATCTCCATATTAATATCTTCATAAATTTAGAGAGAACCCTTCAACATTTGCATGGCACGTTCGAGTACTTCAGCCCGATCAACCATTTTGCCAAGTGCGATCGCATCATAAGCACCACCAAAAGCTTCTAGTCGGGCATTATCTAGAGCGCGATCGTAGGACTCTTCAAGTATTTCGCTGAGTTCGCGATCGCTTAAATAATTACCACCCGCTTTACGCCGTTTGTTGCTGCGTTGAACCGAAATTACTGCATTGCAAATCGAAACTTCCCAAGAACTGGTTGAGCGCTTTTCGGCTGATTGCTTGATCAAATGAAGTAATAGAATAATGGTATAGCTATAGATTTTATTGATCTTATCGTCTTTGCTCATCTCTTCTAGTTCATCGATCAAGGTCAACGCCGATCGCAAGTCGCCTTGCTGGACTAGCGATCGCAATTCCATGAGTTCTTCCATTCGCTAACTCCTTTAACCCACACTATTTTCCAACTTCAAAGCCAATAACTTATCTGCTTCCACGGCAAATTCCATTGGTAAGGCATTGAACACTTCTTTACAGAATCCGCTAATAATCATTGAGACGGCATCTTCAACTGCGATCCCGCGTTGTTGGAAATAAAACAATTGCTCTTCGCCAATTTTTGAAGTGGAGGCTTCATGCTCGACTCGTGCCGTATTGTTCTGAACTTGAATATAGGGGAAAGTATTCGCTTGAGAACAATCACCAATCAGCATCGAGTCGCATTGAGAATAATTTCTCGCACCTTCCGCTTTAGGCGAAATTTTTACCAAGCCACGATAGCTATTTTGAGAGCCACCTGCGGAGATACCCTTAGAAACAATTTTGCTACGGGTATTTTTGCCGATATGCACCATTTTAGAGCCAGTGTCAGCTTGTTGCTTGTTATTGGTCAGCGCCACGGAATAAAACTCACCGACTGAGTTTTCACCAACAAGGACACAGCTGGGATATTTCCAAGTAATTGCGGAACCTGTTTCGACTTGAGTCCAAGAGATTTTTGAGTTTTTTCCCTGACACAAGCCGCGCTTGGTCACAAAATTATAGATACCACCTTTGCCATTCTTATCTCCCGCGAACCAGTTCTGGACGGTGGAATATTTGATTTCGGCATCGTCTAGGGCGACTAGCTCGACTACAGCGGCATGAAGCTGATTGGTGTCAAACATTGGTGCTGTGCAGCCTTCGAGATAGCTGACATAGGCTCCCTCTTCGGCAATGATCAAGGTGCGCTCAAATTGTCCAGAGTCACCATTGTTGATGCGGAAATAAGTAGACAAGTCCATCGGGCATTTTATGCCTTTGGGAATATACACAAAGGAGCCATCGGTAAATACGGCGGCGTTGAGGGCGGAGTAATAGTTGTCGGCGATCGGGACGACACTTGCCAAATATTTTTTGATCAGTTCGGGATATTCATGCATTGCTTCGGTGATCGAGCAGAAGATGACACCGACTTTTGCTAAATCTTTTTTAAAAGTTGTGGCGATCGAAACGCTGTCAAAGATGACATCAACAGCAACATTGGCAAGGCGTTTTTGTTCGTTAAGGGAAATACCTAATTTCTCAAATGTGTCGAGCAGTTCAGGATCGACTTCATCGAGGCTAGCCTTTTTCTTGGACTGCTTGGGTGCTGAATAGTAAACGATATTTTGATAATCGATCGCAGGATATTCGACATGCGCCCATGTTGGTTCTTGCATCTTCAACCATTGACGATACGCTTTGAGTCGGAAGTCGAGCATGTATTCTGGCTCATTCTTTTTTGCCGAAATCATGCGGACGACATCTTCGCTAAGTCCGCGAGGAATTGTGTCTGACTCAATTGACGTAACAAATCCATATTTGTACGGTTGGTTGACAAGTGCTTGAACCGTTGCAGTCATGTCCGTTAAGGCTCCTAATGTTTTGTGAGTAAATCTGGTGCTTACTCGAAGATAGCTTGTTTCTTTACTAATTGTAGGTTACATTAGCAACACATAGGTTGTCAAAGTCAATTTTTTGATTAAATTTTTGATTAAATTATCAAAGCAATTTGCGATTCCAGATTTTTTATTTCGATCAGGAGCTTGTTTTTATGAAAACTCCCATCGGTCATGACACTAAGCAAGATATTTTGCAGCATTTACTCAAACGTGTTGAGGTGACAGCACAGGAGTTTGCTGAAAAGCTGGATATTAGTCCGCAAGCAATTCGTAAGCATTTAAAAGATTTAGAAGCTGAGGGGCTGATCTATCACACAGCCGAGCAGGTGGGCATGGGTAGACCGCAGTTTATCTATGCTCTAACAGCATCGGGGCGCGATCGCTTTCCTGATAGTTATAACCAGTTCGCCGTAAATTTCTTGGATACGCTGATCGATACATTAGGCAAAGAGCAGGTATCTGAGGTGTTGCACAAGCAATGGCAACGTAAAGCTCAGGATTATAAATTACAGCTTGGTGAAGGTGTACTCAGACACAGATTAGAAAAATTAGCAGAGATACGCCGTGCTGAAGGTTATGTGACGGAGTGGTTTGCTGTAGAAAGTACGGAAAGTGTCGATCAAAGTTTTGTTTTTACGGAATACAATTGCGCGATCGCCCATGTTGCCGAGTCGTTTCCGAGTGTGTGTGGACATGAGCTAGAGATGTTTGCCACAGTGCTAGATTGCCCTGTGGAGCGCACTCACTGGATGGTAAATGGAGAGCATCGCTGTGGATATTTGATTCACAAACTTTAAAAACTTTTTTAGTGTTTTTTTAGTAATTGTGTTGCGGGC
>JANXUJ010000081.1 GCA_025356295.1 Cyanobacteriota bacterium
GCCCGCATAGCGGGCGACCCATGCTTTGGGTTTGATTTTTGATAAAGTTTGATAAAGTGTGTATCTGTACTTTTCTCCATTAAAACCATGACCGATTGGCAACTCGCCGCCGAATTTGAAGACATCCTGTATCACAAAGCAGATGGAATGGCAAAAATTACGATCAACCGTCCTCAAGTTCGCAATGCTTTTCGTCCAAAAACAATTTCAGAAATGATTGCGGCTTTTTCAGACGCGCGCGAAGATATCGAGATTGGCGTAGTTTTATTGACTGGTGCAGGTCCTGCTGACGATGGCAAATATGCTTTTTGTGCAGGGGGAGATCAGAAAGTGCGTGGCGATG
This sequence comes from Cyanobacteriota bacterium, assembly GCA_025356295.1. Lineage (GTDB taxonomy): Bacteria > Cyanobacteriota > Cyanobacteriia > Pseudanabaenales > Pseudanabaenaceae > Pseudanabaena. Next base: position 344 of record JANXUJ010000081.1, read on the forward strand.
GTGGCTATATCTCTGAGTCGGGTGTACCGCGTTTAAATGTTCTTGATTTGCAACGCCTGATTCGGACGATGCCACAGCCTGTAATTGCGTTGGTCGCTGGCTACGCGATCGGTGGTGGTCATGTGCTGCATGTCGTCTGTGATCTAACGATCGCTGCCGACAACGCCATTTTCGGACAGACAGGACCAATGGTGGGCAGTTTTGATGGTGGGTTTGGAGCTTCTTATTTAGCGCGTTTAGTTGGACAGAAAAAAGCGCGCGAGATATGGTATCTCTGCCGTCAATATGACGCGCAAGAAGCTCTAGACATGGGCTTAGTGAATAAAGTTGTCCCAGTCGAGCAACTGGAAACAGAGGGCATCCAGTGGGCGCAAGAAATTTTAGATAAGAGTCCTCTAGCGATTCGTTGTCTCAAATCGGCGTTTAATGCTGATTGTGATGGACAGGCGGGGATACAAGAGCTGGCGGGTAATGCCACGATGTTGTTTTACATGACTCAAGAGGCGCAAGAGGGTAAGCAAGCCTTTTTAGAAAAGCGCAAACCAAATTTTCGGCAATATCCTAAGTTGCCATAATTTCCTGTTACTCTCTCTTGCAAGAGAGTAACAGGAAACTTAATTGCTGCTGTTGGGACGAATCAACACAATTGGCGTTTGCTCAGAGGCATTGCCCGCAGGATTCATTAACAGAGCTTGATTGAGTAATTTCTCGGATGCCCCAGAAGTTGCCGCTAAGACCTTCACGCGCCGCAAATCATTGACATCAACGATCGCTGCTTCTAATCCTGTTCCCGCTTTGATTTGATCAACGATCGCTTGAGGATTTTTGGGACCTAGCACAATAAATTGGTCATAGGGCGGTAAAGTGCCTGTAACATCATCGATGAGACGCGCCTGTTCGCCAGCCAGCATATAAAACACGCCTGGAGTTCGTAAAACTGCTTTAGCGATCGCCCCGACCACAAAAGCAAAAGCAACTCGCCATGCACCCGACTCATTGATCAATGATTGCAATCCGCAAGCCGTAGCCAGACTAGAAGTACTTTTGAAGTAATAGCACAGACGCTTAGCTAGCCATTGAGGATGAATATCACTAGGATGATAAAAATTGCCTTGCATAATTGCGATTGGTGTTTCGGCGATCGTCACGATGTCACCTGGTTGAGCATGGCTAACCACATAGCGCTGCATTACTTCGACAGGGTTATCTCCTGCCGATAAAATATGCGTGCGAATAGGTAATACATCTGCATCAGGTGTGGGTCGCCAGCGCTCTCTTTGATTAGCATCAGGAAACTGTAAAGGAATGATGCAGTGTTTAATTTTTTCTTCGCGTCCCCCTGGACCATAGATCGTGTGATTTACGCGCACCCATGCAGTTCGTAGCGCTTCCAGATTTTTGCCGCGAATGTCGATCACGATCTCCACGCCTGTACTTTGAAAAGGAGTAACGATATATGATTCCCAATAGTTATCATTGCGACTAGCGACATTGACATGGCGCGATCGCAACTGGATTTGGCTATCAATTTCTTCGAGACTATCATTAGATAGAAGTGAGATCACAGGATTTACTTCTGTCAAAAAAACGTCAAGATTACGCGTTTTGTTGGTCGCAGTTAAGATCAATTCCAAACGATAGTGATCTGGCTCATAGGTCAAAAATTGCCAAACACCACTATCAAACTCAAGCAAGTTACCTTGTCGAGTCTTGTAATGCCACTCAAACAACAACCACATCAGCAAAGCTGTACCAGTTAAGACAGCAATCGCAATACTCACACCAATCAAAATATTTATTAAAGTCATCAAAATCTAGTCCCTACGAATCGCGTGCTTAAGAGTTTTGCAAAGTTCGCCGATCGCGTGCAGTCCACCATCAGGCTCAGCTAATTTTCTTACCATTGCACTACCCACGATCGCGCCATCAGCATTCCAATCAATTACTTGCTTTGCATGTTCAGGCTGCGAAATGCCAAAACCAACCGCGATCGGTTTGTCGGTGACGGTTCTGAGTTGCTCGATCATCGTTTTGACGCCCTTGCTAACCTCAGTACGGACTCCCGTTACGCCCGTAGCACTGACTACATAGATAAATCCCTGTGACTTTTCAGCGATCGCTGCCATGCGATCAGGAGGACTTGTCGGTGCGATTAATAAAATTACTTCGATACCAGCTTTTTGAGCAGGCTCTAACAAAACATGCGACTCTTCGAGAGGCAGATCAGGAACAACTAGACCGCGTACACCTGCCTCGTAGATTTTCTGTAAAAAACTTTCAACGCCAATATTTAAGATGGGGTTGTAGTAGGTAAATAAAATAATCGGCGATCGCAATTCTGGCGCAACCACGCGTACTACATCTAAAACTTTTTCGAGAGTTGTCCCATTTTGCAACGCTCGAGTCGCAGCAGCCTGAATTACGGGGCCGTCTGCCAACGGGTCAGAATACGGCACACCCAACTCGATTATGTCTGCGCCGTTTTGATCCAATATCCGCAACGCCTTTGCTGTCGCCTCTAAATTAGGATCACCAGCCGTAATAAAAGGAATAAGAGCAGCTTGCCCTTTAGCCCGCAGTTCTTCAAATCGAGCCGAGACGGATATCATGACGCAAAAATTTCCACAAAGTGTAATCCGTATCATATTAACGCCTCGTGGCTACATAGATAATTTTTTAAAAGCCTTGCTTAGCAAGGCTTTTAAAAAATTATCTACCCAAAAAAGAGAGGCGGTGCATCGCATCGTCTCTCTTTTTTGGGTTTTGATCTAGTAATATAAAGGGTAGATTTGTATAATGCCGCAAAGTATCAAACAATTATCAACATTAAAAAATGGCGTTAGTTATGACGCAAACTTTCGGACAATTTACAGAAGATTTCTCAGACAGAAGTGAATTTTTAGTACTAGGATTTTCGCCGTCCTCATTACCTATTCAACTACGTTGGAAAACGAATGGACTCTCTGCTGATTTCCTTGGAGACTATGTCAGAAACTTCTTTCCAGGTGATACAAATGCCGCGATCAATAAACAAGCAGAGATTCGTTCAGCTGTAAGTTTTATTGCTAATGAATTGCTAGAAAATGCAATGAAGTATAGCGATAAAGAATCGGGACAACCGATTAATATTGAGGTAAATTTATTTGGCGATCGCTTAATATTTGTATCGAAAAACAGTTTGCATCCAGATGCGATCGCGCGTTTTCAATCCTTTATTGAAGAGATTCTTATTGGCGATGTTGGCGAGATGTATGTTAACCAGATCGAGAATAGTGCTAATGATGATACAAGCGGCTCTGGACTTGGCTATTTGACTATGTTAATGGACTACAACGCACTTTTAGGATGGAAGTTTGAGCAAGTTTCAAATAATACCCATGTAACAATGGTAACTACAATGGTACAGTTGCCTCTCTAAGAAAAATCAAGGAAAATCAAGTGTTTATCATCAGGAGTTGTTAAATAATGGAAGTCAAGGGAGATGATTATCAAGTCTTGTATAACCCCTTAGAGACATGTATCTATTGTCAAGGCTCTTTACGCTTAGCAGGAACTGAAGAATATGCGCCAATTGTGCAAGTTTTAGAGTATGTGCTTGAACAAGCACCTCAGCAGATCACTTTAAACCTTTGTCAGTTAGAGTTTTTGAATAGTTCAGGTATTAATGTTTTATCTAAGTTTGTCATCAAGGTTCGTCAAAAAGAAAAAATTAATATCACTGTCCAAGGTTCTGAAATCATACCTTGGCAAGGAAAATCTTTGAAAAACCTACAACGCTTAATGCCCGCCCTAAAGCTAGAATGGGTAGCCTAGAAATGGTTTTAGTTTGAGAGAGCAGCGCGTGCTAGCCTCTAATTTGCAATAAATTTTAATTTCTGATAAATAAGATCGCGAATATTTTCTAAAAGCTTATTAATTTCTAATGGTGAGACGTGACCACTATCAACCTCACGACCTGCCACCTCTGACAAAAAAGTCAAAATCTGAGCTGGCAATCTCAAAGTCAGACCATTTTTAAGATGTAACTCTAATTTCCGAATTCCAGTGACTAAAGGGTAATTACTGTACTGATTCAATCCCTTAATTAATTGTCCACCCCCATCAAAATAACTCAGTTTCACATTGCGATCGCTAGGTAATTCACCGATATAGCCATCTAATTCTTGTTTGATCAGTTGAGCAATATCAGTCAAATTTTGGGCTTGGGCAAAGAGTAGACATTGCTCTAGTACTTGAGTCAATTGCGGTTGAGAGATCGCCTCTTCAAACTCTAGTCTAACTTCTAAGGCAGTCAATATATCTTCAAAACTGAGAATAGTGGGAGATTCTGGAACTGACATGATGATCCGCAGGGCGCAACTGTTAAAATGATACCTAAAATTATCCTCGCATAAAGTCTATGCTTACTTCCGATCGCAGTGTCACTCAAAACATGACCGCAGACATTATTGATGTGGATGTACCCAAACGGGGAATGCCAGTCACAATCATCACAGGCTTTTTAGGCAGTGGTAAGACCACTTTGCTAAACCATATTTTACAAAATCAACAAGATTTAAAAGTTGCAGTTTTAGTAAATGAATTTGGCGACATTAATATTGATAGCCAGTTGCTAGTCTCTGTCGATGAAAATATGATGGAACTGAGCAATGGTTGTATTTGCTGCACAATCAATGATGGCTTGGTTGATGCTGTTTATAGTGTTCTCGAAAGGGGCGATCGCATTGACTATATGATCGTGGAAACTACAGGCGTTGCTGATCCATTGCCGATTGCTTTAACTTTCTTAGGTACAGAGCTACAACACCTGACCAGACTTGATTCGATCTTGACGGTCGTTGATTCTGAAGCATTTACTTCCGAGCATTTTAAGAGTGACGCTGCTTATGCCCAAATCATGTATGGCGACATTATTATTCTCAATAAAACTGATCTAGTCAGCGAAGAAAAGCTGCAAGAATTAGATACTTATATCAACAAAACAAAATCTAAAGCTAGAATTTTGCGATCGCAGATGGGAATCGTGCCACTACCGCTAATTCTTGATGTGGAGATCGATCAATCCGCGATCGCGGCAACCGAAGAAATAAATTATGAGCATGATCATCAACATGATGCAAACTGCCAACATGAGCATCACGATCACAAACATCATCATTCCGCTCATCTCGAAAATGACGGCTTTATTTCAATTTCATTTCAAAGCGATCGCGCCTTTGATCTTGATAAGTTCCAAAACTTTCTTGATAAAAAACTATCGATTGATGTCTTCCGCGCCAAAGGTATTTTGCGCTTTGCGAGTATCGACAAGCGCTACGTCTTTCAGCTTAGTGGCAAACGCTATGAACTCAAAAATGACGATCGCGATAAGCCCGTAAATAATCAGCTAGTGATCATTGGTCGTAACTTGCACCGCGAAGAAATACTAGCTCAACTCACCGATTGCCTAGTCTAGAAAAGTTAGGCTAAAAAATAAAGGCAACCCTTTGGGTTGCCTTTATTTTTTTATTAAGCGTGAACTGCAAGGCGATCGCATAACTGATCAGCTTGGATAACACCCTCAATCCGATCAACAGGCGTTCCACCTTTAAACAAAACTAAAGTTGGTAAAGCGTAAACTTTATATTGGGAGGCAAGATCAGGATAGTTATCAGTATTGATTTTCACGATCTGCACTTTATCTTTCATCGCTTCACTCACCTTGTCAAGAATGCCTGTCATAAGCTGACAAGGACCACACCAGGGTGCATAAAAATCAACCAAGATCGGCAACTCTGAGCTTTGCAGTAACTCATCAAAATTATCAAACTGCTTTTTTGTTGACATCGGGCGATCGCTCCTCTAAAAACTCAATTCTATAGCAATTGCCAAAAAATTAGAAAAGCATTACAAACCAACCCTTTCTTAATTTCTTAGGTTTTATGTCTCAAATGTCACACCGCTACATTAAAATAAGGACTGGCTATTACTCAATCTGCAATGATCTCTAGTAACGATTTTCGACCCGGCGTAACAATTGAACTTGATGGCGAAGTCTGGCGTGTAGTTGAATTTTTACACGTTAAGCCTGGCAAAGGTTCAGCCTTTGTTCGCACCACTCTCAAAAGTGCCATGACAGGTAAAACCTTAGAAAAAACATTTAGAGCTGGTGAGACACTGCCCCAAGCAGTGTTAGAAAAAAGCTCGATGCAACACACCTACAAAGAAGCGGATGACTATATCTTCATGGATATGCAGAGCTTTGATGAAGCAACTTTGACAGCAGCCCAGATTGGAACTCGCGTCAAGTACATCAAAGAAGGCATGGAGGTTAACGTTGTGCGCTGGGGTGAAAGAATTATCGAAGTGGAATTACCCAACGCTGTTGTACTTGAAGTAATCGAAACCGATCCTGGTTTACGCGGTGATACGGCAACTGGTGGCAACAAGACGGCTAAGCTTGAGACTGGCGCATCAGTGATGGTTCCTTTATTTGTGAATATTGGCGATCGCGTCAAGATTGATACTCGCGAAGATACCTATCTGGGGCGTGAAAATTAGGTGGACTTTAGCTTAGAGCAATTGCATGAATTAGTCACGGTTCTAAACAAGACGGATATCACCGAACTGACTTTAGAATCGGGTGACTTGCGTCTGAGTATCCGTAAAAGTGAAACTAAGGTTACATCGACTTTGCCTACGCCTATAGCACTATCAACAGTTGCACAGGCAAATGTAATCGATAGTACCTCTATAAATCCTGTGACTTATGCAAGCACGATCGCGGATTCTCTACCTGCGAAAAAGCTAATTGAAATTACATCGCCAATGGTTGGTACATTTTATCGTTCCCCATCGCCTGATGATGCAGCCTTTATCGAGATTGGCGATACTGTCAAAAAAGGAAACACTGTTTGCATCATCGAAGCTATGAAGTTAATGAATGAAATCGAGTCTGAAGCTTCTGGCAAAATCGTTGAGATATTGGTGGAAAATACTCAACCAGTTGAATACGGTCAAGTCTTAATGCGTATTGAAGCAACTTAAAAATCAAAAAAAACTAAAAGCCCAAAACAAAAAAGGACGCTTCGCGTCCTTTTTTGTTTTTTATGAGCCGCGCACATTTTCTAATAGCCAATTAAACTTTGCTTCTGCTAATTCTAGATTACTAAGCATAGATTGACCAAAGCCTCCAAAATGCGAGTCTAACTCATCAATTTCAGAGCCATATCCGAGGCGGCTAACCGTACCGCGTAAGCGATCAGATAAGCAGAGACAGATCGCTCGATAAAATCGTGCTGAAAAATTTATGTCCTGCTGCAGTTTAGATAAAAGTTGAATTCTTGGTAATGACAGCACCACACATTCTTCTAGCGATCGCACACTAGCAAGAGGCGGACGAGTATCAATAAAAGAAACTTCACCAACGATTTCACCTACCGAAATTTTGGCAAGTTCCTTATGATCTAGTGACTCAATAGCAACACTAAATGAACCACTCACCACAATATATAGAGCTTCGCTTACTTGTCCTTCGCGGATTAGTAAACGATCAGGTGGGATTGTCTCCTTCTTACCTTTCTGCACAAACCAATCAAGGTCACTATTATTAAGTTCACTAAAGAAAAGTAAGATTTTCTTCACATTCAACCTCATTAACTAAACAACATCTAAGAAGTCATATTCTTGCAGATTCTTTTACGAAAAAGTCTATGCTGATTAAAAAACTTAAGAAATTGTGATTGCGAAATTTCTTAGGTTAAGAAAGCTCCCCTTCTTAACCTAAGAAATTATGAAGCTGAAGAGCGCTTGCGGCGAGAGGCTTCAGGCGATTGAATCGGCACAAACTCTTTAGAAGCTTCTGCAAACTCAGACTTTGGCTCTAAATTTGAACCAATTGTTTCAATTGGCTGCGATCGATTTACTCTCAAAATCACCCCATTAGAACCACCATTAGTTGGAGCAATACTAATCATCGGCTGATCGCTCACTACAACTTCAGGAGTTGGCTCGACTTGAGAGGTTGGCTCGACAACTTCTATTTCTATAGCTTCTGGTTCAGCATAGCTTTCTTCAAAAATGTTTTCTTCTGTAGCACTTGTTGACATAACTGCATTAGCAATCTGAGGAGCTTGACCGGGTAAAGCAACAGTAACAATCACATTACGAGGGTCTTTGATCTCGCGATCAACTAATACCAAAGGTGAAATGCCGATTAATGAATAAACATCTTGTTCCTCCTCAGTCATCTCAACGACAATCACCTCTGGCGGCTCAGCAACTTTAGTGCGGATTTCACGCTTATTCGGGCGATCGGAATTGGGGCGCTCAACTGTATTCTCAGAAACAACTATAATTTCAGGATCAATCTCCTCAACCTCAATTAAAGCTTCAACTGAGTCTTTTTCTTCGATTGGTTTAGTCGATAAAATGCTGGGCAGAGATAACTTAGTTGGTACAACCCGATCAATCACATCACGTTCAATGCGCGGCTCAATTCTTGGCTCAATGCGTGGCTCGATCCGCGATCGCACCTCCATAGGGACAACTTTTTCTGGCTCTTGAGTATCTCGTGAATCTTTAGGTAACGTCCGTTTACCGCGCCGCCGCAGATTGCTGCGTTCTTGATAGCTGGGATGGTTAACCAAATTAGGTTCCATACCGCCGCCTAAGTCAGAATCGCCATCTTCATACTCAGAAGTGAAATCAAGTTGGTTTGATTGCTTAGCCTCCCAAGTTCGTGAGGTTGCGTCAACAGGTTGCCCCGCAGATTCACCTGGTAAATGCATTAAATGCCCCAAGCCGCCGCAGGCGGCACAAGGACGACCAAACAATTCGTATATGCTCTGACCTTGACGCTTACGAGTTAGCTCAACCAATCCGAGTTCAGTAAGCTGAGCAATCTGAGGACGTGACTTATCCGATCGCAAAGCTTTATTAAAATGCTCTAGTAGTTGCAACTGATCGCGGCGAGTATCCATATCGATGAAGTCCACCACGATTACGCCCGCGATATTTCGTAGTCGCACTTGTCGGGCAATCTCGACCGCAGCTTCGCAGTTAGTCCACAACACTGTCTCGCGTGAGGTTTGAGACTTAGTAAATGAACCAGAGTTAACATCAATTACCGTCAATGCTTCGGTCGGCTCGATGATGATATAACCACCACTAGGGAGATCGACTCTAGGCTTGAGTGCTTCTCGGATGCCTGCATTTACCCGAAAATATTCTAAAATAGATGTACGTTCACGGTGATGATCCAGCATCAAGCCACTTGGGATTTTGCCATCACCCCAGTTCAGCAAATGCTGCTTAATTCGGCGCAACCCATCGCTAGAATCGGCAACAATTCGATTGACTTCAGTACCATATAGGTCACGTAAGACCCGCTGGATAAAATCACGTTCGCGATCAAGCAGGGTTGGCTGGCGTGTGGTTGCTACGTCTTGTTGAATGGTTTCCCACTGACGTTGTAAATTATCGAGGTCTTCAATAATCTGCTCTTCAGACATTCCATCTGCCTCAGTCCGCACGAGAATGCCCATTCCTGCGGGCTTCACTAAAATCGCCAGAGCGCGGAGGCGATTACGCTCAGCTTCAGTGCGGATACGCCGTGACAGGTTTACACCGCGTCCAAAGGGGAGTAACACCACATAACGCCCTGGTAATGAAATGTTTCCCGTCAAGCGGGGACCTTTGTTGCCTGTTGGTTCTTTCATAACCTGCACCAGCACACGCTGTTGCGGTACAACCAGATCGCTGATCGAGCCAGACGATCGCCGCATTTTTAGTGGACCGAGATCAGTAATGTGAATAAAGCCATTGCGATCGCCATCCCCAATATTTACAAATGCAGCATCGATACTGGTGAGGACATTTTCGACAACGCCCAAGTAAACATCCCCAACTTGATGAGTTCCTGCGGCTACAACAATTTCTTCGATTTGATCTTCGCTAAATACAGCAGCAATTCGATACTGCTCAGCAATAATTATCTGCTTTGGCATTCAATTTCCTCAGAATTTCTTCGATTCAAAAGAGCCAGTCTAAAAAAACCTGTTTAAAAACGAAAATAGAAAAAATTTCGATCACAAATAGTCTGTATCGTAAACTTGCTGCTTAGCTTATGTACCGAAGCTCGTAGCTAGTTGCTGTGCTTGATCTGACAGCATGATAACGAAACTTATTGCTTTGTTCGGAATGGTTTGGGTACCAAAAACTATGTCTCTCTTAATTTTTAGTTGATGTAGATGGCTAAATTTACATCAACTAAAAATTAAATTCTAAAAAAGCTTGCAGATTATAAGGACTATAAGCATCGCTTATGACCAGAAACCTGAGAGAGCAATACTCATCACGATGCAGTATGAATATAGTTAATGGAAAGTTGGTGAGGTTTCGTTATATAAGGATGCAGTTATTTATTAGACTGGCTCTTATTAGACTATTTAGAAAGTGCTTACACTATTTGCCCATAGCATTCAGCCTATAGGTAAAACAGGGTACTTGATAGCCCAAGTTTATGCTAAATAAGCTCGATCGCCTAATTATTTGCCAGATGCGTCTAGATGCGTATTGGCTAGCATCTATCTTGAGCTTATCCTAGTATTGTAGCGCAGCATTGAGCGTTACAATTTCTTAATAGTGTTTTAACATTGATACATAGTTGTATTTGGGCGAAGCCCTCTTCTCGAACTTTTATTATGATGAGGGTAAAATTCTGAGTACGCGCGTAGTTATCGTCCGTCATGGCGAAAGTAATTTTAATATCCTGAGCAAAATCCAAGGACGGGGCAATTACGATCGCCCAGAATTGCAGTCCGTCTTGACAGATAAAGGTAATCAGCAAGCCAAGCTAACAGGCAAAGCCCTAGCAAAACTTACCGTTGATGTTGCTTATGCTAGTCCCCTAGTTCGCGCTCAGCAAACTGCCAAAATAATTTTGTCTGAAAATTTTAATCCTCCTGAGTTATTTACAACCGAAGGATTACTCGAAATTGATCTCAGCGAATGGGAATCAATGCTTGCTAGCGATGTTAAAGAGCAATTTCCTGAAAAATATCATGTTTGGCAAAATGAACCAGACCATTTTCAATTGGGCGATCGCTATCCGATCCTTGAACTGTTTGAGCAAGCTAGAGCTTTTTGGGCAGAGATTTTAGTTAAAGATAAAGGCAAAACAATTTTGCTGGTTGGTCATAGCGCCATCAATCGGGCGCTTATTTGTGCAGCGATCGGTATCCCAGCCAGCCTTTATCACAACATTCATCAAGTCAACTGCGCCATTAGCGTCCTCAACTTTCAAGGTACAACCATTGCCAACGGCGTTCAACTCGAATCTCTCAATCTCGTCAGTCATCTAGAACCAATCTTTGGTTCACCATTACCCGCCATTAACAGAAGACAAAGTGAACAAGGTTGCCGTCTATTGCTAGTACGTCATGGCGAAACTGAGTGGAATCGCCAAAAGCGGTTTCAAGGACAAATTGATGTCCCACTCAACAACAATGGTCATGCTCAAGCTAGACGTGCTAGTGAATTTTTGGCAAATGTCAAAATTGATCAAGCCTTTAGCAGCCCAATGTTGCGCCCTAAAGATACAGCTTTAGAAATTTTGAGCAAGCATCCAAATATCAAACTTGAATTATTTGATGAACTCAAAGAAATTTCTCACGGGCTTTGGGAAGGTAAATTTGAGCATGAAATCGAAGCCGAATTTCCAGGACAGCTAGACCTATGGCAATCTCATCCTGAAACTATACAAATGCCTGAAGGTGAAAATTTACAACAAGTTTGGGATCGCGTTGCCATAATTTGGCAAAAAATTGTCGAGTCAGTCCCCGCAGGTGAGACGGCGATCGTTGTCGCTCACGATGCCGTAAACAAAGCGATACTTTGCTTACTATTTGGCTTTACCCCTGAACAATTTTGGGTGTTTAAGCAAGGTAATGGTGGCGTGAGTGTGATTGATTATCCTCAAGGCGCACAGGGGCGTGCAGTCTTGCAATCTGGCAATATCACTACCCATTTATCGGAAGGAATTCTCGATCGCACCGCAGCAGGTGCTCTATAGCAGCGCATGAAGTAAATGACACTTAAGCGTCATTTACTTCATAACTTAAGAGAGACGCATTTTCTGCTAATTTGGTGTAAAGGATTTGTTTTATTATTTTATTTTAGTATTCGGAGTTTAAAAAAGTGACTATTTTATTCCAGCTTTTATTGGCAGCTTTTGTCTTATTCTCGTTTGTCTTAGTAATTGGTGTCCCAGTTGCTTATGCATCTCCTAGCTCTTGGAACCAAACAAAGCCACTTTTATTTCTTGGTTCCCTAATTTGGTTAGCATTCGTAATTGTGATTGGTATTTTGAATGCTTTTGTAGCTTAAAATCAGTAAAAGCGGCGCATTGCGCCGCCTTTACTGATTTTTCAATTGATTTTTATTTCAAATTAATTCTATGACTGTTTTTTCAGGTAGCTTTACTAATACTGATAGTTTGCGCTTTGCGATCGTGGTGGCTCGTTTTAATGACCTGATCGTCGGTAAGCTCCTGCAAGGATGTCAAGATTCATTGTTACGACATGGAGTTGACATTTCTGAAACTGGTGACCAAGTTGATTATGCATGGGTACCAGGCTGCCTCGAAATCTCGATGGTCACGAAAGAATTAGCGACTTCAGGTCGTTACGATGCAATTATTTGCTTGGGTGCAGTAATTCGTGGTGATACTCCTCATTTTGACTATGTGGCAAGTGAAGTCTCCAAAGGTGTAGCGGCGGCTTCTTTTCAGACAGGTGTGCCAATTATTTTTGGAGTGTTGACCACAGACACGATGCAGCAAGCTTTAGAACGTGCTGGTATCAAGAGTAATAAAGGTTGGGAATTTGGCATGGGGGCGATCGAGATGGCAAATCTCATGCGTCAAATTCGCACTAAATCGGCTTAAGCAATTCGAGACATTAAACAATAAATCCCGCGCTTTGCCCTTGTGATGCTTGCCAACTGCGAGCATCGAAATATAAATCTTCTAGACAAATGCTATACAGAGCATCTTTGAGTTTGCGATCGAGTCTTTGCCAAAGCGCAAATGTGACCCAGTCAGAGGCAAGTTTTTCTTGCGGTTTTAGTCTTGGCAAGGGATAAGTATCTTCCCCAACGGCTGACAATATCTCGCCGAGGGATATTTCTTTGGGCGATCGCTTCAACTTATATCCGCCCTGCACACCACGACTCGACTCGACTAGATCGGCTTGGCGCAGTGCCATCAAGATTTTTTCTAAATATGGGGCAGGGATTGATTGGCGATCGCTGATTTCACGCACGGAGGCAGGCTTGCGTTTTGCCCAAACCACCAGATCGAGCATCGCCTTAACGCTGTAATGACCTTTTCTGGTTAGCTTCATAAAACCCATGCAGTATTAGAAAAGCGCAGCGCTTTCTTAATACTCTAAAGCAAAGAGTAAAAGGCGATCGCCATAGATACATCAACTGGAGCAGGCAACATTTCACCACCGCGCCAATCTAACACTTGTACCAAAATCAAATAACCAACGCCCAAAAGTACGGCGACAACGCCTGTAAAAACTGATATCCATTGCGATCGCTGCATAACTTTATAATCGAATATCTAAGTAAATTTAAGTAAATCAATGAATTGGCAAAAACGCGCAAACTAACTGCTATTATCCCTCTTGAAATATCTTTCTGTACTTGTTTTGTACTTGTAAAGTGAAAGCTCTATTTTGATAGGAACAAATATTTTTGATTCTCCGTCCTAAAACTTGAACATAAAGACACAGATATTTGTTTTTATAGCAAAGTCAAGTAGGAGCGGTCAATGAGTTATAGCCTATCTTGGTCAACCAGCATCGGAGGGTACACGCCCTCTAACTCCGTGTCCGTTGATAAGCTCCCCATCGTTGAACTGGTACAAATGTGCCAAACCGAAGCGCAAACCAATAGGTCTGCGTTTACAGAACTCATGCGCCGTAATCAGTCTTATGTCGATCAAGTTTTATACAAGCTCGCTCCTGACTGGCAAGATCGGGCTGACTTAGCTCAAGAAGTATGGTTGCGTGTTTATCGAAATATTAAACGCTTGCAAGAGCCTGAAAAGTTTCGCGGTTGGCTCAGTCGGATTGCTACCAATTTGTTTTATGACGAGTTGCGTAAACGTAAACGAGTTGGTAATTCAGTTTCTATTGATGCCACATTTATGTCTGGTGACGGCGACGAAATGAGTTGGGACTTGCCCAGTGCCGCGCCTAGTCCCATCGAAAATATGTCTACGCAGGAGTTTTATGAGCAACTCCGCAAAGCAATTCAAGATTTACCGTCTAGTTTTCGCGAAACTATTGTATTAAGAGAAATTCAAGGTTTATCTTATGAAGAAATTTCGGAACTAACAGGTGTGTCGCTTGGTACAGTAAAATCACGGATAGCTAGAGCTAGACTGAAACTACAAGCGCAACTACAACCCTATTTGTCGAATATTTAAGAGTATTTAATAGATTTACTAGGGGGTATTCAAGTTATGAGTGCTAACCAAATTTTTGATAATTCTATGACTAATTCACAAGAGCGCTTTGAGTTACTCAGCGCTTATATAGACGGTGAAGTAACTAACACTGAAGAACAGCTTGTTGAACAATGGCTGTCAGATGATGCTGACTTTCGTCGCATCTATCAACACCAACTAAAGCTACGTCAATTGTTAATTGATTTGCCAGTACCCGTAAGTTCTTCGGTGAAAGCAGAAACAAATGTGATGATTGATCGCGTCTTTGCGGAGATTGACAAGCGATCGCAACGCCGCAAATGGAAACTAGCTGGTATTGGTGTATCAATAGCAGCTGTAGTGGGCATATTCGGCTCGATGTTTACTTTCAACTCATCGCCACAATTTAGCCCTGTTGCCAATAGTCTCAAAGCTCCTGCAACTGTTACCGAGGAGCCAATTTTAATCGCGATGGAAGAACCACTTGTACCTTTACCCAAGTCAATGAGTAAAAAATAAGCTAAGAAACCTTGTTTCACAAGGTTTCTTAGCTTATTTTTTTTAGCTTATTTAAGATGAATGGCGGTTTTCTGGCTAGGCGCGAAGATTAACATCGTCAATATATTTTTGTAAAATTGTAGAATCTAAGTACTATCGGTCACAGAAACAGCTATGAGAGACTCAGATAAAAAATCTCGTTACAAGCAACCTTTGATCTATGCTTCGATGCTCCTGTTAGGTTTGGTTTTAGGGGCTTGGGCAGTGCTGTCAGGAGTGCGATCGCCAAATACTAGCGCGATTACACCTCTTCCACAGGTTGCTTCGATATCACCTGTATCAGCACAAGACAACGATAGAAGCAAAGCGATCGCGGTTCCGCGTAACTATGTCGTTGAGGCAGTTAATCGCACAGGACCAGCGGTGGTGAGGATTAATGCATCGCGAACGGTGGCAGCCAATCCACAAGTGCCTGAAGCATTTCTTGAAGACCCTATGTTTCGTCAGTTTTTTGGTGATCAAACAAGTCGGATGCCCAAGGAACGAGTTGAGCGTGGCACGGGGTCAGGATTTATCATTAATAAAGAAGGCGATATCATCACTAACGCCCATGTAGTTAGTGGAGCCGATAAGGTAACAGTAATCCTCAAAGATGGTCGTCAACTTGAGGGCAAGGTAATCGGCAGTGATGAGCTAACCGATGTCGCGGTTGTCCAAGTTAAGTCGGATAATCTGCCGATTGTTAGCCTCGGCAGTTCACAAAATTTGCAGCCGGGTGATTGGGCGATCGCGATCGGTAATCCGCTTGGTTTGGATAATACGGTCACAGCGGGAATTATCAGTGCAATTGGACGGAAGAGTGGTCAAATTGGCGTTGATAAGCGAGTTAGCTTCATCCAAACCGATGCTGCCATTAATCCGGGTAACTCAGGTGGTCCATTGCTCAACCAAAGTGGCGAAGTGATTGGCGTAAATACGGCGATCATTCAAGGTGCACAGGGGCTAGGCTTTGCAATTCCGATTGAGACAGCACAGCGTATTGCCAAACAAATCATCCAAAACGGTAAAGTCAGCCGTGCTTATCTGGGTATTCAGATGGTGACTGTCGATGCAAATGTGAAGAAGCAAGTTAATCAAGATACCGAATTTGGAATTAAAATCTCTGAAGAGCAAGGCGTATTGATTACTCGTGTCGTGGACGACTCTCCTGCGGCTAAGGGTGGAGCTAAGCGTGGTGATGTAATTGTGAAGTTTGACGACAAAGAGATTTTGACTGCCGATCAAGTCACCCAACTGGTAGAAGATCATGCTGTCGGAGACAAAATCCGCATAGAAGTCAAACGTAATGGTCAGTCAGTGGCTCTAAATGTTGAGGCTGCCCAATTCCCGCAAAAATTCCCGAATTAACTACAGCATAAAAAATGATGACATTCCTTGCTTTGCAAGGAATGTCATCATTTTTTATAAATATTTTTGTGTCAGCTATTTGGCTGATTATTTCTTTTTGAGAGCTTGAATTGGGTAGATTCGTTATACTTTGACTATTGCTCTGCTTCGTAATTAGCGATTATCTCTTCTTCCTATGACTTACAGATCCCTCGCGCCACAAGATGCAACCGTAGTTGAAGGTAGTCAATTTGAACATGTTCTGATTTTGCAAGATACAGAAGGGGAACAAAGAATTTCGCTAGATAGTAAGCGCTATGTACTGGGGCGATCGCCAGAAAATGGAATATGTTTGCGATCGCAGTCAGTATCTCGCGAACATGCAACTTTAACTGGAATCACTGTACGATCGCCGATATTGCAAATATTCCGACTAAGTGACGGTACTCCTGAAAAAGGCAAAAGTACTAACGGATTGCTGATCAATGGCAAAATTCATGACTCTTGGGTATTAATGCAAGGCGATGAGATTGTTTTTAGTAGCAATACGAAAGCTATTTATCGAATCTCGCCTGAACCTGCTTATACCAATGGTAAAGTTGGCTTTTTTTTAGAATGTTTGCACGATTTAGCTAAAAATGACATTAAATTGGGTAAGTATATCGATGCAGAAAATTATCTAAATCAAATCTTATTTTTAAATCAGCAGTTATATGGAGAATCACACCCCAGTGTGGCTAACTGTCTAATTGATCTTGCTGTTCTAAATTATTCCCAAAATTTTTTTGATAAAGCCGAAAGCTTATTCTTACAAGCGATCGCGCTTCGTCAAAAATCTCTCGGTGCAGAGCATCCTGATGTGGCGATCGCCATGCTTGATCTCGCGGCAATTTACAATAATCAAGCTTTGTATAGCAAAGCTGAATTAATATTTTTGCAAGCATTGGCAATCAAGCAAAAGGTTTTAGGCTTAGATCATCCAGAAATTGCGGCTAACTTAGTTGATTTAGGATCGATATATTATTCGCAAAGACGCTATCAAGAAGTCAAAAATCTCTATGAACGATCACTAAAAATTTATAAGCAATCTCTCGAAGCTGGACATCCAAATATTCTGTCAGTCCAGAAGAAATTGGTAAATCTTAAGAAAAAATTGCGCCCAAAGTGGCTATCTTGGAACGTTTTCATTCCTGCTTCTTTTGTATTACTTTCTGGAGTTGTCGCTTACACATTCTTGTCTCCCAAAACAGATGTTACCTGTCTCAAAGTTTTACTTGATGGCAAAACTCAATCAATATCTGGTGATGAATGTCGGCAAATTAGCAAATAGAGCCACACTTAGCCCGATTATTAGCCAG
The DNA here is from genome assembly GCA_025356295.1 of Cyanobacteriota bacterium. Classification (GTDB taxonomy): domain Bacteria; phylum Cyanobacteriota; class Cyanobacteriia; order Pseudanabaenales; family Pseudanabaenaceae; genus Pseudanabaena. Next base: position 18,062 of record JANXUJ010000081.1, read on the forward strand.
AGTAAAAAGCAAGTGCGAGTTAGTGCTAAAGCTTGATAAATCTTAGGGGCAGCGATCGCTTCTATGGCATCTCCTAGTAAAGGTTTGTGCTTGACAACGCCACGATAGCGATTTTTGCCGCCTAGCTGCACTCGCAAGATCGCTGCATAGACACATTCACTCCATCCTGAATTTGGGCTAGGGTCAGATTTGGCATCGCGCTGACAAATGCTCCAAACATAAATTGGCTTTCCTGAAACTAAAGCTAAAGTAATCACCGTTAGGCGACATGGCAACCAAGTAAGAACATCGTCAGTTTTGGCACTAAACCAGCCTAGATCGGTATATGGCGATTCGACATATCCCACCATTGAGTCAAGCGTGCTAGATGCTTTATACGCGATCGCCAAAGCTACACCGCCATAAGGAAACAAAAATGAACCAAGAAGCGCATAAAACAATGGCGAAGTAACCGCATCGATCGCGTTTTCAGTTACAGTTTCGAGGATGGCGCGTAAAATCTCGATTTCCGAAAGCGCATCGGTATCACGTCCCACATAGCGACTTAGCTCTTGTCTAGCATTGGCTATATTTCCTGTTTGCAAGCTCTTTAATACTGACTCAGCAGCATCACGAAGACTGCGCCCTGCAAAACAAGCAGCAAGTAAAATGCTAGAAATGGCGATCGCTAAAATAGGATGTATTTTTGATAAGGCGATCGCCACGAATAATCCACTTCCCAAAATCATGCTTATTCCTAAAATGCTCCCTAACATTTTCATAATCAGTGGCGAAAATCGCGGAATGCAGGTATTTGTGGCAACATCTTTAATGATTACTATATTAGTAAATTGCGTAATCATCCATCCCATCATCTGCACAGGATGCAGCCAATTTACTGGATCGCCTATCAGATAATCGAGACTGGCTGCTAAAACTAAAATTATAAAATTTGCATACATATCGAAGATGATAAGTTAAAGATAGGCGGCGCGATGCGTCGCCTATCTTTAACTTACAGAAATTATGAAAGCTATATCTGTTTTAGGAACCTCATCTAATGCTGGAAAAAGCTGGATGGTGACTGCATTGGGAGCATGGCTGAGACGAAATGGTGTGAAAGTCGCTCCATTTAAAGCTCAAAATATGTCAAATAACTCCTATGTGACTCTAGAAGGTGGAGAAATCGGACGCGCTCAAGCAGTTCAAGCGATCGCTTGTGGAATCCGTCCAATTGTCGAGATGAATCCAATCCTCTTAAAACCATCAGGAAATGGAACTTCACAATTAGTATTATTGGGTGAAGCGCAAGGACACATAGCCGCGATTGATTATTATCAGCATATTGAAACCCTTTGGCAGAGTGTGCGTGACAGTCTCGAATTTTGGCGCGATCGCTGTGATGTTTTACTACTAGAAGGCGCAGGCAGCCCTGTAGAACTAAACCTGATGCAGCGTGACCTAGTGAATTTACGTCCGATCCTCCATTTGCAAGGGCGTTGGATTCTCGTTGGTGACATTGAGAAAGGCGGTGTGTTTGCTCAGATTATTGGTACGCATCAGCTTCTTCCTCAACCGGCAAAAGATTTAGGATTAGGGTTTATTGTCAACAAATTTCGTGGCGATTTACGGTTATTTAGTGACGCAGAGAAGCACTTTCGCGAGCATATGCCGCATCTTCCGTATTTAGGAGTTCTCCCTTATGAGTCAGATTTGCAACCTGAGAGCGAAGATAGTTTATGCAGTGAAGCGGAAGCAAAAGGGAATGGCGCCAAGATTGCTTGGATTAGATTCCCGCATTTATCTAATTCCCAAGATAGTCAACCTTGGCAATTGGATTTAGGAATTGAAACCTATTGGGTGCAGACTGTTGCCGAACTAAACGGTGCAAAGATAATTATCCTCCCTGGTAGCAAAAATACACTCAGTGATCTGCAATGGTTAAAAACCACAGGATTAGCAGTCGCAATTTTAGCAGCACATAGACGAGGTGTCCCGATCGTGGGTATTTGTGGCGGCTATCAGATGCTAGGGAAGTATTTATGCGATCGCGAAGGTATCGCTGGGACTTTGGGAGATGTGGAAGGATTAGGATTATTACCAATTAGCACCGAATTTATGGCGATAAAACAGGTGCGTCAAGTGCAAGCGATTTGGAGAATAGATCAATCTACCGACAAATGGATGACCTATGAAATCCATATGGGAGTGACAAAATTAATTGATTCAGAATTAATTGATTCAAATTCTAAACCTTTGCTGCAAGTTAAGTGCGATCGCAAATTTTATGATGAGGGTTTAAAAAGTGATCGAGAAGGCGATCGCGTATGGGGAAGCTATTTACATGGACTATTTGAGTCTGCTCACGTTCGCAAAGCCTTAACTCAATTAGCAAATATTCCTGAACATTATACCTCTTCTATTTCTTGGCAAGATCATCAGCAAAAGCTCTATCACGGCATGGCAGATTTACTAGAAGCAAATCTAGACCTCACGCACATTCGCCATTATTTAGATATTTAGAGATTTTTCACCCGAAGTATAATCTATTAACAAGGGAGTCGAAATATAAACTATGTCAAACTCAGTCACTATCGAAGATATTTACAAACTCTTTGAGCAAACCAACGAACAACTACAGCGATCGCGTGAAGAATTTGATCGCCGTCAATTAGAGAGCGATCGCCTTGCCGCCGAGCGCGCTACTGAAGCTGATCGCCGTGCCGCTGAAGCTGATCGCCGTGCTGCTGAAATTGATCGCGGCTTGGAGAGGCTAGAACGCACCGTTGCTCAAACTAGCCGCGAAGTTGCAAACCTCACCTCTCGGTGGGGAAGATTTGTGGAGGAGTTAGTTCGACCTGCGGTGATTCGGTTATTTCGTAGTCGGGGTATTGATATCAGCCAAACCAGTTTGCGAGTTAAATCTGACAAAGTAAAAATGGAAATCGATATTTTGGCTGTGGATGGCAATAGTGCGGTCGCGGTGGAATGTAAATCTCGTCTATCTCAAGATGATGTGGACGATATGTGCGATCGCTTACGCAAATTTAAGTCTGGATTCCCTCAATATGCTAACTATCAGATTTATGGGGCGGTCGCTGGGATAGAGATTAATGAAGGTGTGGATGTTTATGCTTATCGTAAGGGCTTGTATGTGATTCGTACTTCAGGAGACACAGTCGAGATTGCGAACGATGATAAATTTAGAGCCGTGGCTTGGTAATTGGCTTGATGATTAAGGGGTTACGGGTTAAATCATGATATTTTAATTTGAGTTGATTACACACTCAGTCCTTAACAACCATGCTGCTTGAAGTCGAAAACTTGACTGTTCGTTATGGCGATGCAGAGCCATCGGTCGATCGCGTTACTTTCCATTTGCAAGCAGGTGAGGCGCTGGGGCTAATCGGTGAAAGTGGTTGTGGTAAATCAACAATTGGGCGATCGCTAATTAAGCTATTACCCCAATCTGCCCATGTCGAAGGGACGATTTGTGTTGATGGCGAAGCGATCGCTGAAAAAAAAGATGGCACATGGCGCGGTGAAAAAGTTGGCTTGATTTTCCAAGATCCAATGACGCGGCTCGATCCTCTAATGAGCATCGAAGCTCACGGGTTAGAAGTATTAGCTTCTCATTACCCTAAGCTCTCATCACAATCTGCTAAACAACGTGTCTATGACGCTCTCAGGTCAGTACGAATCGATCCATCGCGATCGCGACAGTATCCCCACGAATTTAGCGGCGGGATGCGGCAGAGGGTGGCGATCGCACTTTCACTTTTGCTCAATCCTGTTTTGTTAATTGCGGACGAGCCGACCACTAGCCTCGATGTCACGGTTGCTACAGAGATACTCAAAGAGCTAACTTCACTTTGCAAAAGTCGCTCTATGGGCTTGTTGCTAGTCACCCATGATCTGGGCATGGTTGCTGAATATTGCGATCGCATTGCAGTTATGTATAACGGTGCGATCGTGGAGACTGGTTCTGTCGAACAGATTTTCCATTCTCCGCAACATCCCTACACTCAGAGCTTATTAGCTTCTGTTCTCCATTTTAATCCAGAAATTATCCCTTTAGAAATTGAAAATGAAGTAGAATCTCCAGTAGTAGAAGATGTCGAATCATCAGAAGAGAATCTAGAAAAGAATAGTGATATATCTGAGGCTCAAGAGCCTGTAGTGTCAGGAATTATTAAAATTGTGACAAAGCCGACACAGAGAGTGATTCTCTATGTCAATCAACTCAAAAAGCATTACGTCACGGGTGGAAATCTACTGACGCGATTTTTCGATCCATCCATCGGTTTAGTCAAGGCGGTTGATGGAATTGATCTAGAAATATTCTCAGGAGAAATATTTGGGATCATCGGGGAGAGTGGCTCTGGTAAAAGCACAACTGGTCGAGCGATTTTGCAATTAATTAAGCCAGATCGCGGTTTGGTTCGGTTTAATGGTGTGGAACTGACCAAACTCAAAGGCGAACAGATGCGCCAAATGCGATCGCAAATGCAAATGATTTTTCAAGACCCGCGTGCTTGCTTTAATCCTTATATGACCGTATTTCGCAGCGTTGCTGATCCTTTGCTCATTCACAAACTCGCTCCCAATCTTGAATCAGCACGCGAAAAAGTATATGCGATTTTGCAAAAAGTCGGGCTTGATTCGCAACTAGCCAAACGCTATCCTTCAGATTTATCAGGTGGTCAATTGCAACGAGTAGCGATCGCCCGCGCCCTGATCACTCATCCTAAGTTCATCATCTGTGATGAGCCAGTAAGTATGCTTGATGCTTCGATCCAGAGCCAAGTTTTGCAATTGATGCGCGATCTCAAACAAGAATTTAAACTAACCTATATATTTATTACTCATGACTTAGCAGTTGCTCAATTTTTCTGCGATCGCATTGCAGTGATGCGTAAAGGTAAAATCGTAGAGCAGGGACTTACTAATGCTGTGTTAACCAACCCACAACATGAATACACTAAAGCTTTGATTGCATCTATTCCGCGTATTCCTAAAACCCAGTAAGTTCCAAGAAAACTTTGCAATTATTGAAATATTACTAATTTGAAAACCGTTGAAATGCCTGATTTTGATCTAGATTCGCACTTCTTCAATCCTGATCGCTCTAATCTCGAAGCTATCCGTAAGCTTGGCTATGCTTTTGTTGATGCGATCGTTGACTCTGTTCTAGATACTCAAAATCAGCCTTTTGTGAAAGATAATTCTACTTTTAATATCAATATTCCTAAACAGGGGAATGACCTTTGGGAATTATTAGAAGAAGTGCGATCGCAGATTTTGCCGCGTACTGTCAACTTCCAAAATCCTCGCTATATGGGACATATGGATAGCGTCCCCGCCGCGATTACGATCTGGGCAGATGCTCTGGTCTCGGCAATTAATAACAATATGTTGAGTTATGAACTGGCTCCAGTATTTACACAAATGGAAGCGCAACTCATGCAATGGTTCGGCAATCTTTTTGGAATGGGAACAGATTGTTTCGGTACACTCACCGCAGGCGGTAGCCTCGCGAATATTTCGGCATTGTTGCTCGCCAGAAACTGGAAACAGCCTCAAAGTAAGACTTTTGGCAATTCAAACAAGCTAGTTGCTTTTGTCTCTGATGCGGCGCATACTTCCTTTGAGAAGGCGATGAATGTGATCGGTGTCGGTAAAGAGAACTTAGTGCGAGTACCAACTAATCAGCGTGGTGAAATCATTTTAGATGAATTGGAATCTGCCATTCAAAAAACAATTAGGGAAGGTAAGCAACCCTTTTTTGTCGCCGCGATCGCAGGAACAACGGTCACAGGTGCAGTCGATCGGATTCAGTCGGTAGGAGAAATTGCAAAACGTTATGAATGCTGGTTTCATATTGATGCTGCCTATGGTGGGGCAGGAATCTTTACACCAAAGTTACAGCCGCTATTTCAAGGCTGTGAACTCGCCGATTCGCTGACCTTTAATCCTCAAAAATGGCTATGGGTGGCGCGTACCTGTGCGATGCTACTCGTCAAAGATAAACAGCATTTAGTTGATGGCTTCGATGGCGAACTTCCATATATGGATGATCAAGCTCTAAACTTTGGCAATCTCAATTTGCAGGGAACTCGCCGTACTGATAGCCTCAAACTATGGATGGCTCTCAAAGCAATGGGAACTTCTGGCTGTCGTTATCTAGTCGAGCGATCGCTTGATCTATCTAACAATTTACAACAATGGGTCGAGACTTCCACCGAGCTAGAGCTTGTCTGTGAACCGACTTTAAATATTATTTGTCTCAAATCTAGTAATCCTAAAATTAGTAATGCCACATTGCGACAACAATGGATCGATGAAGGCAAACTATGGCTATCCTTACCACTTTGGAAAGGCGATCGCATTCTCAAAGCCGTAGTTTTACATCCCTATGCAGGCTAGCTCGCTCTCTCAAAGCACTACCCAAACCGAAATTATTAACCACTATAATTTACAGTTAACAATAGGCGGGCGCGATGCGCGCCCGTCTATTGTTAACTGTTAAACTTTGAGATATGTCATGCTCTGTCCGTTTTGTCAGCATACCGATAGCCGCGTTTTAGAATCTCGTTCGGCAGAGGCAGGCTATAGCATCAGGCGCAGGCGTGAATGTCTCAATTGTCAGCGTCGATTCACCACTTACGAGCGCATCGAATTTGTCCCAATTACCATCCTAAAGCGTGACGGCGACAGCGAATCCTTCGATCGCTCTAAGCTTCTGCGAGGCATGATTCGCGCTTGTGAAAAAACAGGAGTATCGCAAACAAACTTAGAGTCAATCATTGATGAAATCGAAGCGCAACTACAAGCACGCGATCGCCATCAAGTCACGAGCGTTGAAATTGGTGAAATGGTTTTGCAATATTTACAAGAAGTTAGCGAAGTTGCCTATGTAAGATTTGCCTCAGTGTATAGACAGTTTCGCGGTGTGCGAGATTTTGCCGAGGCTCTAAATCACTTTGATGCAAAATAATCTAGTCAAAAAGAAAAGCTCACCTTAACGGTGAGCTTTTCTTTTTATTTTGTTTTGACTAGACTAAAGCTTTAGCTTTGTCCACGATCGCAGTAAATGCTTCAGGATCAAGGATAGCAATCTGAGAAAGCATCTTCCGATTGATTTCGATATTTGCTTTCCTGAGCAAGCCAGCAAACTTGCTGTAGCTCAGACCTTGTTGGCGAGATGCAGCGTTGATGCGGGTAATCCAGAGACTACGGAAATCGCGCTTCTTCTTGCGGCGATCGCGATAGGCATTACGCAGAGCTTTCATTACCTGCTGGTTAGCAGTGCGGAACAGCTTGGAGTGCGATCCGCGAAAGCCTTTGGCTAATTTTAGTACTTTGTTGCGGCGCTTCCTAGCTACGTTACCGCGTTTTACTCTCGTCATGGCAGTTCGTTGTTAATCGGTTTAGATTCAGTTATTTATATTTTTAGCAATCAAAATTGATTACTAGGCGTAAGGCATCATTGCGCTTACTCTGTCATTGTCGGTGTCATCAACTATCGCCATTTTACCCAACTTGTTCTTGCGAACAGTAGACTTATGCTCTAGTAGGTGATTGCGACCAGCGTGGCGGCGAGCGAACTTGCCGCTACCTGTCACCCTGAATCGCTTGGCGGCAGATTTACGAGTTTTTAGCTTAGGCACTTCTTTCTAGTCCAAATTTTTGACCTTTACGAGTGTACCATAGGTAAATGCGATATATTGCATTTGGCATAAAATTCTATGACACCAATAACTCAGTATGGAATCTAGCTCAAACATCAAGATCAAACGCCGCATATTTATTAGTACAGGGGAGGTGTCAGGGGACTGGCATGGGGCGATTTTGATTGAGGCTTTGCATGAACGGGCGGCTCTCAAAGGGATTGAGTTAGAGATTGTCGGGCTTGGTGGCGATCGCATGGCGGCTGTTGGGGCTAAGCTGCTAGGGAATACGATCGGTATTGGATCAATTGGGGCGCTGGAGGCATTGCCGTACATTTTACCAACCCTGAGAGTGCAGGAAGATGCTAAAAAATGGCTAAAAAATTCACCACCTGATGTGGCGGTGTTGATTGATTACATGATGCCCAATCAGGGAATGGGCTATTTTGCTAAGCGAGTTCTCAAAATCCCAGTGATTTATTACATCGCACCTCAAGAATGGGTTTGGTCTTTTAATGACAAAAATACTAAGGCGATCGCGGCTTTTACCGATAAGCTTTTGGCGATTTTTCCCCAAGAAGCGGTTTACTATGAGAAGCAAGGTACAAATGTGCAGTGGGTGGGACATCCATTTGTGGACTTAATGGCAAAAGTTCCCGATCGCACTAATGCACGTCAACAACTTGGCATCGGTGATGATGAACTTGTCGTAACCCTATTACCCGCTTCCCGCACTCAAGAACTCCGCTCGGTCATGCCGATTATTCTTAAAGCGGCGAAGATTATTCAAACCAAACTTCCACATGTCAAATTTTGGTTGCCGCTATCTTTAGAACGTTATCGTCCTGAAGTTGAGAAGCTGCTTGCCGAATATGATATCAAAGCAACGATTATTTCGGCGCAATCACAAATCGCAATTAGCGCGGCGGACTTGGTACTCAGCAAGTCGGGTACTGTCAATCTAGAGACGGCGTTGTTAAATGTACCCCAAGTAATTTTGTATCGAGTTAGTGCAGTTACGGCTTGGATTGCCCGCTATATTGTCAGACTCAAGTTGCCATTTATATCGCCTGTAAATTTGGTGAATATGGAAGCTGTCATTCCTGAATTTGTGCAAGATGATGCTGTTCCTGAAGCGATCGCTGAATGTGCTTTAGATTTATTAATCAATTCTGACTCGAAACAAACTATGCTCGATGGTTATGCTCGAGTGAGAGAAAGCTTAGGTGAGAAAGGAGCAATTAATCGCGTTGCTGATTCGATAATTGATTACCTATAGATTTGAAGCTTCTAAGTAGCTAGTTAAGAAACCAAAAGAGTAAAGCGCTCGCGTAGCGGGCGATTTACTCTTTTGGTTTCCTTTCTATTTACAAATTTGTTCGTCTGTTGAGAAATCAATATCTGCTTGACCACGATTGGAAGAGAGATAGTCTTGATTGAAAGAGGTTTTCAGACCAGATAATAAATCATATTTTGGTTGCCAGCCTAAATCTTGAGTTGCTTTGTCAACTGAAGCAAAGAAATGTTGCAAACGGAATGGGAATGCTTTCTTTTTGCCAAAGTCAAAATCTTTGGGATTGTAATAAACAAAATCTAGCTGATTCGGGTCTTTTCCTGCGGCGATCGCGCATTGCTTAGCGAGTCCCATAAAAGTGACATAGCGAGTATCCGAAATATTATAAATTTCACCGATCGCTTTCTTATTGCCCAAGACTGCTGACATTGCTGAAGCTAAATCTTCAACATGACCGAGTTGGGTAATAAATTTGCCATTAGCAGGAATCGGCATCGGGCGATCGCGTACAATCCGATCAAAAAACCAAGCTTCCACATCGTTATAGTTTTGTGGTCCATAGATATAAGTTGGACGAATGGAAGTGTAAGGGAATCCATTCTCAGCACGGATTTTTTGTAAGTATGCCTCAGTATCAAGCTTTCCCTTATGACGGCTCTTAGGATCGGTTGCATCGGTTTCGTGGTATGGCAAAATATCACTATCAAGATATACACCCGCAGAACTCATATATACAAAATGCTGAAGGCGATTGTCAAAAATTTCGACTAGGGGCTGGGTGTCGCTAAGTTCACGACCGTTGTTATCAAAAACTGCATCAAAAGACTCGCTACTTAGTTTGTCTTGCAGTTGCTGAGGATCAGTGCGATCGCCAATAATTGTCCGTAGCCCTGCAACAGGTGAGGGCTTTTTGCCACGATTAAATAAAGTTACTTCATGCCCTTGTGACACCAACAACTTGACCAGCGACACACCAATAAATCTCGTGCCGCCCATTACTAAAATTTTCATTTTTGAATTAATTTTGATGATTTATTAATTTCAGAATATATCGATTTGTAATCTAAAAACCCAAAAAGGAGAGAGAGCGTATCGAGCTTCTTCTCCTTTTTGGGTTTTAGCACTATGGTGATTACTATCGCGATGGTATTGGACGCGATAGTATTAGATAATGATGTATTGCATCGCTAATTTAGACAAGTACTAGGAATTATGCGGCGATTGATAGGAATTTTTTTTGTGGCGATGTTGAGCTTAATCTTTGCTTTAGCTACAGGCGCACAGGGCTTTTCACCACCTACGCAACTGCATCTCACCTATCCGCCGTTACGACATACCACCACTAGCGATCGCCTATTTTTTATTGGTACTGCTCCCAAAGATGGCAATGTCAGCATTAATGGCAAACCGATATCCCGCAGTGATGCTGGACATTTTGCACCAAGCTTGCCGATCGCATTAGGCGAAAATAATTTTAATGTTAAGTATGTTGATCTTGTAGGCGATCGCAATAGTGAGCGTCAAATTAATGTCAAAGTCTTACGCGAATCACGAATCACATTACCGCCGCGAGATATTGGTTTTATCAAAGACTCTTTGCTGCCGACTGTGGATATAGCCCGACAGCTCAATGAGAGAATTTGCTTCGATGCGATCGCTACTCCCAGTGCCACAGTTTTAGTGAGGATTGGCGATCGTGAGGTTCCACTTTTGCCACGCCGCCGCAATGTGCAACTACCACCAAACTCTTCAGTACTGACTGGCAACAACGAAGCAACTGTGGAGTCGCCTTCGGGTTATTTTCGCGGTTGCACAACTTTTGAAGCTGCAAGCCCATTAGGTCAGCCAGAATATGAGATGCGCTTAGGCGATCGTATACTTAAGCAAAGAGCGATCGGCAAAATTGAAATTCTCTCTCCTAAAAATATTCAAGTCGCAGAAATAACGGCTATATCTGCTGATGCTCGAACTGGTGCAAGTACAGATTTTTCAAGGCTTACGCCCTTACCTAAAGGCGCTAAAGGATTAATTACAGGCAAGCAAGGTGCTTGGCTTCGATTAGATTACGGCGGTTGGGTAAGAGAAAGTATGACCAAGATTGAAGATTCAGAAGTACCGCCGCGCTCAATTGTACGGAGTATCAACACTAAGCGAATTGTTAATAAAGTTGATAAGAACAACATTTGGACAGAAGTGACAGTTCCACTCGAAGTGCCAGTTCCGATTTCGATTATTCAAGGCGATCGCACATTTGCTTTTACTCTCTACAATGTGACGGCTCAAACCGACACCATTTCTATCGATCCTGACTCGATCATCAACAAGTTGGACTGGGTGCAGACTGAACCTGACAAAGTAACTTATACAATTAGCCTCAAGCCTAAACAGCAATGGGGATACAAAGTTCGCTATCAAGGTACAAACTTAATTTTGTCGCTCAAGCATCCACCGATTCTCTCTTCGTCTAAGGAATTGCAACCTCTCAATGGACTCAAGATTTTATTAGATGCAGGACATGGTGGCAAAGAGGATTTAGGATCGCGATCGCCAACTGGTTATCCTGAAAAAGACGTAACTCTGATCAGTTCCAAACTATTACAAAATGAATTGCAAAATCGTGGGGCTGCGGTGATCATGACCCGCACCGATGATGTGGATGTTGATCTAGCCTTAAGGGTCGCTAAAATCGATCAAGAAGAGCCATTATTATCGATCAGCATTCATTACAACGCTCTGCCTGATGATGGTGATGCAATCAACACTTCGGGAATGGGGTCTTTTTGGTACAATCCTCAAGCCCAAGACTTTGCGAAGTTTATTAATGCCTATACCACTAAACGCCTTAATCGCCGAGATTACGGCGTCTTTTGGAATAATCTCGCGTTGGCTCGACCCACAACCTCGCCATCAGTACTTCTAGAACTAGGTTTTATGATTAATCCTGTCGAGTTTGAATGGATTATCGATCCGCAACAGCAAAAACTACTTGCCACGACGCTTGCCGATGGTATTACTGAATGGATTCTCAATGCTGCTAACTGACTTTCAACTTAATTTCCATTTCGGCGATCTTCTTAATGCCTATATTCCGCTAATGCTATGGACGAGTGTTGGTTTATTAGCTTCCCGATTTGCACCCAAAAATGCTTCCAAATTTTTAGGCGTGTCTCTCTATTGGGTGGGAGTGCCATTGCAACTATTTGTGCTGGCACGACATACCGAGTTCTCAGACACACCATACATTCCCTATGTGGCGATCGCTTCTCTAGTTTTGAGTTGGCTACTTGCTCTCATCGGTTGGCAATTTGTGCGAAAAGAGGATAGCGATCGCTCTAGTATGGGCAGCTTTATCCTCGCGACAATGCTGGGAAATACTGGTTTTGTGGGTTTGACCCTGACTAATTCTTTAACCAGTTCCGCTTATACGGATTGGGCAGTGCTATATAGCATCGCCAGTAATGTCGCGGGAAATTATGGCATCGCGGTTTTCATCGCTAGCTATTTTGGTAAGAGTGATGTGAAGCCGCCTTGGTGGAAATTGTTATTGGATGTCGCAACTGTACCCAGTCTCTGGGCTTTTGCGATCGGTTGGTACACCCGCTCCATTAGCTTACCCGATGCGATCGAGTCAGGGCTAGACATTGGCGTATGGATAACGATCGCCTTTGCTTTATCCCTAGTTGGGTTGCGCTTAGGAAAAATTGAAAAATGGAATAGCCTCAAACCTGCGGCGATCGCGGCTTTTTTGCGAGTAGCGATCGTGCCTTTAGCGATCGGACTTGGTGCAACTGCTTTTGGACTCAAAAGCGATCCACGATTGATTCTCACCTTAATGTCAGGCACTCCAACAGGGCTATCAGTACTAATCCTCGCAGAAGTCTATAACCTCGATCGCGATTTACTGATCAGCACGATCGCTTTCTCTTTTATCGGACTAATCTTTATGCTCCCAATCTGGATAGTCTGTTTTGGTTAAC
>JANXUJ010000090.1 GCA_025356295.1 Cyanobacteriota bacterium
CAATCGGTATCAAGGGGAAAAGCATAGCCAACTAAATTAGCGCGGCGAACATAGAGTTGTAGTAAATCCCTTGCTAACTTGTAAATCTCCTTTTGGCATTTGCTCAGAGCGTTATCCCACGCCTTGGTATTAGCAATGCTATTTAACTTAGGCGGCTTATTAGAAGCACTGCGATAGCGGGAGAGGATCTTCTCATTTTCTGGCGCGATCGCCACCGCAGTTTTACCATCAGCAAACTCAAGGATGTAATGCGGTTGCTTTTCTCTCTTCACTTCAATGGTTTCAAAGCGCGTAAATTTGCCAATCCCATACTTACGATGCACGACATAATCGCCAACATTTAGCTCGTCAGGATTAACCGACTTAGCCGTATTCATCCGTGAGGGATGCACAAAGGTTGGTGATGCTAATAATTGCTGTCCGAATAATTCGCGATCAGTCAAGAGTGCTAGCTTGCAACTAGGCAAAACAAAGCCTTGCATCTCCATCAGTCCCGAATATTTCAAAATGATGGGTTTACCCGCTTTCTGAATCCGTGTAATTGACTGTAAATCATCAGGATTACTGACAAAGTTAGCAATGCAGTCATACTCCTTGAGTAAAGTCGCCACACGCAGAGGTTGAGATGAAATCAGCGTGACTTGATATTCCGATTTGAGATATTCACGAATGAGATTTGCAATCTGGTCAAACTGATGGGGAACTATGGGAATAGATTCACTAGCAAAATCAAAAATATTGGCTCTGGATTTAAGCGATCGCTCGCTAAGTTGAAGCATCTGGAACTTCTTCGCCTCAGTTATGCACTTAGCAAAGTCCCAATGCAGTTTCGGTGTATCTGCTTGCGATTGATTTTGATAAAGTTCTTCCGCAGCTTCGTACCAGCGATCGCCATAGCTCTGACATTGTTCGGGTTCATCAATAGCGACAATAAAGTTCTTGGGTAAGTAATGCAGTAATGTGGCTCTGTGAGCAACAAACTCATGCAAATCTACAGGGGCGATCGCGATGCTGGAGAGGTCAGTGAAGCTTTTGGGATTAGTTGGGTCAAATTCTCTAATTTTCTCAACAGTGCCGCGATTACAGCTTAGACGCACTGGTAGATTTCGATTAACTGGAAAAACTTCAAAACTAAATCCTTTACGGCTCCATTGCTTTGATTCCTTTACTTCTTTAACTTCCACATATCCTAATCTGGCAAACGCCTCGGCAAGTAATTTAACCGATTGTGAATCGCCGATATTGAGATAGATGCTATGTTTTTGGAATACTTGCGTGGATGGTAGATGGGGCTGTAGCGCGTTAATGGTGGTAGCGATCACTAAATTAGGCTGTGGTTTGGCAAACAGTTCCGCTAATATCTCAATCCTTGTCCAAGCAGTTTCTAAATCGATTTGCGCTGGTTCGTAGGGAAATGTATCAAGGGGTTGGTATAGATAGACGCGCCATGACATTGACTGGAGTTGTAATGCCCATCGGGTTGCTTCTTCGACGGTGGCGGTGACGATGAGTAATGGTTTGGTTTGTTGTTGGCATAGGTGGGTGCTAATCAGTCCTTTGCCTAAGCGTGATAGTCCTGATAGGGATATGCTTTTGGCTGTTTTGAGCTTGTCGCCTATTTTTGTGGCGATTTGCGATCGGGCTATATTCTCTAGGACTGCTGTGAAGGTCATAGGTTGGGATTAACTTAGTCCTGTGTTTGTAGTTATTTTATGCTTTTTGCGAGTGGCTATTGGGATAAATGGCGCAATTACCATATGTTGAGGTTTCCTTTTAACTTGATTGAAAAACTACACGCTTGCAATAAATTATGCACTTTTTTGTAAATCATGTTAAACTAATTTCAGTGTTTCACCCTAGAGCCGAATGTGTAGTATACAGACTGTCTTAAATTACTTCGGTAGTCTGGAGTAGGGAAGTGCGTTTTCGCTTTAAAGACAAAAAACTTGAAGCTCTCTATACCGAAGAGAAAAATGCCCATAAATACCCGAATGTAGTTGATGACTTCTTTGAGGTCATGGCAATAATTGCTGCTGCGCTTAGTGAAAGAGATCTTTATGCTAATAAGGGACTGCGTTTTGAAAAGCTTGTTGGGCAACGAGGCAAACAAGGACAGCGATCGCTACGTCTGAATAAACAGTGGCGATTAATTGTCACATTAGAAGAAGATAAGGAAGGTTTTTACCTTCAGATTCTCGGTATTGAAGACTATCACTGATTTTGGACATTGAATTAAAAGTAGTGGAGAGGGAACTATGAGTCAATCATTATCACCTGCAAGGGTTCCAACCCCAGGACGTATTTTGAACCGTGAGTTAGAAGCTCGTGGTTGGACACAGAAAGATTTGGCAGATATTACGGGTCGTCCCCCACAGACGATTAATGAAATCATTCAAGCTAAGAAGCAAATTACTCCTGAAACTGCGCTAGATTTTGCTGGAGCTTTTGGTACTTCTGCGGAGTTTTGGACAAATCTAGAAACGAATTATCGATTACATCTTGCAAGAAAGGAAAATCAATCCCAAAAGATTACGCGCAAAAGTCAAATTTATAATCTAGCTCCGATTGCAGAACTGACTAAGCGCGGCTGGATTCAACCTACTGATTCAGTGGAAGAGTTAGAAAGGCAAGTTTGCGATTTTTACGGTATTAGTTCTATTGACGAGACACCGAAGTTAACAATTAATTTTCGATGTTCTCAGGAACGTAATCCCGAAGTGATCGCTCAATTAGCATGGGCAAAGCAAGTTGAGAATATTGCTAGACAGCAAAGGGTTGGTAAGTTCGATCTCGCGCAATTGAAAGCGGCAATTCCTACAATTTTGACGTTTGCTGAGAAAGTGGAGGATGTAAAGCAAATTCCTGAATTGCTTTTATCATTGGGTGTTCATTTTGTGGTTGTGCCACATTTGAGTAAGACTTACTTGGATGGGGCGGCATTTTATCTTGCAGAGCATCCAGTTGTGGCGTTGACCTTGAGATATGACCGAATTGATGCGTTTTGGTTTACGCTCATGCATGAGTTGGGGCATATTGTGGCGGGGCATCAAGGCAGCTATCTTGATGATTTGGGCAATCTTGACGTAAATGAGGAGGAGTCGGAGGCTAATCGGTTGGCTGCTAATTGGCTAATCGATCCATTGGCTCTTCAGAAGTTCGTGGTTAAGCATAAGCCGACTTTTTCGCGTAAGGCGATTGAGGAGTTTGCTCATAGTCAAAAGAGACATTCTGGGATTATTTTGGGACGTTTGCATAATGAGCAATTGGTTCCTCACAAAAACTTGAGAGCTTTTCTGGTTAAAGTTAGTCTTTTTTTAAATATTGTAGGTTAAAGAAATGAAACTTGTAGATTCGCACAATAGAGTTATTGAATTGATGAGTCGCTTTGAAAAACAAGTCGAATACTCTGCTGCTATGAGTAAAACAGATATCAATAGGGCTGCTCAAACCATATTGATTCCTTTATTTGAAGAAATTTATGGTTATAAAAATCTAAAAAATCTAGATTATGTAGAAGATAACTCTAACTACCCTAGTATTGATCTTGGTGATGAAGTAGAAAAGATTGCATTTCAAATCACCTCCACTACTACTGTAAAAAAAATTCAAGATACACTACAGAAATTTGTTAAATATAATTTACATCAGAAATATAACCGACTAGTAATTTATATATTAACTAATAAGCAAGAAACATACTCTGATACAAAAATCAATCAAATAATTGAAAATACAGGTTTTAGTTTTGATGTTGATAATGATGTCTGGGATCATAAAACTCTTTTAAAAGAAATTGGAGGTTTTCAAGTAGAAAAAATAGACGCGATTAAAAATATTTTAGAGAAAAATTTTGGAGATGAGGTTAAGTCTAATTCACTAAAAATATTCATAAATTCTCAAATTGAATGCTTGTTAAAGCAACAGGGAATCAATACTAATATTAGTTACAC
>JANXUJ010000119.1 GCA_025356295.1 Cyanobacteriota bacterium
CCGATCTGTTTTAAAGCTCTTGCTATTGACCTTTCACTGATATCACCCCACAGTTGAGCCATCTCTGCCTGAGTTTTGTCACTATTGGCTTTGACAAATTCTCGAAACTTTTCCCAGTCAGTAATTTTTTGTCTTTGTCCTACTACTGATGTTGGCTTGGCTGCTATATCTCCTGTTGTGGCTCGTCTCTGAAACCAAAGATTGATTGTATTTCGGCTGATGTTAAATATCTGACTTGCTTCGATTTTCTCTAGTCCATCCAATTCAATTGACTCGATTACTTTTTGCCGTAAATCATAACTGTACGAATTTGACATACCTATATTCTCCTTTTCCTCTACGTCCTATTACACTTTGCGGTAGCTATAAAACCCCATGCTCGTTGCCACTGTATTGCCTTTGTGCCATTTCTATCTTTCTGGCATGACGTTTGTCTAATACTGTGTCGTCAAATAGCACGTACATGTACTTGGCTTCGTCCGATACAATCGTTGGTCTTACGTTTTCCCATAGCAGTCGCGGCGTTAACTTTTCCGTTTTTAGGTATCGGTTGAGCTGATCATGGCTGTTTCTTTCTAATAGGTTGGTGATTGTGTAGTTTATCTGACTACTTACCAGGTACTGACAGTAGTCTAGGGTAGTAAACTTTTTTGACATTGCTTTTGCTTTAACCTTTCCTCCTTTTTACATCACTTTTTCCTTTTGCGTAAGTCCTAATACTGTTAGATCCTTGCTTTGAAAAAACTCTAGCTGTTGTAAGCGATTGCAAATATTGACAGAAAGGTAACTTTGAATATCTAGGGCTATCTGTTTAGCAATAGCTTCTGCAAAGTTTACTGGAACTGCATTACCGATCATCTTATAACCATCATTAATATTCTGATATTTAAACACAAAGTTATCTGGAAAGGTCTGAATTCTAGCGCATTCTCTAACGGAAAGTCTGCGATAAGGAGAAAAGGAGTTTAGGTCAAATATTCTTTTATCTTTCTCAACAAATATCATTGGAGCTGCTTGAGGATGAATAGGAGCATGTCTACCACAAGCCTGAATGGTAAAAGATGGCTCATCCCATTTTCTGACACGATTTCTTGACATGTAAATACTTGAAAAACCACTATCTAAATATTCGTGATTAGGTACTACAAGATTAACTTGCCCTGACTTTTTAACAGCAGGACATTCCAATAAACTCAAATCATGAATACTTTCTTTAAGCGTTAATATTTTATTATTGCCTTTAGGAAAAACAAAATTACACTTCATATCCTGTCTATACCCAACAATAATTACTCTTTTTCTATCTTGAGGTACAGTAAAATTAACAGCATTCAGTAGTTGATAAAATATATTGTAGCCAGACTCTCTAAACATTTCTAAAATATTTGTAAACGCTTGCTTATGACGAGTCGCCAAAATACCACTGACATTCTCTGCTACAAAGAAAAGAGGTTTTTTATCTTTGACAACTCTTATATATTCATAAAAGAGTTGACCTCTTAAGTCATTAATCCCTCTTCTTGATCCTGCTTCACTCCAACTCTGACAAGGTGGCCCACCGATAATGCCAATACAGTTTGGTATTTCTGAAGATTTAATATTCCTGATATCTCTTTTGTCTAAATTAACAGTCGAATGGTTTAGCTCATAGGTATCCCAAATAGATTTATCATACTCATTAGAAAAAACGATATTAAAACCTGCTTTCTGAAAACCTAAATCTAAACCACCACAACCTGAAAATAGTGATACAACATCCATAAAAAATTTCTACTTCTTATAAATAATAATCTTTACATCTAGAAAGATTGCAGGATTATTAGGTGATTTAATCTTAACATCTTTCATTTTAATCTTGCTAGTAATAGCAAGATTTTCTAATTCTTGTCTATCTTCTAATGGGAAAGATAGATATTTTTGAAACTGCATTATAGCAATTACTTGAAAACTACACTTTTCGTCTTGTTCTGTGTGTTGAGAAGAATAAACATTTATAGGATTTGATATTCCCCACATACCTCGAACTCTTAAATAGGTTATTCCTAAAGGATCAACCATATTAATCCTTCCCAATTCCTTAGTAGAAGAAAATTCAATTCCTTTTATTTGATTTACACCATTATAAATACTATTTCTAATTCTCTCATAAACTTCTTTATCAGCAGCATAGCAATCTCCATATATAAGCCAAAGAAGTTTAAGTTTATCTTCTTCAACATGTCCTATAGCATAGATTAAATCTTTAGAAGTCCAAGATTTTTCACATTCACGACATCCTTTAGTAATCATTGGGTCATCAAAAGAAAGCTTGGATTTTGGATATGAACTATTTAAAGCAATATCAGTACTTCGACTTGAAATTTTTTTAACTTCTACAGCATCCCCAAACTTCAAGATTAAATCTGGAGGATTATTTGAGTTGCCTAACCAAGAGAAAAACTTATTGTTTATTTTTGCTAACTCATCTTTATCTTTATCATCTAATGTGATATCAAAAGCATTAGAAAATGCTCTTTTAATAAAAAATTCTAAGTTATCGCCAACAGCATTTATCCTGTTTTTACTTTTCAAACCACTGGTTAAATCCAGATTATCTCTATTTACAATATTCAAAACTAGATTTAGTAGATTAGACATTTTTAATATATTTATAAGCGGCTCTTTAACAATATCAGAAGCTATGACAATCTATATTTTTTCTCTTTTTGTTTCTAACCAAAAAATAAATGAGTCTTATCCTCTTCAGTGGCGATCGCCTCCTTCTCCTCACCATCAACGTGTATCAAATCTTCTGGTTCATCCTCTAAAGCTTTTAGATATTCCTTTAGTACTCCACCAGTGGCGATCGCCCTAAGTTTATGCATTTGGCGAGTTAGCTCTAGCAACCACTCCCGATCTACTGTCATGTCGCTTTCTTTTGTACAGTATTTAAGAAGTTCTGAAACTAGCTGCATTGGTTGACTTCCCTTCTTAATTGCCTGAACATCCAAAATAGGATCGTAATCAAGCCTCAAACATTTGCGCCACATAGCAACCCATTCAGCTTGTTTGAGATAATTACCTCCAAAATAACTAGATGGAACCATTAATAAGCAGTGGAAGTGTGGATGTGCGCTACCATCTTTGCCGCGAGTAACTTCCACTGATTTTAACCATCCAATCGCAGGAAAGTCTTCTAACTTAGTCATCCGTTTAAAAGCATCATTCATCAGCTTTATAGTTTCGCGCAGCTCTGTAATTTTGCAGTTACGCTGTGTCAACGTAACAAACAACCATCGATGCTTAGGATATTTCTCGACTATTTGAGGTAGTACTTTGTAAGCTTTGGCTTTCCATACAAGCGATCGTTTCCATTGGCACACGGGGCAATGCCTCACTCTACAAAATCTTGCGGATGACAATTTGAGAGCATATGACTCATCATCTATGGGCTTTAGAGTGAAATCTAATAGCTCAGAGCAAAATGTCATACGTTCGCTGTATCGATGAAAATCGCTACCTGCGTAGTGTTTAGCTACTTTGTCAGAGTTGTTACGATGTTTATCCCAAGGTTTATCCCTAGGACTAATATCTGACAGTGAGGGCGGCTCATCATGTAGAAACAGACAACAAAAATCTTGTTGTCTGTTTCTACAGGCACGAGAAAACCCGTTATTAAGTTGGAGGTGAGATACCAGCACTATAACGGGTTTTTTAGTGTTTAAAATTTCAAATCAAAATTAGCTCAAAGTCTTGAATTATTAGGGATAAATGGCGGATGCAATCTGCCATTTATCCCTAATAATTCCAGTCTGGCGATCGCAACATTTTAAAATGTTCAAAACGTTGGTGAAAGTAACTATCATCAAGCTTGCTGTGATTATGGACGATCGCCGATTTGACACTAATTGACCATGACCAAATTTGGGCAACTTGGATTAATGGTTGTAAGCATCGGAGCTCAATTTCATGAAGAGACTGGATTGACTGATAACCCTGCAAAAAAGCTCTCCGAACATTAGGGCTAGTGCCTGCTTGCAGTGTTACTTGCAAAAATTTGGCAATGTCAAACGATCGCCAACCATAACCACATTGATCGAAATCAAACAGAGTTATTTCGTTGTTTTCTGTGAAATGGACATTTCCACTATGTGGATCGCCCCAGCAAACGCTCCAAATCGGAAACTTTTTAGGTAAATCACAAATTTGTTCTTTGATTTGGGCGATCGCTTCATTCATATACGATCGTGACGAATTATTCAGAAATGGTGATAGATCGCGCAATGAATCATCAAGTAGATAGTTAATTGTTAAATGTGGGCGATCAGCTTGACACTGAAAATCTTGCGCGGCTTTATGTAGGTTTGCTAAAGTTTCCCCTAACTTTTGGGCTTGTACTTTATTGAGATCGCCAACGGCTACTGTACCTGTGGCATAAGTAAATAGAGACGCATAGCGTTTACCTTCGAGAGCAGAAATCTCGATCGCTAACTGTCCATCTTCGTTGCGAAGTGGATAGGCGACAGGAATATAGTTTTGATGAAGAAAGGCTAATAATTCTAATTCAAATTCGATCTCTGTTCTAGAGCGCCAATGGGCATGGGAAACCCGCAATACATAACGGCGATCGCGAGTTTCAACCAGATAAATATCGCTTAATCCCCGCATCCAAAATACGCAACTGATAATTTTGCCCACTTGGTAGCGAGACAAGATGCGATCAACTAAAGCTTGTGGTGCAAGCGTTGAATAAGTAATGGGGAAAAGCTGGTCAGGCATACTTCGGACATACTGTGGAGAATACTGTGGAGACAGGGCTACAGCAGGCATGGCGAACTCAAGTAAGTTAGAGGTTTTTTAGCGTTATTTAAGATATATCGCAGACCAAGAATCGAAAGTGTTTATGAAAAACCAAAAGATGTTTTTTATTCTGTGTTTTGATGGCTAGGTTTTAATGACTCAAAGCATTGCAAAACGCTGCCTTTGCTTGTTGGCTATTATTTTGAGGTATCCTTGAAGGCTATGCAAAATTCTTTTTCTCAACCCAATTCAGTCGAAATTGTCAGCAATATTAGCAATGAAAATGTTTCCAAACGGGCGCGTGTGCGTGAACATGTCAATCCATTAGCCAAAAAATATAGTGTCGCGATCGCGCCGCCAGTATGGACAGAAACTTATGTCGATTGGTCAAAACCGTTGAGCCTCGATATTGGCAGTGCGCGGGGACGTTACATTTTGCAGATGGCTCAGCTAAAGCCTGATTGGAATTTTTTGGGTTTGGAAATTCGTGAGCCGCTAGTTGATCGCTGCAATGAAGTTCGTGACGAACTGGGCTTAACTAATTTGCATTACATTTTTTGCAATGCAAATGTCTCACTAGCAGGGCTATTAACTAAAGGCTCATTGCATGAAGTGACGATTCAATTTCCAGATCCATGGTTTAAGCGCCGCCAACAAAAACGCCGCGCTGTCCAACCTGAGCTAGTGGCGACTTTAGCCGAGTTATTAGTTACTGATGCACCCATATTTTTGCAGTCAGATATTTTTGAAGTTGCTGAAGATATGCGTCAACATTTTGATGCAAATGAGAGTTTTATTAATCTCGCAGGTGCGGGAAGTTTTGCTGATGAAAATACTTTTCCTGAGCATATTCCTACCGAGCGCGAAAACTCGGTGATCTCTCAAGGTTTGCCAATATATCGTGCTTATTTCAAACGCAAATAACCCATTGCATCTTTGACGGCATTTAGAGTTTTAAAAGCAGTCTCGGCAGCTTTTTCGCGACCATCATGCAGTACGCGGTCGAGATAGCCTGACTCTTTGACCACTTCATCATACTTATTTTGAATTGGCTCAAGATGTGTGATCGCAGCCTCAGTCAGCACTGTTTTAAAATCGCCCCAACCGCGCCATGTGGCTGCCTCAGCTTGCACTTGCTCTTTGGTCTTATTCGCAAAAATCATATATAAGCCGAGCAAGTTATTTGCCTCAGGGCGATCGCGATCATCAAAAGCTAACTCACGGATCGCATCAGTTTTACATTTTTTGATTTTTTTAGAAATCTCATCAGGTTTATCTAATAAATGAATGCGACTCATTTCGGATGGATCGGACTTGGACATTTTTTTTGTGCCATCGGTGAGGCTCATCACCCGCGCCCCTTCTTTGCGAATCAATGGTTTAGGCACTTTCAAAACTGACTGGAATAGATCATTAAACCGTCCCGCTACATCTCGCGTTAATTCTAAATGCTGTTTTTGATCTTCACCCACAGGAACCAGATCAGCCTGATATAACAAGATATCTGCCGCCATCAAAACAGGATAGTCCAGTAGACCCACGCTGACATTTTCGCCTTGCTTGATTGCTTTCTCTTTGAATTGGATCATCCGCTCCAACCAATTAAGCGGCGTAACGCAATTTAGCAGCCATGCTAGCTCTGCATGAGCCGACACATGGGACTGCACAAAGATAGTCGAGACTTCTGGATCAATGCCACAGGCGATGTATAAAGCGGCGATGTTGCGAGTGTTGCTAGCTAGAGTTTTCGGATCATGCGGAGCCGTAATTGCGTGTAGATCGACAACACAAAAGAAATTTTCGTAATCAGCCTGAGTCTCTACCCAGTTGCGAATTGCCCCCAAATAATTGCCAACGTGAAGGTTGCCAGTTGGTTGTACGCCAGATAGAACTCGTTTTTGCATGGGAACAGGTCGATAATATATTTACAGGAACGGGTGCAGGAAAGACGATCGCTCGACAAAAAGGTAAGCTAGTTTGCCCTAAGTCCCGCTCAAAAGCTTTTGGTATTGTACCAATTAGCGTTTCGACTATGCTTTGGCGCGGGTCAGATGGTGTGATTTGATAGATCACGCTCAGGACATCATCAGGAAACCAAGCACGAACGAGGGTTAATAACTCTGGTGCAGTCAGGGCGCGATCGCGGTTATCAGCTACCAGCCTGAGACCCACTAAGCGATCGCTATCAAAATAAATATCGGCGATAAAACCTTTTACATATACAAGGGTGCGATCAGGCAGGGCATAAAGTGCTTCTCCACCTGGCTGTAGTTTATGCACTGTAAATTCTTGGCGATGAATCGTGGCGATCGCTGCCCAATTATTATCTTTAGCATATTCAAAAAATTGGGTTTCCAGCATCCCCAGATGCAAGGTCGTTGGCTGCAATGGTGGACGCGCTCTGGTCTGCAAACTAGGCAATGTTCTTACTGTACCTAGCTTTTCGTCAGTAGAGTTATCTGCACGGGCTGCAAATATATAGGCGATCGCATTGATACCGATTACGGCGATCGTCAAGCCTAAACAAACATAAAAGTTAACTCTAATTGCCATATATTCACCGATACGGCATAGGGCATTAATTTTTTTACTACCATTACCTTAGCAAATATATCTAAAAACAAAGCGGCGTAGCGATTTCATGATATAGGTAATAATTAGCCATTTCTTTGCAGTTTTGTTAGTTTATGTCCCTCAACCCAAAGTCAGATCGCGGCAAAAATAAAGCTTCTTCCAAAAGTTTTGAGGCCATGCGGAAATTTTCCGAAAAGTACGCAAAAAACACAGGCACATTCTTTTGTGTCGATCCTAGTGTAACCAATGCAGTTATTGAAGGTTTAGCTAAGCATAAAGAAGAGCTAGGCTCTCCTCTTTGTCCTTGTCGTTATTACGAAGACAAAGAAGCTGAAGTTAAAGATACCTATTGGAACTGCCCCTGCGTACCGATGCGTGAACGTAAGGAATGCCACTGTATGCTATTTCTCACTGAAGACAATCCTTTTGTTGGCACAAAACAAGAACTTGAAGTAGTTGATATTGTTTATGATGCCTAAGCCAAAAAAGAGAGTCGGTGCTTAGTACCGACTCCCTTTTTTGGTCAAGAAATATTTGCTTTAAAAGCTACGAGTGTAGAATAGCGGACTGCAAAATATTTTCGGCTCGTAATAAGTAAGAAATTTCACTTTTTTCATTAAAATATCCCTTAAGGTATGGTCTAAGTGTCGCTGGGATAGAAAAAATATCATTTTCAAGGCGATCGCTAGGAATATGCACAACTCCTAAAATACTAGGCACGACTAGAGCTAGACAGATTTCTCGCACCGATATAAGCACTACTTCGTAAAGTCCAATATTTTGATCTAGCGGCTGCAACCCCAATAGCATGGCAAGATCAACTGCCCAATACACATGGCGATGACGGCTTAAAATCCCTAAAATGCAAGACGGTTTATTTGGTACAGGCATAATATGAGTCGCCCTAATCGTCAAAACTTCTTGGGCAAATTCACTCTCCAGTAAGCCGATAGTCTGAGGATCAATTGCAAATTTCAGACAAGCAGCAAGTTTTGAGTCTTGTGTCACTTTTTTTTCCAGTAAGCATCCATCCATATAGCTATAGCGATTAGGGCGAGCATTTGTATACAGCATGAATGCTGATATTTGGAGTAGTGTAGAAATTAGCGGGCTAGTTGGGTTGGAATGCGATCGCTTATTCTCTGTTATTATGTTTAGCGATCGGCTGATCAATTAATAATCTGAATGAATATAAATGTCTGATGTGGTAATTCGGGTCGAGAACTTAAGCAAGAAGTACATTATCGGTCACCAAAAGCAAGAGCGTTATACAGCTTTGCGCGATGTCATTTCTAATGGCACAAAGTCCTTTTGGCAAGGACTAACAGGTAATAACAAGCACAGTCGTGAAGAGTTTTGGGCGCTCAAGGATATTTCATTTGAGATAAAACAGGGAGAAAGAGTTGGCATCATCGGACGCAACGGTGCTGGCAAATCTACTCTATTAAAAATCCTCAGCCGCATCACTGAGCCGACATCGGGCAAAATATCGATCAAAGGCAAAGTAGCAAGCCTATTAGAAGTCGGCACAGGCTTCCATCCAGAACTAACAGGTCGAGAAAACATCTATCTTAATGGTGCAATCTTAGGGATGGACAAAGTTGACATCAAGAAAAAATTTGATGAAATAGTCGCTTTTGCCGAAGTCGAAAAGTTCTTAGATACCCCAGTTAAGCGTTATTCTTCAGGAATGTATGTTCGCCTAGCATTTGCTGTGGCGGCTCACTTAGAACCAGAAATTTTAATCGTGGATGAAGTACTAGCAGTTGGGGACGCTCAGTTCCAAAAGAAATGTTTGGGAAAGATGAAAGACGTTAGTGGAGAGGGGCGAACTGTTTTGTTTGTTAGTCATAATATGGCAGCTATTACTCAATTATGTAATCAAGCGATATTACTTGTGAAAGGAGAAGTCAAGTGCGTTGACAAAACCGAAAAAACTATTAGTCAATATATAAATTCAAACACAGCAAGCAAAGGATTTGTTGATTTAGAAAAATATGGAACGAGAAAAGGCAATAAAAAAGTTTTGTTTAAGTGGATTAGAACCATTAACATTGATGGAGAACAAACTCAAGATTTTTCAATTGGAGAGAATGTTTACATTGACTTTTGTATGGAATCTAGCACCTTAGTTAGAAGCATCAAATTGTCTTTAGAGCTTAGAACATCTGAAGGAATTAAACTTTGTAATGCCATTGATATTGATTCGGGTTTTCAAGTCGAAAAAGTAGACGGCGTACAAAGTTACCGCATCTGTTTCAAAGATATTCGATTATATCCAGACACCTACTATGTAAGTCTTTGGGCAAGTGGATCCGATAGTGTAGATGCATATGATTATGTAGAAGATTGCCTAAGTTTTCAAATCATTGACGGCGGGAAACTAACAATGCGTTACTTACCTCGTTCAGCAGGACTTTTCTTTTTCACGCCTGAGTGGTGTTCAATACAAAGCTAAATTTAAAGATTTCACAACGAATGTTTTCAAATTACAACTATGCGTTTGTTTACAAGTAAAATTCTAAATAAAGTTCTTTCACTAGCTAAGAAGAATTTTACATCTGTATTTTCTTCTGCTAAAGATAAAATTGTACTCAACTTGATTATGTCACCTAATGCAAGTATGGATGCTATGTGTGGAGATAGTATTGCTCCTTTTCCGTGGCATATCGGAGTAAATAATACTGATAGCCAGACTATTATCAGTTGCTACAAGGTTTATGATGACTTCAAAATGCCATCTATACCTAACAAAACAAAACTAATCTCCGTAATTTCATCTGATAAATCATTTACTGAAGGTCATAGAAAAAGACTCAAGTTTGTAGAGGGTTTACAAAATCATTTTGGTGAAAATATTGATGTGTTTGGTCGTGGAATAAATGATTTCGCTGACAAGTGGGGTGTAATTGCTCCATATAAATATCATGTAGCACTAGAAAACTCTTCTTGTGATAATGGTATATCAGAAAAAATTTATGATTCATTTCTAGGTGGAGCCTTTCCTTTCTATTATGGTTGTAAAAACATAAGTGATTATTTCTCTTTAAAATCATTTGTCTCAATTGATATTGATGATATTGATAAGTCTATAAAAATAATAGAATCATCTATTTCAAATCAAACTTATGAGATATCTGTTAAGGATATTCAAAGATCAAAAAATCTTATTCTTGACGAATACAACATATTCAACCTAATGTCAAGTTACTGTGAAAGTGATTTGACAATTCAGAAAAACAACAACAAGAATCTAGTTACTAAAATTAAACCAGAATCATATTTTTATAATACTAAAATACAAAATATTAAAAAAATTTTTTTAATTGTGTCAAGTCAACATTTGAGATAAATATTATGCGTTTGTTTATAAGTAAAATTCTTAACAAATTGGGGCTAAAGTTAGTAAAAGTGTCTAAGACTTTATATTGTAATCAACAAGAAAAGAGATGTATCCCTTGGTTTAATGATAATGGAGATAAAACTCTGAGGCTAGATTATTCTCTAAGCGATCGCTCTGTAATATTTGACTTAGGTGGATATGAAGGACAGTGGACGAGCGATATATTCGCGATGTACTGTTGTCAAATACATGTTTTTGAGCCAATAGAAAAATTCGCTGATAAGATTGCACAAAGGTTTTCTCAAAATGAGAAAATATTTGTGCATAGATTTGGTTTGTCTAATTTGAGCGAGAAGTTGCAAATATCAATTGATGGAGATAGTTCTTCCACTTTTAAAGATAAAGCTGATGTTGAAGAGATTGAACTTGTTAGAGCTATTGATTTTATTAAGGAGCATAATATTTCTTGCATCGATTTGATAAAAATTAATATCGAAGGGGGAGAATATGAACTTCTAGAGCATTTATTGGAAGATGGATTTATTAAGAATGTTACGAATATTCAAGTTCAGTTCCATGATTTTGTGCCTAATGCAGAAGTAAGAATGATCGAAATTCAACAAGAGCTAGAGAAGACGCATTTTTTAACTTACCAGTATCCTTTTGTCTGGGAAAATTGGCAGAAAAAACAATAGCTTTTGATCATTAAATATTTCTTTGCTATTCAAAATAAAAGCTATAATTAATCACATCTGGATTATTCTCAATTCCCTCTAGCATCAAGCCATAGACAACTAAAAACATATGCTTAGTAAGTATAAACAGATAGCTAAAAGCTTATATGATACCGACTGAGTAGGTGGTTGGAATTAAATATAATATAGAGGCAATGGCTGCAACTATTATTAAACAAGGAATTAGGGCGCAATGGTGTGTAAGATTATTTTGTACACAATTGCGCCTACCTACTTATCACATCTGGATAGCGGAAACAGTACGACAACTTGAGAACAAAAAGTTTCCTTGATCCTTATAGTCAATGATCACCTGAGTTACGTAACTCTCCTCATTTAATGATAGTCTCGTCATCAAAACTTAATTATGAAGAGTTGTTAGACTACAAACAGTTGCTTCAAAGTATGTGTTGATTGGAATATTTAAGTTTTTACTTATCAATTTATTTTTGAGTTTTCAAGCAATTTAGAAGAATTATTTTTAACCAAGTATATTAAACTGAATGTTTTACGACAAGCAATGTTCTATATTTCTTACCGGATCAGCAGGAATGGTAGGTAAGTCAGTTGCAAAGCAATTGAATAATTGCTTAAATATCAAACTACTCACTCCACAAAAAGAATATCTAGATTTGTGTGATCGCCAACAAGTTGATTCATATTTTGCAAAACACCGACCTGAATATGTATTTATGATTGGTGCAAAAGTTGGTGGGATTATTGCTAATAAATCTGACCCTGTTGGCTTTTTGAGTGAAAATGCGAGAATGCAACTCAATCTATTTGAGGCTTGTCATAAATACGGAACAAAAAAAAATTTATTTCTGGGCAGTTCTTGTGTTTATCCGCGCGATTGTCCTCAGCCGATGAAAGAAGAATATTTACTGACAGGCGAATTAGAGCCAACAAACGAAGGCTATGCGATCGCGAAAATCATGGGCTTAAAACTTGCCAAGTATTACTATGAGCAGTATGGAATGCTTACGGTTTGTCCTATGCCTTGCAATATCTATGGTACTAATGACCATTTTGATTTGGAGCGATCGCATGTTTTATCATCATTAGTCCGCCGCTTTGTCGATGCCACCGATGAGGGGAAATCATCAGTCACATTATGGGGGACAGGAATAGCCCAACGTGAATTTATTCATGTCCATGATGTTGCCGCAGCCTTGTTGTTCCTGATGGAAACCTGTAATAGTCCTGATATTATTAATCTTGGTACAGGCACAAATATTTCTATTCGCGACCTTGCCACACTAATCAGTGAGATAGTAGGGTATCGGGGGGACATTTGTTGGGATGCCAGCAAACCAGACGGAATGTTGCGTAAATGTCTTGATGTATCCCGACTCAACAGTATGGGTTTTAAACCGCGTATTAGCTTGCATACAGGAATTATCAAAACGATCGCTGAGTATCGGCAATTAAAATTAGAAGGCAGAATTAAATGACATTAAATAACGAAAATACTCGTAAACTAACGGGCGCGATTGAGTTGTTGCTCGAGTCTTCTAGCCGCATTAATGAAGCCAAACCACGCCGATACTGGTATCCGCTGAGCCTAGCTACCTACGGAGTCGAAGAAATAGTCGAAGCCCTTGACTCACTATGCAGTTTTCGCACCACCATGTGGGAAAAGACTTTACAATTTGAGCGCCAGTTTGCCGCTTATCAAGGCTGTAGTGATAGCGTGATGGTCAATAGTGGGTCATCTGCTGATTTATTGCTGTGTTTTTTATTAACTAATCCTTATCATCCATTACTACAAACAGGTGATGAGATTTTAATTCCAGTCGTCACTTGGCCGACTCAGATTTGGTCAGCAATGATGGCAGGACTAAAAGTAAAGTTTGTCGATGTCGATCCCAAGACCCTAAACATTGATATTGATGATCTCGAAAAGAAAATAACTCCTGCCACCAAAGCAATTTTCTTAGTTCATCTCATGGGCAACCCTTGCGATATGGATCGAATTATGGCGATCGCAAAAGCTCATAATCTTCTAATTATCGAAGATTGTTGTGAAGCACTCGGAGCCGAATGGGACGGTGTGAGAGTCGGCAACTTTGGAGTTGCCGCAAGTTATTCTTTCTTTTTCTCACATCATATGACCACTATGGAAGGCGGCATGATCGCCTGTTCTAATCCAGAAGTAGCGGAACAACTCAAAATATTAAGAGCGCATGGTTGGGTACGCAACGTTGATCCGACACTTTATAATCTCCATAACTATGACATCGACCCTCGATATGCATTCGTAAACTGGGGTTTCAATGTGCGACCAACTGATGTCCAAGCAAGTTTTGGCTTGCATCAACTACAGAAACTACCGCATTTTAATCAACGCCGAGTTGAACTAGCTAACAAGTTTTTTGCTTTTATTGACACCGAGCCCGTATTGTATCGTCCGCAGGTCAGTCCTAAAGCCTCGCCATCTTGGTTTGCCCTACCGATTTTAGTTGCTACCGAAGCCCCATTTAGCCGCAAAGAGATTGTCAACTATCTAGAGTTGCAAGGTGTGGAGACTCGTCCGATTGTCGCTGGTAACATTGCCAAACATCCCGTTGCTAATATTTTCTCTGCCTTTCTTGAGGACACTTATTCAGGTGCAAATATCATCCATGAACAAGGCTTTTATATAGGACTATCACCTTTTCATACCGATCAAGATATTGACAAATTGATTAAGTGTTTAAAATCTTTTCTCAGACGTTATTAACCAATTCATTATGATTATTGTCAGACTTATCGGTGGACTGGGAAATCAAATGTTTCAATACGCTACTGCTCGCAGGTTAGCGGAGAAACATTCGACTATTCTTAAATTAGATGTAACAGGATTTGAAGAATATAAATTACATAGGTACAGCTTGCACTGTTTTAAAGCTTGGGAATATCTAGCCACCCAAACCGAAATTGAATTAATCAAAGGAAATCAAAATATATTCAGTCGCTTGAGACGGAAATTTATTTCAAAATTGGACACTAAACATCCTAAAAATAGCTGGATTATCGAAAAGCAATTTCATTTTGATGCAGATATTCTAGAATCTCCAAATAATGTCTTGCTTGATGGTTATTGGCAATCAGAAAAATATTTTGCTGATATTACAGATATCTTATGCCGCGAATTTGTAATCAAGTATCAACAAGATTCTCAAAGTCAAAAATTTGCTGATCTCATTCAAAACACAGAAGCTGTATCGCTGCATGTCCGCCGTACTGACTATGTGCAGAATGTCTTAACTAATAAAATCCATGGAACTTGTGACCAGGATTACTACGATCGCTCTGTTCGCTATATTGCTGAACGCGTCCCAAATCCTCACTTTTTTATATTTTCTGATGAACCTCAATGGGCAATAGACAACCTTAAACTTGACTTCCCGATGACAATCGTTGACTGCAATGACGCATCTCGAAATTACGAAGACCTGCGACTAATAAGTATGTGCAAACATAATATAATTGCTAATAGTTCATTTAGCTGGTGGGGCGCATGGCTAAATCCTAATCCCGATAAGTTCGTAATAGCTCCACAAAAATGGTTTAACGATGAAACCAGAAACACAAAAGATATAATTCCTGAGCGATGGATAAAACTTTAATGACAGGTATTTTTCTCTTTTAGTGAATTTACAGTGAGTATCAGCATTATCAATTTTTGGCAGGCTTGTTTTTTCTTCTTTAGTAAGAGAGCTTCAATATTCTCCTACTCCTTATCGGCTAAGCTAATCTTCCCATCTTTTATTCTTTTTTCTTTTATTATTAAGATATTCAATGGATTCTGTACAGCATGAATGCTGATATAGTGAGTTACCAAGCGTGAACATATACTGATGATTGATTGGCGTTCTTCAAAAATTTTGATTACAGGCGGTACAGGTTCTTTTGGCAAATCATTTGTCCAAAATATTCTTAGTCGTTACCCAGATGTCTCTCGCCTAGTCATATTCAGCCGAGATGAACTAAAACAATTCGAGATGTCTCAAGAATTTAGCGATGACAAGTATCCGGGTATTCGTTATTTATTAGGAGATGTGAGAGATCAAAATCGACTAAGGCGCGCCTTAGAAGGAATCGACATAGTCGTTCACGCGGCAGCGCTAAAACAAGTGCCCGCAGCCGAATATAATCCAATCGAATTTATTCACACAAATGTTCTTGGGGCAGAAAATGTTATTCAGGCTTGTTTAGATACTGCGGTTCAAAGAGTTGTTGCTCTCTCAACGGACAAGGCTGCTGCTCCTATTAATTTATATGGTGCAACAAAACTTTGTAGCGACAAGCTTTTCATCGCTGCTAATAATATTCGAGGAAAGCGCGACTTACGCTTCAGTATTGTTCGATATGGCAATGTAATGGGTTCTCGTGGTTCTGTAATTCCATTCTTTTTGAAAAAGCAGCAGGATGGTATTCTGCCAATCACTGATCCAAACATGACACGCTTTAACATCTCACTCCAAGAAGGCGTAGAGATGGTGCTTTGGGCTTTAGAAAACGCTTGGGGTGGTGAAATATTTGTGCCAAAAATTCCTTCCTACCGTATTGTTGATGTTGCTGAGGCGATCGCGCCCAATGCTAAACATTCTATAGTTGGTATTCGGGCAGGCGAAAAAATTCATGAAGAAATGATTACCAGTTCTGACTCTTACACAACCGTCGATCTGGGAAAATATTATGCAATTTTGCCAACTAGTGGCAGATACACTTTAGAAAATTATTGTCAAGACAATTCCGCTTCGCCTGTTGCGCTAGGATTTAGTTATAATTCTGGAGAAAATGAGCATTTTTTAACGGTGGAAGAGTTAAGACAGCTTATTAAGCAATATGCCGATCCAAGTTTTAATCCAAGCTTTTAAGGTATAAGAAACTTGATTTCTTACGGACGACAAGATATTAGTGAGCAAGATATTGAGGCAGTAATTGCGATCTTGCGCTCAGATTGGTTGACTCAGGGTCCAGCGATCACGCGATTTGAGCAAACAGTTGCTGATTATTGTGGGGTTAAGCATGCGATCGCAGTATCAAGCGCCACTGCGGCTCTACATATCGCTTGCCTAGCTAGTGGTCTGGGCGATCGCGATTTGCTTTGGACTTCACCAAATACCTTTGTTGCTTCTGCTAATTGTGGTTTGTATTGTGGGGCTAAAGTTAATTTTGTGGACATCGATCCACACACTTACAACCTAAGCATAGATGAGCTAGAAAAAAAATTGACTAAGGCTGCTAAGCAAAAATGCTTGCCTAAAGTTTTAATACCTGTTCATTTTGCTGGGCAATCTTGCGAGATGGAAAAAATTGCCGCTTTATCACAGCAGTATGGATTTAAGGTGATTGAAGATGCCTCTCATGCGATTGGTAGTAAATATCATGGTAAGGCGATCGGCTGCTGTGAATTTTCAGAAATGGCAATATTTAGCTTTCATCCTGTCAAGATTATTACTACGGGTGAGGGTGGGATGATATTAACTAATCATCAAGATTTATATGAAAAGTTGATGCGTCTGCGATCACATGGCATCACGCGCAATCCAGACTTGATGCAAGGAGAATCACACGGTGCTTGGTATTACCAGCAATTAGATCTGGGGTTTAATTACAGAATGACAGATATCCAAGCCGCGTTAGGAACAAGTCAAATGCAACGTTTGGATGAGTTTGTAACTAGACGGCGATACTTAGCGCAACGTTATGATCGCTTATTACAAGATTTACCGATCACTTTGCCGTATCAACATTCTGATACTGAATCTAGTTGGCATTTGTATGTAATCAGGTTAAATCTTGACAAAATCAACAAAACTCATCGGCAGGTATTTGAAGAACTTCGAGAATCGGGCATTGGCGTAAATTTACACTATATTCCAGTTCACATCCAGCCTTATTATCAAGATATTGGATTTCAATCGGGAGATTTTCCTGAAGCAGAAAGATACTATCAAGATGCTATCAGTATTCCTTTATATTATGGATTGACAAACAAAGAGCAAGATATAGTCATTGATAGCCTGCAAAAGATTTTGAGCTAAAAATATGAGTCGATTGGCGTTGGGTACAGTTCAATTTGGGATGCCTTATGGTATAGCCAATCAGCAAGGTAAGGTAAGTTTTGCGTCGGCGACAGAAATATTGAAATATGCTAATTTGTCTGGCGTTGATACTCTAGATACCGCGATCGCCTACGGCGATAGTGAGCAGTGCCTTGGCTCTATAGGGGTTAAATCATGGAAAGTCATATCCAAACTTCCGAAAATGCCAGAATCAACTTCTGACATTTTGAATTGGATTAGACAAATGGTAAAGGCTTCGCTTACTCGACTTCAAATTTCTAAACTGTATGGTTTGTTACTCCACCATCCCACACAACTGTTAGGTATTGAAGGACGGCTTTTTTATAACGCCTTGGTAACTCTTAAGCAAGAGGGGTCGGTTGACAAAATTGGTATATCTATTTACTCTCCTAGTGAGCTAGAAGTTCTATCAAGCCAATTTGAATTTGACTTGGTTCAATGTCCCTTTAATATTTTAGATCGAAACTTAGTGGAGTCAGGATGGCTATATCGCCTTAAAGAATTAGGAATTGAGATTCATGTGCGTTCTATATTTTTGCAAGGTCTGCTGTTGATGAATCTTCAAAATCGCCCTGATAAATTCAATCGTTGGCAAACTCTTTGGTGTCAATGGGACGAGTGGTTAAAAAGCTCAAATATTTCAGCGGTAGACGCTTGTCTCAACTATGTGTTATCGTTCCCAGAGATATCAAAAGTATTAGTTGGTATAGACAGCTTATGCCAACTTGAAGAGATTTTGAGTATTAGAGAAACGAACCTACAAGTTCCTGATTTTGTGTTTCGTAACGACCCAGATTTAATATATCCCTCTAATTGGAAAAACTTATAAGGACTTGATCGTTTATGAAAAGATGTACTAAATGTGGTCTGCCCGAAACACACGAAACAATCTCATTTGACAGCGACGGGGTATGTGGTATTTGTCGTCAACACGACTACAAACACCGCGAAATTGACTGGGAAGCAAATAAACAGAAACTCAACTCTTTGATCTCAGAACATCGAGGTAAATATGACTATGATTGCATTGTCCCCTTCAGTGGAGGCAAAGATAGTACATGGACACTTTACTACTTAGTTAAAGAATATGGCATAAAGCCTCTGGTTGTTCGTTTTGACCACGGATTTATGCGTCCGAATCTTGAAAACAATGTTAAACGAGTTTCTCGCGAACTTGGCGTAGACATTTTAAATTTCACCCCAAATTGGAAGGTTGTTCAGAAGCTAATGTTGCAATCCTTTTTGGATAAAGGAGATTTCTGCTGGCACTGTCATTCGGGTATCTTTTCTTATCCGATGTGGGTAGCAATCGAGAAGAAAGTCCCCCTGATTTTCTGGGGCGAGCCATCAGCCGAATACACTTCTTACTATAGCTATAGTCAAGTAGAGGAAGTCGATGAACAACGCTTTAATCGTTATGTTAACTTGGGCGTTAGTGCTGATGATATGTTTGTCCGTCTTGAAGGTACGGTGGATGAGCGCGATTTGAAACCTTATACATATCCTCCACTGAAAGAGCTTCGCGCATTAAATTATCAATCTGTCTGTCTCGGCTCATTTATTCCTTGGGATGCAAAAAAACAGTCAGAAGTTATCAGTCAAGAGCTAGGATGGCAGGGTGACCAAGTAGAGAACGTTCCTCCTCAGTATTCTTACGAAAAAATCGAATGCTATATGCAAGGAGTACGCGATTACATTAAATTTATCAAACGGGGATATTCGCGCCCTTCACACCTTGTTGCGCTTGACCTCCGTAATCAAAGAATAACGAAAGAGCAAGGTGAGAAACTTGTTAGCACATATGAGGGGAAACGCCCTCCCAGCCTTGATTTGTTTCTCAAATTTGTTGGCCTTACAGAAGGAGAGTTTCTCGACATTGCGATGAGTCACCAAGTTTCACCCTATATCCATGAACCTGAAAAAACTCAATTAGGCGATCGCACTACAGATTTTGAGTCTTGGAGTCGCGATGGTCTAATGCCCAAAAAAGACGCTGATAAACAGATTGAACGTTGGCGTGCTTGCAACAAATGTAATACTACTAATAGCTGTACTTCATAACTAGAGAGGAACTTCCCTCCTATGCTCAACGTTGGCTTAATTGATTACCGTGCTGGAAATATCCGCTCAATCGTAACTGCGTTTGAGCATCTCGGCGCGAAAACGCAAGTTATTCAAAGTGGCGTAGATACCACCAAATTAACTCATCTTGTTTTGCCAGGGGTTGGCGCTTTCAATTTTTGTCTTGAGCAGTTAAAAATTAGCGGCATGCTGCCAATGATTGAAGAATGGACTTTTGTGATGCAAAAGCCCATTTTAGGGATTTGTGTTGGTATGCAGCTTTTAGCCAATTCAAGTGATGAAATGGGATTCCACTCTGGGTTGGGATGGATGGGCGGTAAGGTTCAAAAACTATACAGTAGTGATCTGAGTATTCGTATTCCCCATGTAGGATGGAATACAGTTTTTTTTGAACAAGACTTTGATGGATACAAAAAAAATACACATGGTGATTTCTATTTCGATCACTCCCATGCTTACCATTCGCCGACTAAAGATCAAGTACTAGCGACAGTCAATCATGGTCAAACTTTCTGCGCAGCGATTAGACGAGAGAACTTAGTTGCAGTTCAATTTCATCCTGAAAAAAGTCAGGCATCTGGTATAAAATTTTTGCAGAGTTTTCTCTCGCTGTGAATAATGCTTAAAAAACGACTGATTCCAAAACTCTTAATTAAGTATAAGAAATTAGGCAGTAAAATCAAACCTGTGTTGGTTACAACGCGTTCTTTTCTTGATGAAATTACTGTGGGAGACCCTGTATCTCAAGCGAAGATTTATGAAGCCCAGTTCGCTGATGAGTTGATTGTGCTTAATATTGACAGCTACCCGATTGCACTGGATGATCTGAGACTAAAGTTGGTTGAGCGAATCGCCGATGAAGTTTTTATGCCTCTTACTGTTGGTGGTGGTGTGCAAACAATAGAAGATTTTCAACTTTTATTTGAGCGTGGTGCAGACAAAATTTCTATCAACACAATCATGTTTGAAGATATTACTCTAATATCTAAAGCAGCTTACCGTTATGGTAGTCAATGCGTTGTTGCCTCTATTGACTTTAGGACCGATAAACTCGGTGTGGCTTATGTTGTGCGCGATAGAGCCAAAACTGTCACCGATATAAAACTTATAGACTGGGTACAAAAGGTTGTCACATCTGGCGCAGGAGAGATTTTGATAACAGATGTTGATCGCGATGGTTCTAGTACTGGATTAAATTGGGCTGTTTGTCAGATGATTGCGTCAAGTGTTCCTGTTCCAGTTATTATTTCAGGGGGATGTGGATTAGCACAACACTTTATTGAGGGCTTTCAAAAAGGTCTAGCAGAGGGAGTTGCCGCGGGTACATTCTTTTGTTTTCGTGACCAAAATCTTATGGAAACTCGATCGCATATTCGGAATGCTGGTGTTTCTATCCGAATGGAGACATGAGCGATAGTTTTACATTTTGAGAGGTAATTTACGATGCATCTTAATAAAACAGCACTATGGACCAGTGACTCAATCGAACTATTTGTACTTCACCCTACAGATGTAAGTTCAAACTATGTGTCTTGGCTTAACAACCCTGATGTTAATTGTTACCTTGAAAGCCGATTTATGACACACACGCAAGATAGCACATCCAAATTTGTTGAAAGCTGTCTTGATGATTCGGCGGTTTTATTTCTGGGTATTAGATATCTTGGTCGAAAACATGTGGGAAATATCAAAATCAATGTTAATAAACATCACCAACTAGGTGAAGTTGGTATTCTTCTCGGTGAAACCAATGTTTGGGGTAAGGGAATTGCATCAAGAGCAATCTCAATGATTATCGATATTTCAAGAACTGAGTTAAGTTTACGTAAGCTAAGTGCAGGATGTTATGCCAGTAATTTTGGTAGTCGGAAAGCTTTTTTAAAGGCTGGATTTTATATTGAGGGACAGAGAAAAGATCATTTTTTACTCAATGGCAAGTCTGAAGACATTATTTTGATGGCTTCTTTTCTTCGCTAAGACAAATACTTTTGAGGCTTTATTTGCTATGACTATCACGGCTATTGTACAAGCTCGCATGGGATCGACCAGATTGCCTAATAAGGTAATGCGCCGAATGTTGGGTGTACCGATGATTGAATTGCTACTTAATCGACTATCTCAATCCAAGCAGATTGATCGAATTATTTTGGCAACATCCCAAGATAAGCGTAATCAGCCATTGGTAAGTCATGTTCGAGGTTTAGGGTACGAGGTCTATCAGGGTAGTGAAGATGATGTTCTTGATCGATATTATCAAGCTGCTTGCTTAGTTCAACCTGAAATCATTGTGCGGATTACAGGAGATTGCCCACTGATCGATCCAGAGATTGTTGATCGTGCGATCACTACATTTCAGGAATCTAAAGTCGATTACTTATCCAATACCAACCCTCCTACTTATCCTGATGGTTTAGATGTTGAGGTTTTTACTTTTACAGCTTTAAAACAGGCTTGGCAGTCAGCAAGTCAATCCCATCAACGCGAACATGTTACTCCCTATTTAAGAGATACAAGCAAGTTTAAATTGCTGAATATAAATCATACTGAAGATCGATCTGATCAACGCTGGACAGTCGATGAACCAGAAGATTTTGAAGTAATTAAGAATATATTTGAGCATTTTGTACCACGCCATGATTTTAGCTGGCTAGAAGTATTAGATTTACAACGAAATCAACCAAAACTTTTTGTCGCGAATCAGCACTTGATTCGTAATGAAGGCGCAATTATAGGCAAAGGGCAGAAACTTTGGAAACGAGCTAAGCGCGTGATTCCAGGGGGTAATATGCTGTTATCCAAACGAGCAGAAATGTTTTTGCCAGATCAATGGCCAGCTTACTTTAGCAAAGCGAAGGGATGTCAGGTTTGGGATCTCGATGGCCACGAATATATTGATATATCAATCATGGGTATTGGCACAAATATTTTGGGGTATGGGCATCCAGAAGTAGATGAAGCTGTACGAAAGACAGTTGATGCAGGCAATATATCCACGCTGAACTGTCCAGAAGAAGTATATCTTGCCGAGCTTTTGGTGGAGTTGCATCCTTGGGCAGATATGGTCAGATTTGCTCGCACGGGTGGAGAGGCAAATGCGATCGCGATTCGGATTGCCCGTGCTGCTTCAGGAAGATCAAAAGTTGCAGTCTGTGGTTATCATGGCTGGCATGATTGGTATCTTGCAGCTAATTTGGGGAACGAAAGTAATTTGGCAGGGCATTTACTACCCGGGTTGGAACCAAATGGCGTTCCTGATTCCCTTCGCGATACAGTTTATCCGTTTAACTATAATCATTTTGATGAGTTGGAGGCCTTAGTTCAAGCTCACGATATTGGCGTGATCAAAATGGAGGTTTGTCGTAGTGAGCAACCACAAGATGGATTTTTAGAGAAAGTCAGAAAACTTGCTAGCGATCGCGGCATAGTTCTAATTTTCGATGAATGTACTTCAGGTTTTCGCGAAACACTAGGTGGTTTGCATAAGCTCTATGGAGTGGAGCCAGATATGGCAATGTTTGGTAAAGCTTTAGGTAATGGTTATGCGATCACCGCAACAATTGGAAAGCGAGAGATCATGGAGGCAGCCCAAAGTACATTTATTAGTAGTACCTTCTGGACAGAACGGATTGGACCAACGGCTGCACTCAAAACCTTAGAGATAATGGAGCGCACGCGCTCTTGGGAGCAGATTACCCAAACAGGAAAGGCAATCGCCTCAGGATGGCGCAAACTTGCCGAGAAGCATAATCTAAATATCCAGATTGCAGGGCTTCCAGCACTGATTGGCTTTAGCTTTGCCAGTGAAAATCATTTAGCTTATAAAACCTTGATCACTCAAGAAATGCTAGCTCAGGGGTATCTTGCTGCCACAAGTGTCTATGTTTGCACAGAGCATACAGATGAGGTTGTGGATACTTATATAGCAAAACTTGATCCAGTCTTCGGCTTGATTAAAGAATGTGAAGAAGGGCGTAATGTAATGTCTTTACTAAGAGGACGTATTTGTCATAGTGGCTTCAAACGCTTAAATTAAAAATGCTCGATTAAGGATAAAAATAGGTCATGATTCACCAAAATCTTGTGATTCGATCTGATTCTTCTGTCCAAATTGGCACAGGGCATATTATGCGTTGCTTATCACTAGCCCAAGCTTGGAAAGATCAAGGAGGAGAAATCATATTTGTAATAGCTGGAAAACCTTCAACTATAGAAGCTAGATTACAGTCAGAAGGGATGAAGGTTTTACATTTATCAGTTGATGCTAGCAGCAATGAAGATGCCCAACAAACAGCCAATATTGCTCAGCAATTAGGAGCATCTTGGATTGTTGTGGATGGATATCACTTGGGGCGGGAATATCAAAAAGCTCTTAAAAGTCATGGTGTAGGTTTGCTGTTTGTTGATGACTATGGTCACGCAGAACATTACTATGCTGATCTCGTATTAAATCAAAATATTTCAGCTAGTGAGAACTTATACACGAACCGAGAATCCTACACACAATTATTATTAGGTACAAAATATACTTTGCTCAGGCGTGAGTTTTGGAAATGGCAGAGCTTACCCAAAGAGATTACTCTGATCGCTCATAAAATATTAGTTACTTTAGGCGGAAGCGATCCTGATAACGTTACTCTCAAAGTCGTCCAAGCTTTGCAGCAGGTAAATATTGATTGCTTAGACGTGATTGTTGTTGTCGGTGGGAGTAATCCACACTATGCAGTCTTACAGGCTGAAATTGCCTTGTCTAGAAAACTAATCTCTTCGCAACAAAATGTTAATAGTATGCCTGAGTTGATGGCTTGGGCGGATATCGCGATCGCGGCAGGTGGTTCGACTAATTGGGAATTAGCATTTATGGGTTTACCCAGTATCGTGATTACAGTAGCGGACAATCAAAAGGTGATCGCTGATGAATTAGCTGTTCAAGGAATTATTATTAATTTAGGCTGGCATCAAGATTTAACTATCGAGCAGATTGGTTTGGTATTGCAAGGATTAATAGGCGATCGCCCCAAGCGTCAAATTATGAGCAAAAAAGCGCGTGAGTTAGTGGATGGTATAGGTAGTCAGCGTGTGATTGATGCCATAATAAATGCTAAACACTCCAACACTTGATTAATAGTTTTGTCCTTATATATTGCTTACTATGACCAATATGAAGCGATCGCTGAGTTTATAAAAAAACTCTAGTAAATCCTTTAAATTTGATATCCAATAAAGAAGCTATAACTATGTTGACTCAAGAGAAATCTTTATCGAAAACGCTATATGACACAGACTATGATCTTATGATCTCTGGGTGATGAAGACTGTGCATAATTTAAAGAGTCGAGATTTTAAGTCAGTTGATTGGGAAAATTTAATTGATGAGGTATCTGATTTGAGTCGGCGGGATAAAAAGAAACTTGAAAGTCTTTTGAGAAATTTGTTTGAACATTTACTTAGATTAAAATATGAGGAATCCGCTATCAAGGATAATCAAGCTCATTGGAAAGGTGAAATTCACAATTTTCGCAAACAAATTAAGGATGAGTTGGAAGATAGTCTTAGTCTAAAAAATTATTTAAATGATGTGTTATTAAAATGCTATCAAGATAGCAGGGAGATTGTTAGTAACAAATTACAAATTTCTTTAGATATTTTTCCTAGAATTTCTATTGCTAACTTTGATCAAGCATTAGATGAAAATTGGGTTTTTTAGAATGAATTTAACAGATAGACCATTAAAATTAAGAAAAGTTAACCAAGAAGATTGTGAACTACTTTGGAATTTAGCAAACGATCCAACAGTTAGATCGGCTTCTTTTTCTTCAGATATAATTTCATGGGAAGAACATATAAAGTGGTTTACAAATAAACTCAATTCAACAAACTGTTACTACTTCATTGTATTAAATAATCACGATAAACTGATAGGTCAAATCCGTTTTGATGTTAATAGCCAGTTGCAGGCAGAAGTAAATATTAGTATTAATTTAAAAGAGAGAGGTAAAGGCTACGCAAGTCATTTAATTAAATTAGCAGTCGAACACTTATTTGCTCATACACTTATCAAATCTATTAACGCATTTATTAAATCTGACAATCAAGCATCTATAAAATCATTTCAAAAAGCTGGGTTTAAATATATTGGCATAGAGAAAATTCGAGAAAAAGATTTTGCATTACATTATATTACTGTAAAGGATAATGAATAATTATATAGTAGCTGGTAGCAAATCTTGGAATTATCGAGTTTACAATGAAATCATTAAAAATTATCAAGGCAAGTGGCATTTTATACAGTCACTAGAGATGCTAAATATTGATAAAACCAACAAAATAAATCCACGCTATATTTTCTTTCTACACTGGTCTTGGAAGGTTCCTGATGAGTTACTTAATGAGTATGAATGTGTCTGTTTTCATATGACAGATGTTCCTTATGGAAGAGGTGGCAGTCCATTACAAAATCTCATTATTAGAGGACATCGACACACTAAATTAACTGCATTAAAAATGACTCAAGAGTTTGATGCTGGTGCAGTTTATTGTAAAGAAAATTTGTGTTTGATTGGGAATGCAGAAGAAATTTATATTCGTGCTACATACCTTTCTGCGCAAATGATTAAAGATATTATCCAACAAGAACCAGAACCCATAGATCAATTTGGTGAAATTACTATATTTAAGCGACGTAAACCTGCTGAAAGTGAAATGCCTGAGTTAGACAGTTTGCCAAAGTTATATGATTTTATTCGAATGTTGGATGTTGAAGGATATCCCCATGCTTATATCGAGCATCAAGGTTTTAAATATAGTTTTCGGAGGTCTGCGCTCTATGACGGTCGTATTATTGCAGATGTAACTATTACTCCTATAGGAGAAAAAGAATGAATATTTTAGTTGTTGTAGCTCATCCTGATGATGAAGTGCTTGGATGTGGTGGCGCGATCTCAAAACATATTCAACAAGGTGATAAAGTTCATATTTTGATACTAGCGGAGGGTATAACTAGTCGCAAATTAGAACGAAATAGGGATGATTCTCAAGCTGAGTTATCTATTTTAGAAATCGCAGCAAATCAAGC
Organism: Cyanobacteriota bacterium; assembly: GCA_025356295.1. Taxonomy (GTDB): domain Bacteria; phylum Cyanobacteriota; class Cyanobacteriia; order Pseudanabaenales; family Pseudanabaenaceae; genus Pseudanabaena. The sequence continues at coordinate 26,662 of JANXUJ010000119.1, forward strand.
TAGCCAGATATTAGGAGTAAGCTCTTTATCCATGCATGATTTTCCTAATAATCGCATGGATGGTTGTGAGCTTCTAGACATCATTAAAGTTATTGAACAATCAATTGAGCAATACCAGCCACAAATGGTTTATACCCATCACAATGGAGATGTAAATATTGATCATTGTTATATTCATCAAGCGGTTGTAACAGCTTGTCGTCCAATTCCAAATCATTCAGTTCATACATTGCTATTTTTTGAAATTCCTTCCAGTACAGAATGGCAGACTCCATCATCTGCGATACCTTTCACCCCTAACTGGTTTGTCGATATTTCAGAAACGCTTGTTCTAAAACTCAAAGCTCTAAAGGCTTATGAATCGGAAATGCGTTCTTATCCTCATCCGCGATCACTAGAAGCTGTGGAATATTTGGCACGTTGGCGAGGTGCTACCATTGGGGTAAAGGCAGCAGAAGCATTTATGTTAGGTAGGCATTTAATAAAATGAAAGCAATTGAAATTCAGGGCCAAAAAATAGGGGCAAGTTATGTACCTTTTGTAATTGCAGAGATGTCTGGTAATCACAATCAATCCCTAGAAAGAGCTTTGAAAATTGTAGAAGTCGCAGCCAAAACAGGCGTTCATGGACTTAAAATTCAAACCTACACTGCTGATACTATGACTTTAGATATTAGCGAAGGCGAATTTTTTATTGATGATCCTCAAAGTCTTTGGAAAGGAAATTCTTTATATAGTCTTTATCAACAAGCCTACACTCCATGGGAATGGCACATGCCTATATTTGCTCGATGCAAAGAACTAGGCATCATTGGCTTCAGTACACCCTTTGATGCCACTGCCGTAGATTTTCTTGAGTCTTTAGATGTTCCTTGCTACAAAATCGCCTCCTTTGAAAACACAGACTTACCCTTAATTCGTAAAGTTGCTAACACAGGCAAGCCAATGATTATTTCAACTGGCATGGCAACCATAGGTGAGATAGATGAAACTGTCAGAACAGCACAAGAATCAGGCTGCCAAGATATAATCTTGCTCAAATGCACAAGTAGTTATCCTGCATTGCCCCAAAATACCAACATTTTGACAATTCCTCATTTGCGTGATTTATTTGGTACAGAGGTAGGGCTATCGGATCACACAATGGGAATTGGCGTATCTGTAGCTAGCGTTGCGCTGGGCGCTACAGTCATAGAAAAGCACTTTACGCTAAGTCGCGCTGACGGCGGCGTAGACTCTGCTTTTTCGATGGAACCAGAAGAGATGCAACAATTAGTAATTGAAACTGAGCGAGCATGGACATCTTTGGGTAAGATTAGCTACGGTATTACTGAGTCTGAGAGAAAATCTCTAATGTTTAGGCGATCGCTATACATCTCTCAAAATATGAAGAAAGGTGATATGCTAACGCCAGAAAACCTAAGAACAGTCCGCCCAGGATTAGGATTAGCCCCCAAATATTATGATGTTCTACTCGGAAAAACTATCAATCAAGATGTGAAGATGGGAACTCCTGTAAATTGGGATATATTAGCTTAAATATGGACAAATTATTTAAAAAAGTCTTCTATCTATTTAGCGATCGCGAAAAACTCCACATAGGGCTGATATTTCTTTTGATTCTTGGTGGCGGGGTGATAGAGACATCTGTAGTTGGGGTGATTGCACCATTTGTAGCAATTTTAAACACGCCTGAAATCGTACTCAATCAAAAAACTTTAAGGGTTATATATGATCAAGTTGGAGCAACATCTCCGAGACAATTTTTACTATGGTCAACTTTTGGGCTAGCTGCATTATATTGTTTCAAGAGTATCTATCTATCCGTACTAGCTTATATTCAGATTAGCTTCTTTAATCGCAAGCAAGTAGATATCTCACAGCGACTACTAAAAGCATATCTTGATAGCCCCTACACATTTCACCTTCAGCGCAATTCTGCTGACTTAATACGTAATACAACTGGTGAGGTAAGTCAGATATTTGCTAATGTGATTACACCTTCATTACTTTTGCTAGCAGAAATTATAGTCTTAATATTCATTACATTAGTTTTAATTACTTTTGAGCCAATATCATCGGCGATTGCTGCTCTAAGTCTATTTCTAGCAACATTTATTTTCAACAACCTTATTCGCAAACAGGTTAATAAACAAGGATTGGTAAGACAGCAAAGATCAGGAAAACTGCTTCAGTGCGTAACCCAATCATTAGGAGGAATTAAAGAGACGAAGGTATTAGGACGAGAAGATTTCTTTGTCGAAGCTTACAAGAAAGAAAATCAAGCACTAAACCAGTCATTTCTTATTTTGAGTTTGGTAAATCAACTCCCTCCTCTATTTATTGAAGCGATTGTGATGGTCACACTTCTACTGATAGTGGCTCTTACGATCATTCAAGACAAAGAGCTTTCTATTGCATTACAAACAATATCACTGTTTGCGATTGCTGCCTTGCGTCTAATGCCATCTATTAAGCGTATCTTAGCAGCAGTTACAACGATTCGATACTATAAGTATTCTGTTGATGTGGTGTACCAAGATTTAGTTGATATAGAAAGAGAGCAAAGTAAATTGCATTTGTCTATTCCGCAACAGCTAGCTCCAATGCAGTTTAAGAGGAATATTCAATTACAGAGTATTGATTATCAATATCCCAACAGCAAAGAGCGATCACTAAAAAATATTTCTCTTATGATTCCTAAAGGTCATACTGTAGGATTTGTAGGCAGCTCAGGTGCTGGAAAGACGACAATTATTGACATTATTCTAGGGCTATTAACACCTTGTCAAGGACAGGTAATTATCGATACGCAAGATATACAAACAGACTTAATAAGTTGGCAACAACATATTGGCTATATTCCGCAGTCTATTTATTTGTCAGACGATACTATTCGCAATAACATTGCTTTCGGTATTCCAGAGGAAAAAATAATTGAAGAGAACGTTTGGTCAGCTTTAGAAGCAGCGCAGCTAAGAGGAATGATACGTAATTTGCCTGATCAACTAGATACAATAATAGGAGAACGGGGAATCAGAATATCAGGCGGACAAAGACAACGAATAGGAATTGCAAGAGCTCTGTATCATAGTCCTGATGTACTTGTTATGGACGAAGCCACTGCTGCTTTGGACAATGCTACCGAACAAGAATTTATTCAAGCGCTGGAGACGTTAAGCGGCAAAAAGACTATTATTATGATCGCCCATCGTTTAACTACAGTTAAAAATTGTGATCGCCTCTATTTGATGCAGCAGGGAGAAATAATTTGCTCAGGTACATACAACGACTTATTATCACAGAGCATTGAATTTAGATCATTAGCACAATTAGAACTTAACCATAAATTGTTTTAATTAAACAATATTAGATTTAAATACAAAAATAATCATTAGCCGATTTTTTGACAATTCTATTCTAATTCACACACAAAGATATTGAATATTAAAACGATAAATGATGTACAATCGCCTCAAAATTTTATTTTTTGCGCCCCATACCGCAATTTGGTCTCATGCTTTCCCTGAAGCACTCATAGCCGAAGCATTACAACAAGAGGGGCATAAAATTGTTTATGTAACTTGCGGTGAATTGTTTAATAGCTATTGCGTTTGTATGAGTGCACATGGACTGTCACAAAATTCTCTAGCTACCGATAAAAAAAATATTTGCGTAACTTGTAATTCAAATCAGAAAATTATTCGCCAAAACTTTAATTTTTCGGGATATAACTTAATAGATAAATTGACTTTAGATGACGTTAATTCAATTGAAAATATTATTAATAAAGTTACAAGAGAAAATTTTTTGGATTTATCTATAGGAAACTTAAAAATAGGAAGAATGGCACTTTATGAAATTCTATTAAAATACAAGAAATCTAAATTACTCCTTTCCGAAAATGAATGGGCTAGTTACCTTGTTAGTCTAAAAAGTACTTTGGCTTCATTTTTTGCATCTAGCCGAACCTTAGATCAAGAACAACCAGATCGAGTTATTGCGTACAACTCACTTTATTCAGTAAATCGAGTTTGCCTTGAGTTAGCAAAATTTCAAAATATTCCAGTCTATTTTTTACATGCTGGGGCAAATTTATCAGATCGATTGGAAACTATTTGGATAGGCAAGAATTCCACCTTAGATTTTTACAAAGAATTGAAAATTCATTGGTTCTCATGTCAAAATTACACCTGTTCATATGAAGCATTAAAAAAAGTAACAGATCATTTCTTAACCTTATTTAATGGTCAGCACTTTTTAGTTTATTCATTGCCGAGAACAGAAAAAGTAATGGACTTAAAATTATTCTTTGGAGTCAGTGAAAATCAGAAAATGATTGTAATGACTATGAGTAGCTATGATGAAATATTTGCAGCTGAAACAGTTGAAGCTACATCAAGTGAACATAACCTAATATTTACTTTGCAAATTGATTGGATAAAGGCAACAATTGATTTTGTGGAAAATCGTCCCGATCTATTTTTGATTGTTAGATTGCACCCAAGAGAATTTCCTAATCGCAGAGATTCTATAAAATCAGAAGATACTATAGCTATACAAGAGTTATTGAAAACGTTACCTAAAAATGTTAGAGCCAACTATCCGCATGACAATATTTCACTTTACGATTTAGCCGAGCAAACAGACCTATTTCTTAATGCATGGTCTACTGCTGGGGAAGAAATGAGTCTTTTAGGGATTCCAGTACTAGGTTATTCATCAGAACTAATATGGTATCCACCAGATCTGCATTACATTGCTACTAGCAAGACTAATTTTTTCTCCAAGATTGATGAGGCTTTAGCTGATGGTTGGAGTTTTGAACAAATGAGGAAGGCATATCGTTGGCATGTATTGAAACTAGAACGATGTGCATTTAATATTTCTGAAAGTTTTACATCTCAGGAATCTAGTATTCAAAGGGAAAATAAACAAATAAAATCTCCATTAAGTATAGCTAAAAAGTTTTATGTTAAGGTGAGAGCTAAGTTATCGTCAACTTATAAAGAAAAACGTAACTACTATCAACGGATTAGTGACTGTCAAAATCGAGCTAGATTTTTAAAATCTAAAATTCAGATAAACTCCTTGATTGCTGAAAGCAAAACTACAATGCTAGACTTACCTCAAGCAGATAATGAGGTTGTATTCTTAGAGCAAGAAACTATATACATAAAAAAAGAGGTTATGCGTTTAACTGAGGTTCTTTACAAGCATTATCCTGCTTTAGTAAAACCAAATACATTAAGGGAAAAATTACTTAAACTGATTAATGAATAGTTATGTTGTTAAAGAAAAAGCTCAAATCATGGCTCAAACCACTTAAAGTTTTAATCAATATAATATCGCTACTTAAAGGTTCATTTTTTTATAAAAAAACTGGTATAACCTCTGAAAAAGCATATCTCAGCTTAATTAGACTTTACTGCTTAACTAATGGTTGCTCTAATGCTTTTCTGTCATGGCTTTTGAAATTACAACGACATCCCTATATTTTGCCTCATGCTAATGGTGTGTTAGGAGATTTAGATAGTGCGAAAATACTCAGGGTTGTTCAAGAAATTAGAAAAAATGGATATTATGTCTTTGATCGGCTTTTGTCAGTAGATATATGCGATAAGCTTATTTCTCTTGCATTAATTAAAGAATGTAATCTAAAAGGTTCTTTAGACTCAAATTTAAATATATCAGTTTATGATCGCACAAATCCCATTGCCGTTACATACTGGTTACGAGAAGAAGATTTAATATCCAATACAGATATTCAAAAATTAATGGCAGATTTGTCTATTTTTGCGATCGCGCAATCTTATCTGGAAACTCAACCAATTTTAGATATTGTCGCTATGTGGTGGAGTACAGCTTTGACAAAAACAGCTTGTACTGACTCTGCTCAATTTTATCACTTTGATATGGATAGAATTAAATGGCTGAAGTTTTTTATTTATTTGACTGATGTAAGTAGTGATAATGGTCCGCATTGCTATATTGCAAGTTCCCATCAAATCGGTGGTAAACCTAAAGAGCTTTTAGAGCTTGGTTATACGAGAATACCTGATAAGGATATTGCCAAGTTTTATCCCACAGAGAATTTTTTTGAAGTCACAGCACCCAAAGGCACTATAATTGTGGGCGATACTTTATGTTTTCATAAGGGGAAGCCATTAAGACAAGGTGATCGCCTTGTACTGGAATTAGAATTTACTAATAGTCTATTTGGAGGAAGTTATCAAAAAGCTAAATTAGGAAATTCCAATAATAGTAATTTATCAGAATCGATAAAAAACTATAGTCGAGTCTTTCAGAAATTTATTCTAGACTAAAGAAATGAGTAACTTAGAACTAGCTCCTTGTCCTCTATGTGGAAGCTATAGCAATTTTGAAGATATAAATATCAACTGTAAAGATGAACATATCTCTAATTATGGAAGTCTATATGCAGGTAAGCAAAAAAGTGAGTGGAAAATCTGTTTTCAATGTGGATTTGTTCATCAGAATCCACGTCCATCTAAAGATGATTTAAATCAATTTTACCTAAATTCTAGTTATCACAGCAATAAAATCCCTGAATTTTATTTTCTAGAGAATGGTAAGCACTATGTTGATTTTGCGAGATGGTATTATTTAGAAAAGATTCAATATGCGATTGCCAATGCAAACTTAAAGGGTTTAGGAAAAGTATTTGATATTGGTTCTGGACACGGGGGTGTGTTAAAGATTTTTTCTCAAGATTTAGGTTGGCAAGTATATGGTGTTGAGCCTGATAGACATCTATTTGACTATGCAACTAATCATCTTGGGATAACTTCTATTCAAAATACAATATTAGATAGTAATACTGAAATCGGAGATCAAGTTGATTTAGTTTTTAGCAATCACGCATTTGAACATTTTGCGGACTTAGATCAGGTAATGCTGGGCATCCAAAAAATACTTAAACCTGGCGGCTATGTATTTACAGCTGTTCCAACTTATTACCAAAATCGTTCAGACTTATCTCTACAGTGGATGAATTCCGCTCATTACTCTATGTTTACAGACAAATCTCTCAATCAATTATTCGCTAAATATGGTTTTGAGGAAGTAACTCATACATATCGTGGTTGGAGTAAAGAGATCGATGACTTGTGGCACTTAGCTCAATTCACTGGAACCTCAGTAGAATCAATATCTTTCTACGAAGACTCCTCTAAAGTGAGAAATTATATTAATATTACTAATCCTGTCAACTCTATTATTAATTATCCAATCTATTCTAATTACGCTAAAAGAATTCAAACAATTAATATTCTCAAACAAAGACTACGCTTTCTAAAACGCAATCTGAAATTGTTGTTCACCTCGCCTAAACTAGCGATCGCTAATATTAAAGAAAAATTATTTAACAAAAGTTAGATTGATGATACACAAGATTAAACGCAGGATCAGTATTTACTGGCAAAATATATTTCACTTAGATATTCAACTCCTTAAACAAGGTAAAGGACTTCAAGAAGGACGATATTTTTATCAAAAACAGTATCTAGACTTTCAAATTAAGGAAGGAGATAAAGTTTTGGATATTGGTAGTGGAGGTTATCCTTTTCCTTTAGCTACCCATCTTGCAGACTTCTACGAAAGTGAAACAACGCATAGAAATGAGGAGCTTAAGCGTGATAATCGACCATTTACTGTATGTAACTTAGAATCAACTCCTTTTGCAAATAAAGAATTTGACTTTGTGTATTGTTCTCATCTATTAGAGCATGTAGATAATCCTGCTCAAGCTTGTGAAGAATTAATGAGAATTGGTAAACGTGGCTATGTAGAAACGCCTTCAAAAATTTCAGATACAATGTTTAATTTCACAAAAATCCCTAACCATCACAAATGGCATACTCAGGTCTTAGGCAGTACTTTAATTTTTATGGAGTGGAAACCTAGCGAAAGACGAGATTTAGGCACTGACTACTTCTTTCATCAGTATCATTCTAAATGGCAAAATCCTTTTCAGGATTTAGTGTGGAATAATCGCGATCTTTTTGTAAACATGATGTTATGGGAAGAAAAATTTAATTATATTGTTATTAATCAAGAAGGAGAAGTTCTTTCGTCTACTAAATTCAAAATATGAACGAAATTTAGACTCTTGTTATGCCATATATTAAATTAGAGTTTTAGCCATGTTAAAAGCACCCATAGTTTTTTTTGCCTATAAGCGTCCTGAACATACCCAGCGATCGCTAGAGTCTCTGTCACAAAATATCGGTGCTAAAGATAGTAAATTATTTATCTATTGTGATGGTATCAAACGTATAGAAGATAGCCCATCAGTCGAACTTGTAAGACAAATCGTTAGAAGTAAACAGTGGTGTGGAACTGTTCACATTATTGAAAGAGAACAGAATATAGGGCTAGCAAATTCTGTTATTCATGGAGTAACAGAGCTTTGCAATAAATATGGCAAAGTTATTGTCTTAGAAGATGATTTAGTGTTATCTCCCTTTTTTCTTGAATATATGAATAAAGCTTTAGATATTTATGAACAAGAATCTAGGGTAATTCAAATATCTGGATATATGTTTCCCGTAAAGTTAGAGTCAGTTAATGATGCAATTTTTTTGCCGTTTACAACTTCTTGGGGCTGGGCTACATGGCAACGGGCTTGGAAATATTTTGATCCTACAATGTCTGGATATGCCTTGTTAAAAAATAATAGAGAGTTAAAATATAGATTCAACTTAAATAATTCGTATGCTTATTTTGAAATGTTAGAGCAGCAAATAAATGCGAAGATAGACTCATGGGCTATTCGATGGTACTTAAGTACTTTTATAATTAACGGACTTACTTTATATCCTATTTATACTCTTGTAAAAAATATAGGATTCGATGGGAGTGGAACACATTGTCAAGCATCTTTACAGATTGAAAGTGAAGTATATCAAGACAAAATACTATTTATGCCCTCAGAGGTTAAAGTGGACTTTGCTGCAAATGATAAATTATTTAAACATTTGCAGCATTTAAATCAGCCGCTAAGTTTATTGCTACGCATCAGACAAAAAATGATGGTATTATTTGCCAAAATTAAATATGTCAAAGTGTAAAGAATACATTAGGCAAATTAGAATACCAATTCAAAAACTGGTATTTTAAAAAAATCAATGAAGTCAATCTTAACTTAATTATAGAATCAAAAATTATTTATCTCTATGAAAAGTGTTATCAAAGAACTATGTCCTCCTATTCTGTGGAACTTTTTAATATCTCTAAAAAGAAATTCTAATCTTTCAAGAAATTCTTTGTTGTCATCCTCTTTAAATATTCATGCTGAAAATCAAGACTTGGATATTTACTGGAATCCTAAAATGGCAAAAATCCTTGAAATATGGGGTGAAGGAAATGTATGGTCTGAAATTCAATTTTTGATGGTAAATTGTGAAGGCAAAATATTAGATATCGCTTGTGGCACGGGTAAAACAATGGAGATACTCTACAAACTTCCAAATTTAGAAGTTTATGGTATTGACATTTCTGATTTACTTATTAGTAAAGCTTTAGAACGTGGCATCTTAGATACTTATCTTAAAGTTGGTGATGCCACTAGAACAGGCTACTCTGACAATTTTTTTAGGTATTCCTATTCTATAGGTTCTCTAGAACATTTTACAAACGAAGGTATCTCACAATTTATTTCTGAATCTTATAGAGTTACAGAAATTGCATCTTTTCATATGCTTCCAGTATCAAAAAGTGGCAAAGATGAGGGATGGATGAAAACATTACAAAGCTTCCATAACAACTCTACAGAATGGTGGCTAAATAAGTTTGGTTCTACATATTCAAATGTATATACAATTGATTCTTCTTGGAATGATGATATATCCATAGGCAAGTGGTTTATTTGTTATAAAAATTAAAATGATGTTAGAAAAGATGAAATTTCAGAGGTTTCTAAAAAAAATTTTAAAGCGATTATTTTTTGGAAATAGCAATGATTCGCATAAGTTACTAGGCTTCCTTGGAGAAAATACACAAGTAATAGGGTATATAGACAAACGAGCCAAGAAAAGTACTATTCAGATAGGCAAAGATTGTCTGATTGAAGGGAATTTAGTAACTGAAACCGATGAGAGCTTCTTAGCTATTGGCAACAATACTTATATAGGAGGTGGAACTATAGTTGACTGTGTAAAATCTATTGTTATAGGTAATGATGTATTAATTTCTTATGGATGTATGATTGCTGATAGTGATAACCATAGTACTAGGTACAGCATCAGAAAAAAAGACTTAGCAGATTGGATGCAACAAAAACATGATTGGACAACAACGAATAGTAAGCCCATTCAGATATTTACGGGAGTATGGATCGGCGCTAAGACTATAATTCTTAAAGGAGTTACTATTGGTGAAGGTGCAATCGTTGGGGCTGGCTCGGTTGTTACTAAAGATGTGCCAGCATGGACTATTGTCGCTGGCAATCCAGCGAGAGTAATTAGGGAGATTCCAGAAGATGAGCGATAAGCAATTGACTTGGGAAGAGGCTGTGCAGTGGCTAAAATCTCAGAGTGATCGCCAAGAATTAGTTAGGGCTTGTTACTATGACGACTCTGCACTTGAAGCGGCTCAAAGATTTGCAAGTAGTGAAGAATGGCAAGCGGTGTATGACATTGCAAAAAACTGGATGAAGGGCAAAGTTCTAGATTTAGGGGCAGGGAATGGCATATCTAGTTATGCTTTTGCGATCGCAGGTTGTCAAGTTACGGCTTTAGAACCTGATCCTAGTGAGATTGTTGGTGCAGGGGCGATCGCGAAATTAGCAAAGGCAGCTAATCTCGATATTGAAATCATCCAAAACTTTGGCGAATCGCTCCCATTTGCTGACAATAGTTTTGATATTGTCTACGGTCGTCAAATCTTACATCATGCTAAAAACTTACCAAAACTTTGCCAAGAAGCGGCTAGAGTTTTACGTCCAAATGGATTATTTCTAGCGACTAGAGAGCATACTATTTCTAAATATCAGGACTTAGAAATATTTTTACAAACTCATCCATTACATCAACTATATGGTGGCGAAAATGCTTTTTTACTTAAACAATATTATAAAGCTATTGCCCAATCAGATTTGATTTTAAAAGATAGTTATGGACAGTACCAATCGGTGATTAACTATGCGCCAACCACGCGATCTCAACATCAACAAAATATTACTAATAAGTTAGAGAAATATTTAGGTTTAAGATTGGCTAAATGGGTATGCGCTCAACCCAACTTTATTGAATTAATTAATAATATTTATACTTGGCGCGATCGCACTCCTGGTCGTCTTTATTCTTTTGTGGCGATTAAACCCTAATCTTATGAAAACAGTTTTAATCACAGGAGTCACGGGCTTTTTGGGACGATATATTGCTCGTCAGTTTAACCAAGCAGGATGGATAGTTGTCGGTATTGGTACGCGCCCGCCTGAAAATGCGCCGCGTCAGGACTTGTCAAATTACTATCAACTTATTCTGCCTTCCTCAGAGTTGGCAGCGATCGCGCAACAATCACAGCCACAAGTTTGTATTCACTGTGCGGGTAGAGCTTCGGTAGAGCTTTCCGTCAGCGATCCTGCTTCAGATTTTCAGGCAAGTGTGGCGATTACATTTCAACTTTTAGACACTTTGCGTTTATATGCACCGACTTGTCATTTGATTTATCTCTCTAGTGCAGCGGTTTATGGCAGTCCTGAGTCTCTACCAATTTTGGAATCACAAGCTTGTATGCCGATTTCGCCCTACGGTTTTCATAAATTAATCGGTGAGCAGCTTTGTCAAGAATTTTTTAAGGTTTACAACTTACCGACCACGATCGTCCGTATTTTTTCAGCCTATGGGGCGGGTTTAAGACGGCAAGTAGTCTGGGATATTTGTCAAAAAGCCTTGACACAGCCAGTCATTAGGCTGCGTGGTACGGGAAATGAAAGTCGTGATTTTATTCATGGGTCTGACATTGCTCAAGCCATGCTAGTTTTAGCTAAACATAGCGATCGCCAAGCAAGTATCTACAATCTGGCGACAGGCGTTGAAACGAAAATTAAATCCCTCGTTGCCCTAATTTTGGCAAGTATTAACTCCACAGCAATCGCCGAGTTTGATGGTAATCTGGCGACAGGCATCCCTATAAATTGGCAAGCTGATATCATAAGCATTTATGACATTGGTTTTAGACCTACAGTAAGTTTAGAAAAGGGAATTAGTTCTTATATGAATTGGTGTCGGGCTGAGGTATTGGGATAATGAAAGATTTACATATTTGTCTGAATATGGTATCCGATCCAACTTGGTCAGGGGGAGTTTTATATATTCAAAACTTAGTCCAAGCGATCGCTAGTTTACCGATCGCAGAAAGAGAAAATATCAAGCTAACTGTTGCTCTTCATAAATCAAATTTACATCTCGCGGAACCGATTAAACATCAAGTTAACCAAATTTATGAACGCACCATAATCGATCGTGGCTATTCTGCCATACTTAAGCTTTTAGGAGGATATCTAGAATTTATTCCATCAAATCTTTTAAATCCTCATGCCTATGACTTTGTCTATCCTGCTTGGACCGCAAAACGATTACCATATCAATGGGCAGGATGGATTCCAGACTTCCAGCATTATTATTTACCTGATCTCTTCTCAAAGAAAGAAATTTCTAATCGTAATGCTGCCTTTCAAAAGCTGGCCGATGTTGCACCGATTATCATATTAAGCAGTCAGATGGCTCAAGCCGATTTTTGTCATCTCTATCCTCAGGCAAGCGATCGCAGTCGAGTCATGCAATTTGCCAGTTTTGCTGATCCAAGTTGGTTTACGCCTGATCCACAGATTATCCAATTAAAATATCAATTACCCGCTCAATTCTTTCTCGTCAGCAATCAATTTTGGAAGCATAAAGATCATGGTGTAATTATCGAGGCTTTAGGAATATTAAAGCAACGCTCTATCTTTCCTGTGGTTGTTTGTACTGGCACTTTAAAAGATCATCGACATCCTGAATATTTTGATAAGTTATTGAGTAGAGTTGCAGAATTAGGACTTAAACAGCAATTTATTGTTTTGGGGATGATTCCTCGGCTTGACCAAATTCAGTTAATGCGAACTTGTCTTGCGGTGATTCAACCTTCTTTATTTGAAGGGTGGAGTTCTATAATTGAAGATGCTCGGAGTTTAGGAAAACCAGTAATTGCTTCAGATTTTCCTGTTCATATAGAGCAGAATCTTCCTAATTGTCAATTCTTTGAACGTAGTAATCCTGAAGCTTTGGCGAGTCAAATATCGCAAGCAATATTAATCTTAAAAAGTGGTGTAAATCAGCAGTTAGAACTCCTAGCTCAACCAGATAATAAACAAAGAGTGATGGCATATGGTAAACGCTTTCTAGAAATTGTTCATAGCGTAGTTTAGTTACATCCTGAGCCTTCAGCTAGACGTATTGAGCCAAGAATTGTCGAAACAATCACACATTTGCGCCGATCTCCTATTCTTGGAGCAAATGTAATTTTGCCTTGTTCACCAATGCCATCAGCATTACCTTTGTAAGTAAATCTTGCTCGATATACATCTGGTGTAGGGCGCGGTGATTGTCTAGAAAATGTCGTGTTAGGATATCCGCCTGGTGCATTTTCAACGATCACAACAGCGCCATCAAAATTTTCCCATGGCAAACTGTTCCAATATGCAGAATCACTTGTATATGAGGTCGGTGTCTTATGCATTGCGTATTGAGCGCGATCGCCAAAGTTTCTAAAACTGGCTTGCCAATCAACTTGATCGCGTTTAGCATTACTCTGTGCCAAGCGCAGGGTACTAAAAGCTCGGCTTTGGGCTGAATTAAGACTTTGATTGATGCTAAAACTTAGCCATGAAGGTGCAGCGATCGCTGATAATATTCCCACCATTACCAAAACAACTAAAATTTCAAGAAGTGTGAACCCCATTGCTTTTGGGCGATTTTGATCTTGGTGCAGATATCCATTATGAAGACATCTATTTTTAAGCTTTGGCACAATTTCTTATGATTTTTAATTAAATCTCAGGTGTTGAGACTAATCATAACGAACTTTTGCTGTTGCGGCTATGGCGATCGCTACAAAACTCAATAGCTAAATAAAAAAGAGCGCTTAGCGCTCTTTTTTATTTAGCTATCTGGATCGATTCCCAGCGATCGCAATTTGTTTGCTAGTAAATCAGCGCGTTGACGTTCTTGCTCAGCGCGTTGGCATTCCTGCTCTTTTTGTTCAGCACTCCAAAGCAACAAGTTCCCTGAGCGATCCCACCAACGTAGCCAATGCATAGATTGGCAAAGCCTTTGTCCCCACCATATGCCTAGAAACAGCTTTAATTCTGGAATCCAGATTCGTCCATCAGCATTGCTTGGCATGATCACATAGCGACCATTTTGCAAAGCTCGCACCTCTAAAGTCGGCTCATATGGATCAAAAGTGACATAGATTGGCACTTGCAAAATCTGTTCATAAAAATGAAATTTGCCAAATGGAGGAGTTGATCGCAGTGACAACTCACCACCATCAGACTCCGACAAAAACTCCATGACAATACCGACAGGTTCTCCCTCTAGGTTGGGAGTATAACTACGGCGGATCACTCCTTCAGCGACAGGATGCACATGGCTTACATAAAACCAATCAGGAGCTTTGACTACAATCTTTTTATTGACATTTGCGACTAGCCCGAAGTTAGAGCCAACCAGCATTTGCGATGAGATTAATCCTGCGGCTCCCAGTGCATCTGTGAGTGCTGCCGCCAGAGTTGGTTGATGAATATTTTCCACAGGATCGTCAGGTAGTACAAAATCCGCAGGTAATGCTTCCCAAGTTATGGTTGGCTTTAGAGGGGAGCGAGAAATTTGAAGAACCATAAAAATTCACCATAGTAGGGACTTTGTGGTACGCGGATGCTAATTGATTTTAAGCGGCGATCGCTAAAGCTTCTTCTAATGAATGCTCAATGTCAGAGAGTTGATACTCACCATAAACTTCACAAGAGTTATTAGGGCTTTCAATTAGTTTGATGCTACGCAACTTTGCACCGATATCACGAATTGGCTGGGTGAGAACCTTTTGGATATAGACAGCAATATTTTCGGCAGTAGGGACAACTTCGGCAAAATAAGGGATGTCTTTATTTAAAAATGTGTGATCCATCGGATCAAGAACATATTGCTTAAGGGCATTTTGAAAATCACTCAAATCAGTAATCATGCCAGTGCGCGGCTCGATTTCACCACTGATAGAAACTTCTAAATGGTAATTGTGACCATGACCATGCACACGAGCGCACTTGCCATAAATTGCAGTATTCTCTTCTAGCGAAAGTGTATCTAGAGCAAGTCGATGTGCGGCGGCAAAGTGAGTGCTAATAGTTAGATGTGCTTGCATGTCGTTACCTTGATAATCAGCCCAGAGAGTAGGATGTTCGTATAAGCGGATATTGACCAATGGCAGGTGCGATGCTAGACGCTGCCAAATCACGCGGGCAATATTTTCGGTGGTAGGGAGAGTTTGCTGAAACTCAGTCCATGCTTGATTGAGATAAGAAAAATTTAGTGGTGTGGTGACTTCACGCGCGATCGTGTGCTTGACATCCGAGAGATTAAGTACCATGCCCGTATGGTCAATCTCTCCCTGCATTCCCACATACAGCACATAGTTATGACCATGTGGCGGAAAGTTGGTACACAGACCAAATTTTGCTAAGTTTTCTTCGTCTGCAATTTCAGGTAGCCAGTAACGATGACTGGCCGAAAACTCAGCACGGCGGTTGATTACACATTTAGCCATTAGAAATAAGCTACCAAAGCCAAGACTTAATGAATTGTGAAGTTGTTAAAAAACTTTACTTTATATTATTACGTTAGCATTTTCGGAGCCTGTGGCGCTGACTTTAATCTTTAAGGGTTTCTGTAATGGCAACCAAGTTATTATTAGCGTGAGTTGAACCAAAGATGGAGAAACATAATGGATATATTGTTTAGCTTTGCGATCGGTGCAGGTGTCTTTTTTGGTGTAGGCAGTACATCTTTTAAAGTGGTTAATCAAGGCGAAGAAGCCCTAGTTGCATCTTTGGGAAAATATAAACGTAAGCTTCCTGCTGGTCCACATTTCATCATGCCGTTTATCGACAGTATTAGCTATCGAGGGTCTATTAAAGAGCAGGTTTTAGACATTGCACCGCAGCAATGCATTACGCGTGACAACGTATCAATTACCGCCGATGCAGTTATTTATTGGCGAATTGTTGATATGGAGCGGGCTTTTTATCGTGTTGAAAACTTGCAGCAAGCGATGACAAATATTGTGCTAACACAGATTCGGGCGGAACTTGGTAGTCTGGAGCTTGATGAGACATTTACGGCAAGGAATAAAATCAATGAATTGCTGTTGCGCGATCTTGATGATGCGACTGATCCTTGGGGTGTAAAGGTGACGCGGGTTGAGTTGCGTGACATTTTGCCTGCTAAGGCGGTGCAGGAGTCAATGGAACTGCAAATGACGGCAGAACGTAAGAAAAGAGCGGCAATTCTCACATCTGAGGGGGAACGTGAAGCAGCGATCAATAAGGCCAGAGGGCTTGCTGATTCACAGCTTTTGAATGCTGAGGCTTCGCAAAAGTCGGCGATTCTCGAAGCGGAGGGTCAGAAGCAATCGCGAATTTTGCGAGCAGAAGCAGAACGACAAGAGCAGGTACTGAAGGCTCAAGGGACAGCGCAGGCGATGCAGGTTTTATTACAATCGATGAAGGGTAATCCGCAGTCTCAGGAGGCTTTGCAATTTTTGTTAGCCCAGAGCTATATCTCGATGGGTACGGCGATCGGTTCTAGTGGTAGTAGTAAGGTTATGTTTATGGATCCGCGATCGCTCCCTGCTAGCTTAGAAGGCTTAAAGTCGATTGTTGATATTCCACATGAGCTGCCAGAAAAAGACTGGTCTAAATAGCAAAAAGGCTCGCTTAGCGAGCCTTTTTGCTATTTAGGCTATTTAGACAGATGGACTAATGGGAATGCGTTTAACTAGGTGATATTTGCAACCTGCGGCGAGAATATGCACGCGTAAGTTGTGGATTGTTAATGGTGCAGTGCCGCTAACCCACAGTTGATTGCTGTAAGAAATTTCTCCTGGATCGACTACTGTGACCGTACCGCGACCAAGAACACGCATGATGTTGTTTGGTTCAAAGATGGCTACGGTGTCTTCATCGATGCCGATGCCAATTTTGTCAGGATGGGCGGCGATCGCGGTCATCAAACGTGCCATCCGATTACGATTATGAAAATGCTGATCAAAAATAATTTCTGGCAATATATTTAAGCCAGTACTCATATTGACGAGTTCTTTGTGAGGCGACTCACTGCTACTACCACCTGAAATCATGTGATAGCCCATAGCGGCTGCTCCTGCACTCGTACCCGCTAGTACTAAGCGATTTTCATTAATCCGTTTGGCAATCGTGATCGCAAAGGGCGTATCCGCAATCAATGCACAGAGACGTAGTTGGTCACCGCCAGTCATAAAGATACCTGTAAACCGATCTACCAAAGCTTCAGCTTCGGGATAGTCATCAGTGGGCCGTTCGCGAATGTCCAGTACTTCAACGACACTTGCACCTAGCTCGGTGAAAATATCATGATAAATGCGCCCGATGATGTCGGGTTCTCTCGAAGCGCAGGGAATGATCGCAATGCGCGCTTGTGAGCCACCAGAATTTTCTACAAAGGCTTTGAGAATCTTGCGGTCTTGGACTTTATCCTCTCCACCACCGATTACCATTACCGCCGACTTAATAATTTGAGTCATGCCCCTATCTATCGCCATATCTTCGTCTAGATTCAGCATATTAGCAGATTGGTCAACAAATTGTTTTAGGCGATCGATCAGGTCAACAACTTGACTCATGTTTTGCTCTTGCTGAATCGCCGATAGTTTTGATTATAAAATTGTATATCCTGTTGACACTCCTCAGCCTGAAGGCGTGAGGATTCCTGATTCAGCGAGACAACTTACTAATTCAGACTTACATCTAACTAGCAAAAGTTTCCATCCAGATTGTTTGTATTCAACCGAATGACCACGTTTCTTGAATTAATGTGTCGATATAAAGCCGTGCTAGAAGCACGGGGGGTAAACCCATTTTTCCGATAAGTCAAAATCTCAAAAGTAAATGGGGCGCAAAGCTGCTAATTTACTTTTGAGATAGCTATTAAACTTTTTGAACAAAGCTTTTACCAAGAAGTCCTTGTGGTCGGATCAGTAAAACTATAAATATCAATGCGAAGGCTACGGCTTCTTTGTATGCGGATTGATCTGATGGTACAAATGACTCGGCTAGTCCTAAGACAACTCCACCGACAACGGCTCCAGGGATATTGCCTAGTCCGCCTAAGACGATTACGGCTAGTCCTTTTAAGCCAAAGCCAATCCCAAAATAAGGACCAGCAATGCTGACGCTGGAGCTAACTAGGGTTCCTGCTAAGCCAGCTAAAAAGCCTGATACAAAAAAGGTAAGCAAAATAAAAAAATCAGTGTTTATTCCTAATAAACTAGCGGTGATTGCATCTTCGGCAACCGCTTTCATCGCTTTGCCAAGTTTGGTGAAATTAATCGCATAGGTGAGAATTGATAAGATTATTGCTGATACGCTGAAGATCACAATTTGGACGGTGCGGATCGCGATCAGTTTGTCGACTGTGCCGAAGTTGATCGCGGGTGGTAAGTTGCCGTAAATGTTAGACGGAAAGCTATAGCTCTCTGCGCCGACAAGGTATTGGATGGTATTGACGATCGCTAAAGCGACACCTAAGCTGGAAACCAGTGTAAGTAATGGATCGGCTTGGCGATCGCGTAAAGGACGAAAGGCAATGCGTTCGATCAGTACGCTCACCGCGCCAGTCAGTAAACTGCTAACGACAATGGCAACAAAAAAGGGTAAATGCAGTTCTTTGGGTAAGGAGAGGTTTGCCATGAGACCATTGAATCCAAATGCGCCGCCACAAAGCACATAGGTAAAGTACGCCCCAAGTGTAAATACAGCTCCGTGAGCAAAGTTGATAATTCCTAAAATCGAGAATACTAAGGTGTATCCGAGCGCAAAAATTGCGTAGACACTGCCAATCGATAAGCCGTTTAGAAATTGCTGTAAAACTACCGAAAAGTCCATATGAGTTTTTTAAGGTTTTTTAAAAATATTACACTTGTAATTGCGAGTATGGCGATCGCGGTGACGGTCACTCCGACAGCTTCAGCGATCGCTACGCTCAAAAATCTTCATCTAGCAAATAATAAAGATGAAGATAATAAAGATCAAAATTTAATTGCTGCGGATAGATCGCAAGCAGCTAGATCGCAACCAATGCAATTGCCTGATACGGGCGCGCAAGATGACAGTTGGAGTTGCGGACCAAATTCGGCGGCGAGGGTGCTGCGATATTACGCGCATGATGTTGACTACGCAATGGTTAGAGATGTTACTAACAAGAAGCTATTTTTGCCGCAAAGAATGCATAATCCTTTTACTAATCAATGGATCGAGATGCGAACGGGGACACCGCCCCTGACGTTGCAACAGGTGCTGCAACGCTGGGAAGGCGATCGCGTGAAGCGGTCATCTCAAACCAGTTTTGATAAGTTAATTAGTCTGGTGCGATCGGGTAAACCTGCGATCGCCCTGGTACGCGTTGGCAATTTCTCGATACCATATGTCGGCTCGATTCCTATTTTGCATTGGATTGTGGTGACGGGAGCAGATTCGGGTCAGATTTATTACACAGATACCAATAGTCAAGCTTATTCTTTGTCATATCAAGATTTCCAGACAAAGTGGAATTTAGGATTAGATAAAAATGGTTCGGATCGAGATGTGAGTGTGGCGATCGCGAATGTCTTGAAAAGTAATGGTGTAGAGGCTCGTACTCTTGTCTGGATTGAGCGTTAGTATAGCTAAGCTTTATTTTGATGAGATTTCTTGATAAAGTGGTTGAGGTGGTGTGATAGATCAAGACAACTTTTCATAGCAGGAGAAAGCTACAAGCAATATTAATTATGATCAAAACCGCAATTACGAAGATCGCAGTATTAGGGCTTTTTCCTCTGATGTGCAGTCTCGCTCCTGCTCTTGACTCGATCGCCTTAGCCCAAAATTTACCCAAATCAATTATTCAGATTGCTCAAAGTGATCAAAATCCACCGATTAAGCTGGTGGAACGCGCTAATGCGCTGAGAGAGCAGAATCAACTTGATCGCGCCCTCGATTTGTATCGACAAGCGATCGCGGCAAGTCCAGAATTTGTACCTGCTTATTATGGTTTGGGCGTGACATTGCGCCAAAAAGGGGATATTCAAGGTGCAATTGACGCTCATCGTCAAGCAATTTTGATCGATAAAAGCTATACGCCTGCTTATTACGGGCTGGGGATTGCGCTTTATCAAAAGGGGGATGCTAGTGGGGCAATCACGGCTTACGATCAGTTCATTCAATTTAGCAAAGCAGAGACTAACCTTGCTCCTGCTTACTACAATTTGGGGCTAGCCCATGAGCGCCGCAATAACATTGAAGGGGCGATCGCTTCTTTTCAAAAAGCAATTGAGTTTGATCCTAAATATGCCCTTGCTTATAATGGTTTAGGCACTGTCCTCAGGCGACAAGGCAATCGCAAGGAGGCGATCGCTTCTTATCGCAAAGCGATCGAGCTTGCACCTCAATACGCAGTTGCTCATTTTGCAATGGGAATCTCGCTGTATGAAGACCGTGACTATATGGGCGCGATCGACTCATACAAGCGGGTAATAACTATAGATGCTAATTTTCCGAATGTTTATTACAACCTCGGCTTGGCTTATAACCAATTAGGCGATCGTCAAAATGCGATCGCCACTTTTCGGAAAGCGATCGGGCAGGATTCTCGTAATGCTGATATTTATGCTGCCATAGGTAGCGTCTTTTTGCGTGAGGAAAATATTCCTGAAGCTTCTGAAGCATTTAGACGTAGTACGGAAATCAATCCGCGCGTAGCAAGTACTTTTAATGGTTTAGGGCTAGCATTACGCAGACAAGGTGATCTCACAGGGGCAATTTCAGCTTATGAGCGCTCGATTGCGATTAATCCTAGTTATGCTGCTGCGTATAACAATCTTGGTCGTGTTCTCTCTGACCAGAAGCGTAATTCTGAGGCGATTACTGCATTTCGGCGGGCGATCGCGCTGGATGCTAAAAATGCAGTTGCTTATAGCAATCTCGGCAACCTTTTGCGATCGCAGGGTGATAGTGAAGAAGCGATCGCTGCTTTTCAAAAAACGATTGCGATCGGCAAAGAAGACCTATGGGTGGACTACACCAGTCTGGGACTTGCCTATGCTGATCGCGGTAAGTTAGGCGAAGCTCAAACCGCCTATTTCAAGGCTATGTCTTTAAATCCAAAGTTTGCTAAAGCGCATTTTGGATTGGGCGCGTTATATACGCTTAAGGGTGAAGTTAGTAACGCGATTCGCTCTTATCAAGAAGCTTTGCAGCTATATGAAGAAAATCGTGATGCCGAATGGATTAAGCGCACTCAACAAGCGATCCAAGCACTGCAAGGAATCACATAACTCGCTAACTTATAGCGATCGCTCACAACTAAATCAAAGCAGTTTAATTGCGACATTGACGCGATGTTAAGGGTTGATTTTTGGGTTGATTTCTCGGTTGATTTCTGAGAAGAGCGATCGCGGTTTTGGATTGTTATAAGCTTATTTAGGTTTGTGCCTCGTCAAGAGAAGTACAAACTATAAGAAATAAATTATTGAATTTGGAATATAAGCATGGGATTTTTAGAAGATCAGGTGGCGATCGTGACGGGTGCATCTAGAGGGATCGGACGGGCGATCGCCATTTCACTCGCTACTGAAGGTGCAAAAGTTGTGGTTAACTATGCCAGTTCGGCTAGCGCCGCTGAAGAGGTTGTTGCTGAGATTAATAATTTGAATAATGGTAATGGCGGTGAGGCGATCGCAGTTCATGCCGATGTCTCCAACGAGGAGCAAGTTGATAGCTTGATCAAATCAGCGATCGATCAATGGGGGCGCGTGGATATATTAGTAAACAATGCTGGCATCACTCGCGATACACTTCTGCTCCGCATGAAGTTAGCAGATTGGCAATCAGTAATCGACTTGAACTTGACGGGCGTATTTCTAGCAACCCGTGCGGTATCTAAGATTATGCTCAAGCAAAAATCGGGACGGATCATTAATATTGCTTCTGTTGCTGGACAAATGGGCAATCCAGGGCAAGCAAATTACAGCGCTGCTAAAGCGGGGGTGATTGGCTTTACTAAAACCGTTGCCAAGGAACTTGCTAGTCGCGGTATTACCGTAAATGCGGTTGCTCCTGGATTTATCGCCACTGATATGACCGCAGATTTAAAGAACACCGATGATATTCTCAAATTTATTCCGCTGGGACGCTATGGTCAACCTGAAGATATTGCGGGCATGGTGAGATTTTTGGCGGCTGATCCTGCGGCAGCTTACATTACAGGACAAGTGTTTAATGTCGATGGCGGCATGGTCATGGCTTAAAATAAAAAAGAAGAGCGTGAAGCACTCTTCTTTTTTCTAAACATTTTTCTAACACTTAATCAATAAGTACAGCCTAAGAGCTACATAGTCATGCGTTTGATATTTGCATTTTTCCTAATCTTATTTTTAACTTTTAATCCTGTGGCGATCGCACCAGTACAGGCGCAAATCGGTATTACTGAAGCAGAATCTAATCAACTTGATGCACTTGTCAAAAAAGCATTTGCGGCGACAGATGCAGGTGAGTTTGCAGAAGCAGAGAGCTACTGGACAGATTTGATCAAGCTCTATCCAGACAATGCCGCAGGTTGGAGCAATCGTGGCAACTCCAAAATCAGTCAAAATAAATCGCAATCAGCGCTGGAAGACTATAACAAAGCCGTAGAACTTGCGCCAAATTTTCCTGATCCTTATCTCAATCGTGGCGCGGCGCTGGAAGGACTAGGCAAATGGGAAGAAGCGATCGCGGATTATAATCGCGTTCTTGAAATTGATCCTAAAGATGCGGCAGCGTACAACAATCGTGGTAATGCTAAAGCGGGTTTAGGCAAATGGAATGAGGCGATCGCTGATTATCAAACGGCGATGAATGTCAATTCGCGGTTTAGTACTGCTTTTGGGAATAATGCGATCGCTTTGTATCAGGTTGGTTCTCAAACTGGCAAGACTGATGTGGCAATTAAGGCAATGAAAAATATCTTACGCAAATATCCCAACTTTACGGATGTTCGCGCAGCTCTGACGGCGGCGCTATGGGCAGATCACAAGCAAGGTGAAGCCGAAAGTAACTGGGTGTCTGTACTAAACCTCGATCCCCGATATCGTGATATTGATTGGGTCAAAAACATTCGCCGTTGGCCGCCATCAATGGTTACGGCGCTGGAAAATTTTCTAACCTTAAAGTAAGTGATTTTTTGATGAGATATTAGAAAAAAAACTTATTTATTAGGAATAGAAAAATTGATCTCTCGGCGTTGTTGGTTTCTAAAAGTGGAGACCGCCTCATCGAGAGATTCTGATTGGTTAGCGCGAAACTGTTCAGCAGATTTACCGCCAGCGAGGTTGATGTTGTTAATCAGTTGCAATAAGTTGAGATTGCTACCACCAACACTAAGAGGCGATCGCTCTTGTTGTTGTGCTTCGCGGAGAGTTTGTTCGGAAAGTGTCGTTGAGGGTGTGCTTTGAGCGATCGCGCTAGCCGAGACAAGCAATAATCCTGATAGGAGACTTGTAGCAGCGAGAGAAATTGTTTTAAAGATCATAAATTTAGCTCAGTGATAACATCTAGTCCTAGTTTATACCAAATTTTTATAGCTGATGCCAGCTTGAGAGTAAAAGCGGCTTGCTGATTTATTCTGGAGTTTTTATTTTGGAATTTTAGTAATCATATGGATTTTTTGGTTCAGCGATCGCGGTAATGTTGCTGGCTACGATCACGACTTGACGCTTTCCATTTGTGGTTTCGACATCCGCTTGACCTTCTATCTGTAACCAGCGATCGGGCGGATATTTGGCACGACTTTCGCTAATCTTGATCGGCAAACTGACAGGATAGACATCAGCCGCACAGCAAGTAATCACAAAGCGTGTAATCAAAAATTCATTGTCAGGCTGATCGGGAGCATGGACAACAAATCCTGTAAATTTCACTTTTTGTCCCTTATAAGCATCAGGCTCAGGATAGGCACTGATGGTGCGTACCCACTCGACAAGAGTACGCTCTTCGGGGCGATTGCTCGCACGAAACGATTTGGGAATGGTTCTGGCATCCGCAACATTATCAATTACGCCGCGATGGATCGCTTTTTCGCTCGTAAATGGGCGAGGATTGATGAACAAGGCAATGATCGCCACAATCAAAAGTAAGCTACTGCTCAAAGATGGCTTAATCAGTGTTACATGCTGTTGATTGTTATTGGTATAGGAATAACGCCGCCGTTGGACTACCCGCCAGGCCTCGACCGCACCGATCGCGATTAGTCCTAAACCAGCGATCGCGGTCAGGGGAATGTAGTTGGGATGGACTAAGAGAAATAGTTGACCAGAGAGCCAAAGTTTAGTGAGGACGATTCCCCAAGCAGCGATCGCGCAAGCCTCTAGCCAGGGTAGAAATTTCTGTCCAATATGCGAAGGATTAGTCGATCTAGATGACATAGGTTAAAAACCAGTAAATTGCAAGGAAAATATAATGCTTTGAGGCTGTGCGGCATTTCCTGAAACGTTTGCAGAAACTAATTGTACCGCCCATTCTAGTCTGGCGCGCAAATTTGCCGTAGCTTCCCATCGTAAGCCTAATCCTGTACTAGCCAAGAATCCTGAAAAGCTATTAGGATTGTTACTCCACACAGTGCCAGCATCGATAAATGGAACGACTTGGATTAGTCCGATCGCCTCATTTCGCAATAATGGCAACCGTACTTCCATTGTACCAACGACACCATTGTTACCCGTATATAAATTTTGACGATAGCCGCGAACTGTATCTACACCGCCAATGCCAAATTGCTCAGTTGGTAATAGTGAATTGCTAGTTAGTTGCGTTCCCAATCGAAATACGGAGATTGTATCTTTCTCTAAAGCTTGCACCCACTGAAACTGTCCTTGCCAGCTTAAAAATCTGCCATCAGTTCCTAAATCATTAACTGTTGCTCCCAATATTCCTAGTCCCAGATTAAACTGCGATCGCGCCGCTAGGACTTGGTTAGTAGTTCGCTCGACCCATTCTTGACTAAACCTTAAAGAATTTACAACAGTGCGACCATTTTCGGCACCAACCGAAAAAGAGAAGGGAATATTGCCAAGCAAAAAATCTTGACTCTCACGCCGTTCAAAATCTAATCCTATAGATAGCTCACTATTAGGATTACGAAATATAAAATATCGGTAGCCAATTGCCAAAGCTTGCGATCGGCTATTGATATCAATCGATGAGAATGGTTTTTCGATAATGCGACTGCTATTGTAATTGTAACGAAATTGCAGCTCATCTTTGACATTTAGAGGTAAATCATAGCGAATTCCATACTTGCGTGTTCCTTCAGTGCTACCGACATCAATGTTTAGCGTGTCTCCTAGTCCTGTCAAATTACGATAGCCCACTGAGCCATATAAGCCGAATGATCCGACACTGGGAGATTCGCGATTTTCTAGTGTTAGCGAACTTATCCAAGGCTTACTTTCTTTGAGTTCTATCTCTAAAATGCTGCGTCCGACACTGCGACCTGCTTTGAGTTCGGCACGAACCGAACTAAATAATGGATTGAGTTGGAGAAGTTGTAATCCTGATTCTAGATTACGGATATTAACTGGACTTGTACCTGCTTCAGCAATTCGCGATCGCACATAGTTTTCTTGCAATCGTGACAATCCACTAATCTCAGTTCGTTCTAATTCACCTTCGACTATTTGAACGGAGATGATGCCATTTTTGAAGTCTTGCGATTGCACGGGTAGAAATGCGCCTGAAGTTAGATAACCATTACTGACATAAAGATCGGTAATTACCGCCCGAATTGCTAATAAATCTTGAATTTTGGCAGTTTTCCCTAAATAAGATGCAACTGCTTGCTGTAGTTCTCCTTCCGAAAAAACGGTACTACCTAAAATTTTAATCTTCCGCACGATTACATCTGCTTCGGGTAATTGGGAAGGTATAGATGATGGTGCGAGTTGCCTTTCTGGTGATTTGATTTGTGGCGATTTACTTGGATCAGGTTGAGGAGATAGAGATTCAGGCAATGTTGGTAATTGAGTGGGTAATTGATTTGCTGGTGCAGAGAGGGATTGGGCGATCGCCGCTAAACTAGGCAAAATATTAGACAAACCCATTACACCCATTACTAGGGTTAATAAAATCGCCAGTCTATACTTTACTGTCACCAATTTATTAAAGTGCGATTCGCTAAAGTTTCGTTATAGCATACCGTAAAAATCAAGACTTATCTTAAGAGCTTATTTCTTTTTTTTGTTGGAATAAAATAACTTAAGATGGGAGTGAAAATATCATGCCAGCAACTATAAATTGATATAGAAAATTGATACAGATTATTTATGGGTAAACAATGGATAGGGGAATTAGAATTAGAATTTGCCAAACGCAATCAGCAAACTCTACTTACGCGTAGTTATACTGTTGCGCCTTATAAAGTGCAGCGATCGCTTTATCCAGAAGGCGAAGAGGTTTGTCATTGCATATTGCTACATACCGCAGGTGGTTTTGTAGGTGGCGATCGCCTCTCCGCAAAAATCCATCTCCAGCCCCATACTCAAGCTCTAATTACTACAGCAACCGCTAGCAAAATCTATCGTAGTAATGGTGCAGAATCTCTTCAAAACACAGATATTCGCATTGACGAAGGTGCGAGTTTAGAATGGTTCCCGCAGGAAACGATCGCTTTCGCAGAATCGCAACATCGCCAAACAACAAGAATTGAGCTTGCCCCTTTGGCAACCTGTATGATATGGGAAATTGTCAGGTTTGGGCGCACAGCACGCGGTGAAAAATTTCTGGATGGTAATTGGCGATCGCATACAGAAGTATGGCGTGACCAAATGCCATTGTGGATAGATAGGCAACATCTCCATGGCAATCTTGAAACTTTACAAAGCCCCAATACTTTAAATGGATATGCGATTGCTGCTAGTTTTATTTTTGTCGGCGCAAATGTTGAGCCAGAGTTAATTGCTCAGATACGTTCTATTTGGGCGCAGGGGCATTATCAAGGAATATCGGGAGTAACGCGATCTCTATCAGGGGTAGTTTGTCGTTATTGTGGTGACTCGTCTAGCGATGCGCGTAAATGGTTTCAGCAAATTTGGCAGCTTTTGCGTGTATCCTATAAAAATAGAGTGATATCTGTACCTAGAGTTTGGTAACTATTCATGCAGCTTACGCCTCAAGAAAAAGATAAGTTATTGATTTTTACAGCCGCACTCTTGGCAGAACGGCGTAAAGCTAAAGGATTAAAGTTAAATTATCCCGAAGCGATCGCCTTTATCACCGCCGAGATTATGGAAGGAGCGAGAGAAGGTCGTACTGTTGCCGAATTAATGGCTTATGGTGCAACTTTGTTGAGCCGTGATGATGTGATGGAAGGCATATCAGAAATGATTCATGATGTGCAGGTGGAAGCGACTTTTCCTGATGGCACTAAACTTGT